>RFHU01000506.1 GCA_003695705.1 Planctomycetota bacterium
CAAGCGGGACGGGCGCAGCCCCCGCCTTCCCCTCGCGGTGGTCCACCCGACCGGTAGGGGGGGAGGGGGAGGTGGGGGCAAGGCGCGACGACGCGCCGCGATCTTTGGATCGCAAGCGAGGAGCAACGCAGCCCCCGCCTTCCCCTCCCCCCCTACCTGCGTTTGCGGGCGCGGCCTTTGCCTTTCGGGGGCTGCCGGAAGCCCTTGCGAAAGGGCTGGCCCTGCACCATTCCCGAGGGCTTCTCGAACTTGAGCATGTACCACAGCTGCCCGAAGCCCTTCATCGACATCTTCTTCCCCGCGCGCAGGCGCTCGAGGTTGGCGGCCGTCTCCTCGTTCCCCTTGGTCGCCTTCAGCCCGCGCTCGAGGACGGCGATGGCTTCGTCGCGCTTGCCCTCCTTGTCGAGCATCCAGGCGAGCACGTTGTAGAGGATGGCGGATTTCTTGTTGAATCGGATGCCCCGCTCCAGGGCCTCGCAGGCCTCGCCTGCCTTCTTTTCGCGGTAGAGGAGGGCCGCGAGCAAGAGATGCCCCTCGGCTGCGCGGGGATACCCGCGTTCGAGGTGTTCGAGGGCCTTCTTGTCCTCTCCGATCGCGTAGTAGAGGCTCCCGATCTGCGTGTTGACCTGCGCCTCGAGGTAGAGCTGCCAACGCTTGTAGGCCAGGATCTTCTCGAAGGTCTGCAGCGCTTGCTCGACCTTGCCGTCCTTGACCTGTCGCTGGGCGAGTTCGAAGAGGGGGGCGATCTTGTTGCCCACCCAGCGCGAGAGGAGGATGAAGGTGGGCAGAAAGGCGATCAGCCCGAGGATGGGGCCGGAGAAGTAGAACGGCTCCTTGGGGATGAGGAGCAGGCTGAGCAGGACCGCGGTCCCGAGCGACCCGCCGATGAGCAGAGGGTACATGAGCGACAGTCTAGGGAGACCCACGCCGGATGCCAGCCCGAAGAGCGCCCAGCGCCGCTCGCCTTGCCTCGGACGCGGCTGCGCTCTACCCTGTCGCCCTCGGAGGGGACCCATGGTGGGAGAACATCGACCCTCGCTGCGGAGGCGTCGCCTCGCCGCCCTGGCGCTTGCGCTTCCGCTGGCTACGGGGTGCGCCATCTTCCGCGCGATGGAAGACATCGACGAGCACTACCAGGCCGCGCGCGCCGACGCCGAGGCAGCCCGCTTCGCCGCCGCCGAGGAACACCTCGCCGCGGTCGCCCGGGGGTTCGAGGATCCGGCGGTCCGAGACCACAGCGACGAAGACCCCTACCCCGCCCTGCGAGCCCAGGCCATGGCGCAGGTCGCCGCGCTGCGCGAGGCCGTGGCGGCGGGCGACGCCGCGGCGGCGGAGCGGCTCTTCGCCGCGACGGACCGCACCTGCGCAGCCTGCCACGACGCCTTCTGATCGGGCCCGTCCGCCTCTTCCCCAGGGGGCTCCGAGGCGCTTCGCGCGCTGTCTCGGCGTGCGGGGCCGACCCCTTCCCCGGTCAGAGGCAAAGAGGCAAGCGCGAGGTAACTCGGCCCCGCAGGAGCTCACGCCCCAGGGGCCCGAAACTGCGGCTGTCGGTGCTCTCGAGCGGATCGTCGCCAACCACGAAGACCCGGCCCGTCGCGTCCACCCAGGCCACGCGCTTGACGAGCAACAGGTCGCGGCGGTAGGGGTGTCCGACCAGAACCAGCTCGCCGGCGCGCGGCGCGCGCCGGCGGTAGGCGCGTGGATCGACGAGCACTTCCTCGCCCGGACGAAGGGTGGGTCGCATGCTCCCCCCGCCGACGCGGATGCGACGCCGAAGCCTGCACAACCAGGCGAGCAACTCCCGCGCTCCCGCCGCGGGGACCTCGTCCGCTCGCGGTGGCAACGCGGGAGCAACCTTGCGGGCCGTCCGCGCCCCCTCGTCGGCGGAGGGGGCGCAAGCGGGTTCCTCGACTTCGGGGTCGCGACCGGGGAAGGAAGCGATGGTGGGTCCCCTGCGCTGCGCCGCTAGCTGGCGGTGTAGTAGGGGACTTCGCGGCCCTTGGCCTTCCAGAACA
The DNA here is from genome assembly GCA_003695705.1 of Planctomycetota bacterium. Classification (GTDB taxonomy): domain Bacteria; phylum Planctomycetota; class J058; order J058; family J058; genus J058. The sequence goes on from RFHU01000506.1 coordinate 2,016, forward strand.
TGTCGTGGATGTTCTTGACGGCGGCCATCAGTTCCTCGGCCTTCTCGAGGTTCACCTCGACCTTGCACGCCGAGCACAGCTTCGCTGCCTTCCAGAAGGTTTCGTGCAGGTTCGGGAAGGCCTCGAGGTGCTGGGGCTTGAAGAAGTCGGTCCAGAGGATGAGCAGTTCTTCCTTGGTCTTCTGCGCCTGTTCTTCCTTGATGGCGATGTAGCGGGTCAGGGTGTTGATGTAGCCGATCATCGCCTTGGTGTCCGAGGGTTGCGGCATTTCCAGCGCCAGGATCTTCTTGGTCATGGAGAGCACGGCCTCGGCCTTGATCCGGGCGTCGGCCGGGTCGTAGACGCCGCAAGGGCCGTCGCAGTGGGCCTGGGCCTCCTCGGCGGGGAACCGATGGCGAAGGGCGGTCAAAACGGAGTCGAGCATGGCCTCTCCTCGTGGTTGGGGGTTCCGGTGATGAGGCGACGTTACCGTGCCGCAGGAACCGGGGCAACGCGCGCCCGCCTTCGGGCCAACCAGCGGACATCCTGCCAATGCAGGGACGCGCCCCCCGGTGCGTGACTTGCGGCAAGGGGACTTAGGGTACGTTCGCGCCGCCGTGGATCGTGGTAGATGCATTCCCCGGCCTCGCGGGTGATGCCGGTGTGAACGGGTCGATCCAGGAGGTCTCGGTGGAGGCGAGCAGCGCCGACGCGCGCGACTTCGACGCCCTCTACGAGCGCGTGGGGCCCGCGAGCTACCGGCTGGCTCAGGCCATCCTCGGAGACGCCGCCGCTGCCGAGGACGTGGTGCAGGAGGCTTTCCTGCGCCTCTGGGGACGCAGAGACCTCCTCGCGGACCCCGCGCGCCTCGACGGCTACGCGGCGCGCACCGTGCGGAACCTGTCCTACAAGCGGCTCCGGCGCCGCGTCGTCGAGGCCCGCGCACGCGCGGACCTCGGTCGCGACGCGGCGCGCGCGGTCGCCTCCCCGCCGACCCTGGAGCGCTGCGACCTCGAAGAGGCCCTCGCCGCCCTCCCGCCCACCCAGCGGGAGGTCGTGCACCTGCGGGTGCACGAGGGGCTGAGCATGGTCGCCATCGCCGCTCGGACCGGCGTCCCCCTGGGGACCGTCCACTCCCGCTACCGCTACGCCCTCTCCAAGCTGCGCAGCCTGTTGGCGAAGGGGGACGCATGACCCATTTCGAGGCCCGCTACGCCGACCTCCTCGCCGAACTCCGGGCCTCCCCGGCGGCCCCCGTGCCCGAAGGCCTGCGAGAGCGCCTCCGCGGTGCGGTGCTGCGCAGCGCCCCCCGGCGTCCCCTGGAGGCGACCTTCGACGAGTGGGGGGAACTCGTGGCGGCCTACTTGCGCGCGCTCCTCGGTCCCGTCCCCGACGCCGAAGAACTGCTCCTCGAGAGCCTGCGCCGCGCCGCTGCGAAGGGGTCTCCCAGCCTGGGGCGCACCCTGCAGGCAGCCCGCCACGTGGCGCTCGAAGCCCTCGCCGACGCCAGCCCCGATCCCGAGGGCGCCGACCTCCTCGAGCGTGCCCTCGTCCTCGAACGAGGCCTCGGGGTCCCTCTGGAGGAACTCTGCCGCACGTGGTCGGCGGTCCCGCTCGCGCTGCGCGAGCGCCTCTCCCGCGCCGGCGCCCGGCTCCTCGCGTCCGTTGAGGGTTCCGCCGACCCTTGCGCCCACGCGGCGCTCCTTCCCGCCGCCCTCCTCGATCTCCTCGACGAGGAGGAGGCGACGACCTACGCCGAGCACCTGGAGTCCTGCCCGAGTTGCGCAGAGCGCGCCGCCCGACTGGAGGAAATCGTGTCCCCAAGCCCTCGTCCCCTGAAGAAGCCCGCCGCCCTGCAGAAGCCCCTGGCCGCCGGAGGGCCTGACGCCGGGTCGCCGCGGCTCGAAATGCCCATCGACGTGGCGGTGGCCTGCTGCTACTGCCACGAACGCTTCGGCCCACACGGCGGCGCCTACTGCGCCGTGTGCCTCGCGCCGCATCACCCCGACTGCTTCGGCGAGCACGGCGGTTGCGCAACGCCGGGCTGCGTGGGAACGCGGCTGGTCCTCCCCCAGGAGGCCTCGCCGCCGTCCCGCTCCCGGCGGCCGCGCCTGGGGCCGATGCTCGGGCTCGCGGTGGGGACCCTCCTCGCCGGCGGCGGCGCCGCGGCCCTGGTCTCCTACCAGCAATTCCGCGCGCAGCAAGAAGACTACGCCCGCAAGGTCGCGGCGCTTGCGGAGGACCACGACCACGCCTACGACCTGCCCGCGGAGTGGGCCCCGGCTCCTGGCGAAGGCCCCACAACCGCGCGAATCGTGGAACGAATCCCCCCCCGCAGCGGCGGCGTGGTGGACACCTCCCCGCGGGTCGTGGCCGACGCCCACGACTCCTCGCGCGCTGCCACCCGACCGCACCTCCGCCTCCGCGACGGCGGCCCGCTCCTCGAGGTCTCCGCCGGCGACCACGACCCCCGCAGCCTTCTCCGTTCCTGGGCCGAAGCGCGGAGCCTCGCCCTCTCCGTCGACGAGCAGGCGGCGCAGGTCCGCGTGCACGTGGAAGAAGACGACGTCCTCGACCGAAGCCAGCTCCGGGCCTTGCTCTCCGCCCACGACCTGCTGCTCGTCGTGGGCCCAGGGAACGCGGCGCGGGTGCTCCACGTCCGCAACGCGCCCCTACGGATCGGGACGCCCCAGGTCGCCGCGCCCGGTGACGAAGTCGATCCGGACGCCTTCGTCAGCTACACGGTCCCCCTGCAGAATCCCGAGACCGGCGCGACGAGCTTCGCAACGCTGCGGGGCATCCTCTCTCGGGATCCCCTTCGCATCGCCAACATTCTCTACGCCGCAGACACCGGGCGTCTGACCCTGATCCATCTGGCCCACCAAGTCCGCAGCTACGAGGAGCTGCTGGCGGATGTCGACCAGCCGAAGACCGCCCTGAGGGCACGCCTGGAGCTCTACCGGGTCGCGGCGGAGCGTGCGGACGAGCTCCGCGACACCCCCGGCCCCGCCCTCTACGCCCGGCTGCGGTCCGCCTCGGCCGCAAGCGAAGGCGTCCGTCTCCTCCGCTCGCAGGACGTGGACTTCGACGCCCTGCCCTGGCAAGGCGCGACCGAGTTCGACTTGTTCGCGCTTCCCCTAGGATCCGCAGACGCTTCCGCGGCCCCCAAGACCTGTCGAGTGAGCGCAGTCCGCTTGGAGGACAAGCCCCCCCTCCGCGCGGCGCTCGTCCTGCGCACTCCGTCCGTCGGCGAGGTCTACCTGGGCCTCCCGCGCGGAGCGAGCCGCAATTTCGTCCGGGCGCGGCTCCCCGACGGCAGCGTCCTGTTCCTCTTCGCGATCCGGCCCTGAGGCGGACCGGTCGCTCTTCGTGCCGGCGACGACCCGCGCGCCGCAGGCCTCCCCATGTAGAGTGGGCTCGTGCGCGAAGGAGCCACCTCTCCCCTCGGCATCGTCCTCACCGGCGGCGGCGCCCGCGGCGCCTACCAGGCCGGTGTCCTCCGCGGCCTCCACGAGCTGTGCGCGGAGCTCGACGCCTCCACCTGTTTCGACGTCCTCGTGGGCACCAGCGCCGGCGCCATCAACGCGGCCTTCCTCGCCGCCCACGCCGACGACCTCGCCCACGCCACGCGACGCCTCGTGGAGTTCTGGTCGGAGCTACGCGCCGAGCAGGTCTACCGCACCGACGTCCTCACCCTCGGAAAGATCGGCGTACGCTGGCTCGCGGAGCTCTCCTTGGACGGGCTCATCGAGGAGAAACACGCCAACGCCCTCCTCGACACCCGCCCCCTGCGTGCGCTCCTCGAAGGGATCCCCTTCGCACGCATCGAAGACCACACCGCCGCCGGGCGCCTGCGCGGGCTCGCCGTGACCGCCGCCGACCTGTGCTGCGGGGAGAGCGTGACCTACTTCGCCGGCCCCGCCGAACCCTGGCGGAGAAACCGGCGCCGCAGCGAACCGGCCCGCATCGCCCTGGAGCACATCTACGCCTCGGCCTCCATCCCGGTCCTCTTTCCTCCCGTCGCCCACGGCGGCCACTACCTGAGCGACGGGAGCGTGCGGAACTACGCTCCGGTAAGCCCGGCCATCAAGCTCGGAGCGCGGCGGGTGGTCGTGGTCGGTGTGCGCTCGCCCACCGCCCGGGGCCGCCGCCTCACCGAGCGTCCGCCAAGCATCGCGCGCATCGCGGGGACCATCCTCGACGCCGTTCTCCTCGACGCCGTGGACCTCGACCTCGAACGCATCGAGCGACTCAACCAGGCGGCGCACGCCTGCCGCGGCGGACCCAGCCCCTGGGAGCGCGTCGACGCCGTCCTCCTGCGGCCTTCGCGCGACGTCGCCGAGATGGCCCTCGAGGAATTCTCCAGCCTCCCGCGAACCCTTCGCCACCTCATCGGCGGACTCGGCAGCCCGAACGAGGCCGCCGAGCTCATCAGCTACCTCCTCTTCGAACCCCCCTTCGCGCACCGCCTCATCGAAATGGGCCGGCGCGACGTGCGCGCCCAAGCACACCGCCTCGTTCCCCTCCTCCTCGGCGACGGTTGAGGCGAACGACCGCCTACCTCCCCTCGCGTGGCCGGGCTTCCGGGAGGGAGCCACGGGACGGCCGCCCGTGGCAGACCCTCTGCAGCGCGACCGGCGACGCAATTCCGGGGAGTCGTCTTCGCTCCGTCGGAGCCCGACGCAGGGCGTCGGCCTCGGCGACCGGAACGGCTCAGCGCGCCTCGAACTCGGCGCGGATCCTCTCCCAGGCGCCGAGGCGCTCGAGGACCGCGCGCGTCGCCCCGGGGCGGCGCGCCTCCGCGTTCCGATACACCGTGCGTGCCTCGTCGCGACGGCCTTGGCCCCACAAGGCGAGGACGAGGAGCGGGGCGCGCGCGGGGTGCGTCGGGGGCAGGCGCAGAACCCACCGCCGCGCGTCGGCGGGGCGGCGCGCGCTCAGGTAGAGCTGGGCCGCCTCCACCGCCAGCGCCTGCGCCTGCTCCTCCTCCGCCGCTCCCTCCGCAGGGACCAGGTCCAAGACCTCGCGAAGCGTGTCGGGCGCCGGGTCGCTCCGGAGCAGGCGCAGGGCCTCCCGAGCGATCCCCCAGCGGCGCTCCGCGGGCAAGGCTTGCATCGCGAGCGCGAGCAGGCGCGCGGCCCGAAGGGGGTACCCCGTCCCGCGCGCTCGGTCCGCCTCCCGCAGGGCGATGCGGAAGGCCAGGCGCTGGCCCTCGGGGTCCCGGATCGCACCCCGCAAGGCCTCCAGCGCCCCCCCGGGGGCGGCCCAGGCCGCGCGGAGGGCCCGCGCGGCGCCCGAGGGGCGCGGGCCGCCCCGCTCCCCTCGACCGCGGTCGCAGGCGGACACCAGGCGACGGAAACGCCCGGCGTCGAAGAGGGCGCCCCGCGCGCGTTCCCGCGCGCCCACGAATTCCAGCGCGGGGCGGTCGTCGCGCAGGATCCTTCCGCCGCTGAGGGCAAAGGCGCGCACCAAGGCCGTGCGCACGGCATCCAGCGTCCCGAGCTCGAGGGCGTCCGGCGGAACCTCCGCCACGGGGTCGTCGAGCAGGACTCCTCGAGCGCGGGCTTGCTGCCAACGCCGACGGACCTCCGCGCGGGGCGCTCGACCCCCGAGGAGCAGGAGGGCCTGGCGATCGGCTTCGAGCCGTCCGGCGTAGACCCTCCCCTGGGGCTGCGCGGCGGCGAAAGTGTCCAGGATCCAGAGCGTCCCGCGAGGAGAAAGCTGGTGGAGCGGCAACCACACGGCAACGGCACCGCCCTCCCCCACGGCGCGCTGGGCGCTGCGGAAGGCCTCCAGGGTGAACAGGTTCGCGGTCCCCGGCCGCCAGGGAAGGAAGAGGTCGTAGACCACCAGGTCCAGGGGACCCGCACGCGCGAGCGCCCGTCGCCCGTCGCCCGTCACCACCGGGGGCAACGGCCCCCGGTGCCAGCGCGCGAAGCGCCGAGCCAGCGGGAGCACTTCGGGCAGCAGTTCCACGGCCACCACCTGCGGGCGACCTCGCCCCGCGCCGCTGGCCTCCAGCCCCTGCCGCAGCCCGGCCGCCGTCATGCCGGTGGCCAGCCCCACCACCAACGCCTTGCGCCGCGGGCCGGGGGCGAGGAGGGCGGGGAGCCAGCCCAAGCGGCGGTGGAAATGCCACGAGGCGCTGTCCCCCAGCGTGTAGCGTCCGTTGGCCACCAGCCGCAGGTTGCCTTGCGGACCCTCGACGAGCGCCACGTTCGCCGCCGGGCCGGTCCGCGCCGCCACCACGCGCTCGCCGGGACGAAGGAAGGTGCCTTCGTAGCCCACCGCACCCACCGCAACGGCGGCGGTGACCGCAGCCAGCAGCGCAGCCCGTCCCCAGGGCGCTCCCGCGGCAACCGACAGCAGGAGCCCTCCCGCGGACAGAGCGGCGAAGGCCCCGCCCAACCCGCACGCGGGAAGCAGCACGAAGTGGGCGACGACGAGCCCTCCCAGCCCGCACAGGGCGTTGAGCGCGGCCAGCCGGCCAAGAAGACGCGGCGCGCGCCGCTCTCCGACGGCCCGGGCGAGGAGCGCACTCGCCGAGGGGAAGAGGCTTCCCCAGAGCAGAGCCGGAGCGCCCACGCACACGGTGGCCTCCCCGAGGGCGCGCAACAGTTCGCTGCCCAGCCCGGCGGGCGAAGCGATGGGAACGTCGCGCGCGAGGAGCGGCCCGAGGAGGAGAAGGGCGCCGCCCGCCGCCGGAAGGAGGGCGGCGCGGACTTGGGCGACGCGCGGCCGCCGCAACCAGCGCGCCGCGAGCGCGCCGCCGGCGGCCATCGCCGCAAGCTGGGTCGCCAACACGACCCCGAAGGAATAGGCGGTGTGCGGGAGGCGAGTGGCGAGCAGCCTCGCCCCGAGTACCTCCAAGGCGAGGGCCAGGGCTCCGCCCACGCCGCCCAGGAGCCACGGGCGCAGCCCCACCGGGCTGCGCAGGCGGGACGGAGGCGCGGCCAGCGGGGACGCCGGCGCCCCGGCGACGGCTTCGGCCCGCGCGAGAAGGAGCGCGCAGGCGGCCAAGGCCGCGCTGCAGCCGGCACTCAGGAAGCTGGCCCCGCGCACTCCGAGGGCTTCGATGCCGACGAAGGAGGCCACCAAGGCGCCCGTCGTCCCACCGGCCGTGGTGACCGCGTAGAGGCGGCCCACCGCGCGCCCGCTCGGCGCGGCCAGCGCGACCATCACCGGCCAAGAGGCGCCCAAGGCGACGACCGGCAAGACGAGGAACGCAAGGGCGCCCGGCCAGGCCACGGCGTCCGGCGCCTCCGCCAAGCGCGGCGCGACCAAGGCGGGAAGCGGCGCCCCCAGGGCGATGGCCGCTTCGCAGAGCGCGTACCGTCGCCAGGCCTGCGCGCGCGCGACCCCGGCCCAGGCCCCTCCGATCCACGCTCCGAGGGCCGCCGCAGCGAAGAAGGCAGCAAGGACCAAGGCCTCGGCCGTGTGGGTCGCTCCGAGGGCCACTCCGTAGGCGCGCGCCCACAGCACTTCGTCGGCGAGGACGCAGGCGCCCGAGAAGAAGAACAGGGCAAGGGGGGTCCAGGGAGGAGTCCTCACCCCGCGTCCCCCGTTCGCAGCCCCTGGAGGCTCAGCGGGGGCTCCCCGCGGGCCGGGTGCGTCGGCGCGCCTCCTCGGACCGCGCTCCCCTCAGCCGCGGACCCTCCAACGCCGCCCGTCCCATTCGGCGCGGTCCTTCACCGCGTCCCACCATTGGCGGAACCGCTCCGCCTTGAGGGCCTGCTCCTTGCGGAGTTCGGCCTGCCGGCGGGGATCGGTAAATCCGTAGGTCGGCTCCCATTCGCGCATCTTCACACGGTTGGCGCCGAGGTTGATGAGGATGCTGCGGAAGTCCGAAAAGAAATCTCCCCGACCGGTGAGGCGGATCAGAACGTCGAGGGCGGCGTAGCGAAGGCTGAGGGGCTCCACTCCCAGCGCGGCAATGAGCGCATCCACGGTGCCCTTGTCCGAGAGGGACGACGGCACGGCGACGCCCTTCTCGCGCAGCTTGTCGCGCAGCTGCGCGAACATCAGCTCCTCGGGGGTCGTCCCCTCGGTCTTCGCCCACCAGGCGAGGACCTCGGCAATGGCCTTCCTTCGCTGCTCCTCCTCGACCTGGAAGAAGGCATCGGGAGACACTCCGGCGAAGCCGCGGTCCTCGCGAAAGGCGCACCGGCAAATGGACCGGTAGAGAACTTGCGAGTTGCCTTCCCGAGCCTCGAAGCGGCGCACGAGGCGCCCCACGCCCTCGAGGGTGCCGTAACGGATCAGCGAGAGGGCCGCCACGCCGGCCACGTCCTCGTCGCGCCCCCGGGGGTCGCAGGCGGCCAGGAGCGCCTGCCTTCCCTCGGGGCCCCGCTTGGTCGCGAGCAGACGCGCGGCGGCCAACTTGACCTTCCGAGACCGCGAACTGCCCAGGGCCTTCCCCACGACCCGTGCGGCCTCGGGGTCCGGAAGGCCCTTGGCGGCTTCGATTACGGTCAACTCGAAGCGTTCCTTGGTGCGGCGCGCCAACCGCTCGTCGAGCAGCGGCAGGAGGTCGCCCGCGAGCCCCCGCGCACCGTGGTCGCGAACCGCAATCAGGGCCTCGATGCGGACCTTCAGGGCCACCCCCTTTGCCAGGAAGGGACGCACCACGCTCGCTAGGTCCGGCCAGGGGGCGAAGGGCTTGAGGGCCTGCAAGGCCGCGGCCTGCAGTCGCGCGTGCGTGAGGTCGTCGGCCTGCTTGCCCAGCTCGTGCAGCAAGGGTCCCAAGGCCTCCTTCAGAGGCCCGTCCCGCGGCGGGTCGCGCTGGTAGACGCGCTGCCGTGCTTCGAGCAGGGCCCGCACCCGTTCCATGTCCCGCTTGCCCGGATCGACGGCGATCCGGACGAGTTCGGCCTCGCGCGGATCGGCCTGGGCCCACACGCTTCCTGCGCACGCCACGAGCAGCACGCCGATGCTTGCCTGCTTCATGTCACCCGAGAACGGCGATGGTCTTGGAGAAGCGCGCGGTCTGGGCGTCGCCGCCTCGCCCGACCACGAGGGTCAGCGTGACGCGCAGCAGGACGGGACCGGCGAAGCGCCGCACCTCCACCCCGCTCATGTCGGGCAGCCGCTCGTTGAGGAGCACCTCCGCTCCCAAGCGCCGCCGCACGAGCACGCGCACCGGCGCCGTTCCCAGCCCGGGGCGGATGAGCAACAGTTCCCCGCCGATGGGCGTCTGGGTGAGGATGGCTGCGGCCTGTCCGGGCGCCGCGCTCGCGGCCTTGGCCCGGGTACCCAGGCCCCCCGGGTCCTGGACGATGTCGAGCTTGCCCAGTTGGGAGAAGGCGGAGCCGTCTGCGGTGGCGCCGCTGGGCTGCCGGTAGGTTCCGCTGGCGTCGAGCCACTCGACCTGGAAGGAGATGACGTCATCGGCCACGAGCGAGTCGACGCTCGCCGCAACGGGGGCCGTGTCCCCCGGGCCCGTGTACTCGAGGATGCGCCGGTGGAGCGTCCCGCGCGGCGGTCCTCCTCCCGGATCGGGGCGCAGGTCCTCGAGCGAATACTCGACGAAGCCGCGCCCGAGGGCACCCGCTGCAGCGCCGCCGCCCGGGACCCGAACCACGGTGAACAAGCGCAGCCGATCCCGGGCTGGGTTCCCCGAGCCTCGGGGCTCCACGGCCTCGATCTCCAGCACGTTCCCCGTGAAGGGATCCGGAGCCTGGGCCGCGCCGACCAAGTTGGCCACGTCGCGCTCGATGTCTCCCAGGACGACGCGCGCGTAGCGGACCGCGTCCTCTCGCCGCGTGGAGTCCGAAATGCTCCGCTGAACCTGCTGGGTGATGGCCGCCACGGCGGCGATGAGCACCAGGCCGATCCCAATGGCCACGAGCAGTTCGACGAGGGTAAAGCGACGTGCGGTCGGGCGCATGGATCAACGGTCCAGGGCGACGAGCCCGACGAAGTTCCCGCCGCCCACCGGGTAGTGCTGCTGGCTCTGCACGTTGGGGTCGAAGTTGCGGTAGACGAGGACGCGCACCTCGTACAATCCGTCCGTCCGCTCGTAGCCGCGGGGAAGATGCCCGAGGGCGTTCCAATCGAGGGGATTCCCGCTCGCGTCCAAGAGGGGGGGAGCGGTGTGCCTCCGTACGGCGACGGCGAAGCCGTACTGTTCGGAAAGGTCGGGCGTCGGTGCGGCTCCCCCCCCGGTGATGGGCGGCACCGTTCCCGGCGGAGGGGCCAGGGAGTAGACGCGGCGCACGTCGAAGGTCGCGGTGCCCCAGTCCGTCTGCACCGGGGCAATGGCGTTGTTCTTGCCGCGTCCCATCGAAGCGCCGTTGCTGAAGCCGTTCTCCGTGGCCGGGTCGGTGGGTCGCGGGAACACGAACACGAGCTCGTTGCTCCCCGTCGCGCCGGCCGGCGGACCCGGTGGGAGGAAGATGGTGTGGTCGCTCGCGCGCAAGGCGCTCAGGGCGCTGGCGTCGAGGGAGTTGGCAGGAAGCGCGGGCGGCGCGCCCGGGACCCCCTCGTGCTCGAGCAAGAAGCCACTCACTACGTGCCCGTCGGTGTCGGTCACCGAAAAGCTGAAGTCGCGGACCCCGATCCGAATGGCCTCGTAGACCGACTTGGCGAGGGTGGAGGCGTAGCCATCTTCGACGACGGTCCCCGCCTGGCGGGTCGCGCCCACGAGCATCGACATCACGCCGAGGAAGGCGAAGCCGAGCACGAAGATCGCGATCAGAATTTCGATGAGCGTGAAGCCACGCGGCCGGCGATCGCTGCCGCCGGCCACGGGAAGGAAGGAGGGCATCGCGCCTTACATCACCTTCTTGGTGGTGCTATAGGAAGTTCCGGTGAGGCCCCCACCGGTCGCCGTCAGCCCCAGGTCGATCTGGGGGACGGTGATCTTCGGGGGCGGTCAGGCAAAGCCCGGCGTCGCGGCCGCGGCACTCAAGACCGCCGCGACCGCGAAGGCGACGGTCCATCTCCAGGCATTCCTCATACACACTCCTTCCCCAACAACATCCCCTCCGACTCAGCTTGACTTCCGCGGCGGCCGCGGCGCAACTCATCGCGATCCGCCCTTGGCAGCGGCCTCCCGTTCGGCCGCCTGCCGCTTCATGCGCTCTCCCAACTCCCTCCAGCGGCGATCCAGGGTCCCCTCCTCGGCCAAGAAGCCCTTGAGCTCTTCGACCCGCGCGGCGACCTCTCCGCGCTGCGCGGCGTAGCGGGTGAACGCGCCGGCGTGTCCCCCGGCCGTCCGCACCCGAGGTCCTCCGTCGACCTGGACCTCCACCCCGCACACCGCGGCGTGCAATCGCCCCTCCACCAGGATGTCTTGCGCCAGCGCTTGGACGGAGGAGGCCTCCGCCGGGAAGAGGAGGAAGGTCCGTCCCTCGGCCCACGTTCCCAGGGGCTCGAGCGCCGCGGCCACGTCGGATTCCAAGCCGGAGAGGGCCTCCTCGGCTGCCTTCCGGCTGGCCTCCTTGCGACGCACTCTCCCGAAGACGGCCTCGGCGCTGGTCCGCGCGGCCAAGAGCGCGGCGAGGGTCTTGGCCAACACGCCCTTTTCCTCCCGCTCGGAAGCGGCCTGGGCCTTCGCACCGCCTAGGTCGTAGTCGACACGGACTACGCTCAGCTGGTCGTAACGTCACGGGGGAGAACAGGAGAAGTAGCCCCCGTCCTTCATGGCCCGCTTGGTTTCCGGCGTCTGCTCGGCGAGGGCGAACCACGCCTCGACGGTCAGCGCCCCTCCGGGGAGGCGACGCGGGACGGGCCTCAGAGTCGCTCGGAACTGCCGGTCTTCGACCTTGACCTTCCAACTGGTCAGGTAGCGGGTCTGCTTCCAGTAGCGGAGCGCGATCTTGATGACGGCGCCGTCGGGGTAGTAGGCCTCGCCCTCCACGGTGAGGACGAGGCCCTTCGCCGTCCGCTCGCCGCGCACGGCAAAGCGCACCTTGTTGTAGGCCTCCACCTCGGAGGGCGGCTTGGAGAAATCGACCCGCTCTGGCATCGACTGGGCCCGGACCGACGAGCCCAGGCCCAGCAAGACGAGGAGCAAGAACCCGAGGCGCACCCCGCGCTCACTCATCGATCACTTCCTCTTCGCGGAGGACCCGCGCGGCGCCCCACGGCATGTAGTAAATGGTCACGTCGTCGAGCACGGGCGGCATGAAGGGGCCCAGTTGGTCGACGTCCGCGGCCTTGTTGAAGGGAGCGATCTCCACCGAGTAGTAGTATTCCTCGGGCTGCTCGGTCGAACTGAGGGGCGGCGCGGGGCGTGTCTTGAACCCCAGACGGCCGGCATCCCGTCCGTCGAGGAGGAACACGTTGCTCCCGGCGCTGTAGTGCTCGTCGTTGGTGATGCTCGCCGTCCAACCGCTGCTGGCGTTGGGGGGGAAGGTCACACCGAGCGCCTCGGGGAAGGGGGGCAGAGTGGCGCCGGACCGGCGCCAGCCAAAGCGCACTCATATCAAGCCGACGGGATGGCTCCCGCCCGGGGGGATGTCCGGGAAGCCGTCCGGAGACGACTCGGAATAGCGCCACGCCGTCCAGTGGTAGCCCATGACCGTGATGGACTTGTCCCATTCGAGGATGGGTGTGCGCTTGTTGTAGAAGAGGTGGATGTCGTCGCCCGCGGATGGGGTCGCGAGGTTGATCTGAACGACTTTGTCCAGCGACGGGCGGTAGTCGTCGAAGCGCCGCCGGTCGGGCGGGTCGGGGGTGGCCGCGGGCGCGGGCACCTTCGGCCAGTTGCCCTGGAAGATCACGTTGTCGATGAGCCCGCGGAAGGCTCGCCCACCGCGGTTGTCGCGCCCAATGGAGACGATCTCGCCCAAGGGGAACTCGATGGGCACCCGGTAGTCCTCGGGGTCGAACTCCACCGCCACGTTGGTCACCGAACGCGCCACCTCGTAGGCGATGCGCGCCTGCGCGTGCTGCTCGGTGGGGTAGGCGGCGACCGTCGTGGAGGAGGGGACGAGCACCCCTCCCCCGTCCGGGGAATCCACCGCGAAGTTCATGCGGTCGGGGGGCGCGCCGCCGCCCGGCGGCGGCAGGGCCCAGAAGCTGAACAACAGGTGATGCCACGTGCCGGCGCGGATCTTGCCGGGGTAGGTCCAGGTGCGCACGTAGTCGGCGCTGAAGGTTCCCTCTTCGTTCTTGGCGTCGATGCGGAATCTGGCCTTGAGGGTGTAGTACTCGCTCACGCCGTCGCGCCCAGCCGGTTCGAGCCATACCTGGAGGTGTCCCTTGGCGCCCCAGGTGGTGGTGTCCTCCTCCGGCGCTTCCTCCACCTCTCGCATGCTCTCGTTGAGCAGGTCGGCTAGGGCCTGCGTGTAGTAGTCCTCGATGAGCTGCGCGAAGGTCTCGGCGTCTTGCATGACGCCCGGGGTCGTCTCGTCGGCGCCCTGCCCGTAGGGGAAGTTGCCGAAGGGCAAGGGGCCGCCGTCGTAGAAGAGCGAACTGGGCGGCGGCGGCGGAATGCCGAGGGCGCCCATGGGGTGCTCGATGCCGTCGAAGCGCGTGGGCGAATCGGGTCCGGGTCCGCCCGCGACCACGGCGGCCAAGTAGTTGGCCACGTTGTCGTCGTAGACTTCGTGCACCGCGTCGCGGAAGTCCTGCGGGTCGAAGGTGAGGTCGCTGCTGTCGAAGGAGGTGGTCGCGGGTTCGGGCTCCCCGCCCTCCCAGTCGATCAAGTACTGCCGGCCCGTGGTGGTCAAGCCGGGGTCGTTGAAGTCCGGCTTGAACCAGAGTTCGAAGCCCACGGCGTCTACGGCGAAGTAGTCCCAGCCGGGGATGGTGGCCAGGGTCTCCTGGTAGTTCCCGTGGCCGTCGGTGAGGATGATGTCCGACTGGGGCACCTCGTGGTGCACCGTCTTGATGGCATCCGCTTGGTCCCAGCCCAGCCCGCGCGCAATGCTGCTCCGAACGCCCGCCGGGAAGAGGTCGCTGCCTCCTGCGTAGTCGGGAGAGAGGATGTTCGGCGCGCTGCTGCCGCCGATGACGCTCTTCGGGTTCCCCTCGGGTCCCCCCCGCACCAAGGGGTAGGGAGCAAGCATGGGAATGCGGTTGTCCGCGGTGTCCTCGGCGTCGAGATGCCCGCGGATGTAGCCGGCGAAGACGCCGTCCACCGAGACGTCGGTCTCGGTGATCATGTTGAAGGAGACCTGTCCGTCGTACTCGGCCTCGTGCAGCCGGTCGAGTTGCGCCTTGTCGAGGGTGTTGCGGTACTCGGGCAAGGTGGTGAGGTCGCGCAGGCCCGCAAACGCCGGGTTCCTAGCGTCTGCGTCGACGCGGTTGGCCTCGAAGTCGGCCTGGGTGGTGTCTACGTAGCGCTCGAAGACCCGAACGACGGCCGCGACCTTGGCGGTGGCGACGACCTCGCCCTCGTCGTCGAGCACCACGCCGAGGGACTCGATCTTGAAGATGCCTCCCGAGGCCAGGCAGAGCTCGGTGGTTGCCGAGGTCAGGTCGGTCTTGTCGACGGGGCGGTAGTAGGAAAGGTCTGGGTTGAGCTTGTTGAGGTCCGTGTTGGGGTTGCAGTTGGCCAGCACGATGGCCGCGAGCTCCTCGCTGACGCCGGGAATGGTGCGCAAGAAGCCGTAGAACTCACCCCAGGATTGAAAGCCGTAGCGGCGCGTCTGCGGGGTCATCGGCGAGGCGCTCACGCTGCCCCCACCGCCGACCGCGGCCAGGCGGTAGTCGACGATGGCCTTGGCGATGGTCTCCGCGAGGGCCGGGGAGACGGAGACGCCCGGCGCGCCGGGGGAGCCCTTGTAGCCAATGCCCTCGAGGACGGCGACGAGGACGGGGACGGGAGCGCTGTTGAGGCTGATGGGCGCGCGGGACTGCAAGGCCAGCGTGGCCGGCCGCAGGCTCCGCGTGGCCTGCCCCGTGTCGGGTGCGGTGTACTGCTCGCCCATCTCGACCACCTTGTGGTCCATCCAGGCGTGGCAAGTAAGGAAGGGAGCGATGGCGCGGTAGTCGTCTTGGTTACTGAAGACGGTACGAATGTCCGAGACGCTGCGGAAGCCGCCAGGGGGACGCGCTGCCAGGATCTTTCGGCCGACTTCCGAGGTCGAGAGCCCGAGGTAGGCCCCCAGGGTGTCGAGCATGCGCCGCAAATGCGGGTTCGTGTCGTTGAGGAAGATGAGGCCGTTGGCGTCGGTGACGCGCAGCGTGTAGTAGTCGCCGCCGAACTGCGGGTTGTCGGGGTCGCGGTAGTGGGTCGATCCCATCACGCCCGACGGATAGGGTACGCGCGCCGGGGACGCGGTGAGGATGCTCGGCACCGGGTCGAGATGCAGCCGGAAGGAAGGGTGCGTGGCCTGCTCGATCGGTGGCTGCGGATGCTCGCCGGGGTGGTAGGCCACCCACGCGGCCGGGTAGGCCGGCGTCGTCCCCATGCGACGCAGCTCGAACTTGGCCGCCTCGAGGCCGCTCCAGGCAAGGAACCGGGCGCGCTCCCCTTCGAGGTGGTTGCGTGCCGCCTCGGTCTCGAGGCGCGTCACCACCGCAAAGGCGCTGACCAGCAGGGAGAGCACCGCGAGGACCACCAAGACGATGATCAGGACCATGCCGCGGCGGTCCCGACGGCGCCGCCGCTCCGCATGCGCTTGCTTCATTGCCGCTCCCCTCGTCGCCCAACCAACCCCGAGGGTTCCCGATTCCACCGCGAAGCGCAGGAGCCGCAGGATCCGTGACCTGCGGCCCTCCCTCCCGGCAGGTTGCTAGACGAAGCAGACCACCCAGGCCTTGCACGCAGTGTGCGCATCTCCCCAAAGCCCCGCAAGGTCGTCCTTATTCCCCTGACGACAACAACTTCCGCCGGGCCTCCGCAGGCCTGCGACCTCTCCGGAGCACGTAGCGGCCCAGCGCCGCCGCCCCCTGTTCGGTGCGCACGCGGGCGGCGAAGCCCACCGCAGCCTCCAGGAGGACCTTCGACTGCAAGACCTGGCGGGCGCTCCGCCGCTCGAGGTCGGCCAAGGAGGCGCCGCTCCGGCCGGTCTCGCCGGCCAAGGCCGCGGGGAGGGCCGCCACGAGCCACCCCGGGGCGCGGTCGGCGCGCCCGGCGAGCGCGCTGCCGACGGCGCGCCGGATCGTCGCGCCGTCGGCCCGGGGCGGGGCAACGGCGAAGGTTCCTCGGAGGACCCCCGCGGCGGTCGGACGCAGCCCCGAACGCCTCCAGAAGGCCTGGCGGGCCTTGGGGTCGGCGAACAAGAGGAGCGCCACCCGCGACGCCGCCGCAGAGAGCCCGAGGGCACGGGACGCCAAGGCGGCGGCGCGTGTGGCCTCGGTCCAGGCGGCGGTCGCGGCGGCGGGCGCAAGGCCTCGCGCGTAGAGCCGGACGCGGTCGTCGTCGCGCCGGGAGGGCGGCCCCAGGGCGAGCAGCGCACGCAGGGCACGGCGGCGGGGCTCGGTGGGCGTGGCCTGCCGCAAGAAGGGGACGGGGTCCTCTCCTTCGACCCAGGCAAGCCACGCACGCAAAACCGTGGCCCGGCGGGGGGCGAGGCGCATCGCACGCTGCGTCTCGCGCCGGAAGACGAGGAAGCGCTCGCGGCCCAGGGCGACCCGGGCGCGGCCGAGGACCGCGTCGGCCGAGTAGGGGTCCTCCGCGAGCAGTTCCCGGTAGAGGGCGTCCGCTCGCTCGTAGCGCCGCTGCGCCTCCAGACGCTGGGCGGCCGCCAGGCGCTTGGCGACCGGCGCCTTGGGCTTCGCGCGCCCTCGGGCGCCGTTCCCCAGCGCCTCGGCGCGGACGCGTCGCGCAGCCGCCTCCGCCCGAAGGCGGCGCCGCTCGGCGGCGAGGCGCCGCCCGCGCGGGGTGGCGGAAAAGGCGCAGCGCCGTGCGTCCGCCGAGTCCAGCAGCCGATCGATGGCCTGGACGCGCGCCGCTCCGGAGCTTCCCCTCAGGGCCCGAAGGGCCTCCTCGCAGCGGGCCCGCGCCTCGTAGCGGGCACGCGCCTCGGCAACGCGGGCCGCGGCGGTGGTGTCGCCGAGCTCCGCCGGGAAACGCGCCAAGAC
>RFHU01000507.1 GCA_003695705.1 Planctomycetota bacterium
CCCCCGGACCGGGCAGGGACCGGCGGCGCCGGGGCGTGGGGGCGCGGCCGGCGCCGTCGCGCTGCGCCGGGGCGCGCGCCGGCGAACCTTTCCCGGAGATCCTCTGTATGCTTGCGCCAGCGACCTCTTCGGTCCGGGGAGTTCCTTGCCGCCATGACCCCTTCGCTCGGCTCCCGCTTCCCGAGATCCCGTGCCCTCCAGCCCCGTTGACCCCCCCGGCTGGCGTCCCCGCCGTTCGGAGGCCGTCGACCTGCATCGCGTCGAGTCCCCGCGCGAAGGGGTCCGCATCGTGCTCCACCACGCCGGCACCGGCCGCTCCCTCGTACTTCCGGGGGGGGAACGCGACGCCTACGTATGGGCCCACCTCGACGGAGCGTCGAGCGTGGGGGACATCGCGCTCGCGACCTTCGAAGAATTCGGCGAGATCCACCCCGACCTCGCGTCGCTGCTCGAGCGCCTCCGCGACGAAGGCTTCCTCGCCGAGCCCCCGCGCGACCTCCCACGTTCGAGCGACGCTGGCGAACGCCTGCTGCGCCTTGCGGCCGACGCGGTCTTCGTGCGCATTCCCATCCCCGGTGCCGCCGCTTCGTGGGCCCTCCTGGGGCGCCTCAGCGCGCCCTTCTTTTCCACTCCGGTGGCCCTGCTCGCCGCCCTTATCGCCCTGACGGGCTTGGTCCTCGCCCTCGGCCCGAGCCGCGCCCTCGCCTCGCCCACGCCGCTCCTCGCCTGGCCTACCGAGCGAGGGCTCAGCGTCTTGGGCGGCGTCGCCGTCCTCCTCCTGCTCAACCTCGCCGTCGACGCCTTCGAAGGCGTCGCGCAGGTCGCCACCCTCGCCCGCGGAGGGCGCGCTCCGGGCCGCGTCAGCCTCTCCTTCGACTGGGGGATCCCGGGCCTTGCCCTGGAGACCGACGAGGCCCTGCTCCTTCCCCTCGAAGGGCGCCTCCGGAACGCCCTGGCGCCGCTCTTCTCGGCTGGCCTCGTGGCCGGGCTGGCGACGGTCGCCCACTGGCGGCTCGCGCCCGACCACGAGGGCGCGGTCGCGGTGGTGCTCGCCCACAAGCTGGCGTGGGTGGCCTTCCTGCGCTGTCTGGTCCACGCCTGCCCCTTGGGCCCGACGCCGCTCTACGAAGCCCTGCGGACCGCGCTCGGGATTCCCCAACTCCGTCGCGCGGTCGTGCACGCGCTCCTCGGTCGCCGGGCCATCGCCCCCGCGGGCGCGTCCGCGGCCGAGAGCGCCCGCCGCGAACTCGCCGTGCTGGCGGTCGTCGCCGCAAGCGTCGTCTGGCTGACCGTCGTTGCCTGGCTGGGGAACCACCTGATGCGCGCGGAGTTCCTCCCCCTTTGGGAAGGCGCGCGCGCCGCGCGCAACGCCCTGCGGCTCTTCGGCCTGACCTTCCTCGGCACCGTGGCCGCCGTTCCTGCGCTCCTTGCCTTGGGAGGGAGCCTCCTGCTCCTCTTCCGCTCCGCCCTCGGCGCCCTGCGCCGCAGCCCCGTGCTGGGCACCCCCGCGCGCCTTGCGTTGCTCCTCGGCCTGGGGGTGGTCACGCTGGCGTCGCTGCCGGGCCTCGTCCCCGCGCCCGCGGCGGCGAACGCCTCGTCGCTGCTGACCTGGGTGGCGGTCGGCCTGGCGGTCTTGGGCCTTGCCCAAGGCCTCGCGACCGACCGTGCCGCGGGCGCGGGATGGGGCGCGATCGACGGGACGCTCCTCGCCTGCGCGAGCGCGGGCCTCGCGGCCACCCTCCTCGCGGGTCCTGCCTTCGACGCGCCCGGCGTCGCCTTTCTCTGCGGAGCGCTGGCCTTGCTCGCCATCCTCCCGCTCGCCTTCCGCGGCGTCCTGCGCGTGCTCCGCGCCGTCGGCTCCTCTGGAGCTTTGACGCTCTCCTTCGCCCTGTTCCTCGGCGTCGTCGGCTGGGGGCTGGAGGGACCTCGGCTCCCCGAAAGCGGGAGCCTCCTTCTGCAGGAGACCTTCGCCTTGTGGACCGCGCTCGCGCTCCTCGCCTGGGCGGTCGTCGAGACCGTGCGCTGCGCGGGGCTCTGGGGACGGTTCGGACTGGTCCTCTCCTGCGTATACCTGCTCCAGGCCGCGGAGGTGGCTTCCACACGGCCTTGGGAGAGCTTCGTCGCGGACCCGCTCTTGTACCTCGCCGTGGTCTGCGCGTTCGCCGCGGGCGGCGGCGGCCTGCTTGCGGCCTTCCGTGCCGCTCGCAGCGCCCGCCAACCAGGCCTCGCCATCCTCGCAGGCGGCGCCTTGCTGATCGGCCTCGGCCTGCTCTCCTGGCTCGGGAGCGGCGAGCCCGAAGGGCTCCTGTTCGTCGGCGGGGCGCCCCTCCCCGGTCGCCTCCACCTTCCCCTCGCCGCGGCTGGCTTCTTCGCTTCCGGGGTCTGGCTCCTCGGACGCGCGAGGGACGCCGCCCGCAGCGCCAGCGTCGAGGCCGCCGCCGCCTCCCCCGCCGATCCCCCGCCCGCGGACGCCGAGGCGGCCGCGTGCGCCGCGCTCCACCGAGCGCTGGCCGCAGCCGCCCGTCGGAGCTACGGGGCGTCGGTCCAGCGCCGCGCTGTGGCGAGCCTCTCGGAGGGCGAGCGCGAGGTCCTGCGCTCCCTCGCGCAAGGGAGTCCGCCGGGAGCCGCAGACACAGCCCTGCCTACCCCCGCCGCGGCGCTCGCCGCCGAGGGGCGCGCCCTCGCCCTCCGCTGCGGCTCGGACCTGGTGGCCTCCGCTGTGCGGGAGGCCTTGGCCCGCCTCCCGGCCGCGCTCCAGGAGTCCATCGCCCAGGGCCCGGCCGCCTTGCTCCCCGGCGTCGGTGAGGTCCTCCGCGCGCCCCCCGCCGTGCGCCGCGAGTTGTTCGCGCGCGCCGTTCCCTTCCTCGACCTCGGCCCCGCCGACCTCGACGCGCTCGCGGACCTCGTGGGGACGAGGACCTTCGCTGCCGGCGAGGAGATCCTCCACCAAGGCGAGCCGGGAGACTTCTTCTACCTGCTGGTTTCGGGCGAGGTTCGCGTTCTCTTCGCGGATCCGTGGGAAGGAACGCGTGAAGTGGCCTGGCTCGCGGCCGGCGACGCCTTCGGCGAAGGGTGCCTCTTCGGCCCCGAGCCCCGCACCGCCACCGTGGTGGCCTCCCGGCCCTGCCTTGCCCTCACCCTCCACCGCGAGACCTTCGCGGCCTTCGTGCGGGCGCGTCCCGCGGTGGGCGAGTGCGTCCGGGCGCGGCGAGACGACCTGCGCTTGCTGCGCAGCGCCCGCGTCTTCGCCGGCCTGAGGACGGAGGAACTCGCGCTCCTTTGCCGGCGCCTGCGACCGGTGCGTTGCGCCCCCGGGGAGGCCCTCATCGTCCAGGGCGAGCCCGGCGACCGCTTCTACGTGGTCCGCAGCGGAGCCTTCGAGGTTCGCCGGCGCGCGGCCGACGGGAGCGAGAGCCCCATCGCGCGCCTCGGGCCCGGCGACGTCTGCGGCGAGATTGCCCTCCTGAGCGACCGGCCGCGCGTGGCCTCGGTCGTGGCCCTCGAAGCAAGCGAGGCCCTCGCCCTCGAGCGCGAGGACTTCCACGAGCTCCTCGGCGGCCGCCCGGGCCAGCGCATCGCCCGCCAGTCCCTCGAGCGCCTGCGCGCCCTCCCCGAGGCCTGAAGGGGTCGCCGCCGGAAATTGGACCTGTTGGGTCCTGTTCCATTGCTCGCGTCCGAGCAAAAGCGTATGGTCGGGGCGTGGACGACCTCGAGCGGTTCCAGGACTTCCTCAAGGCCCAGGGCCAGAAGCTCACCCAGCAGCGCGAGACCATCCTCCGCCGCATCGAGCAGATGGAGGAGCACTTCTCGGCGGACGACCTCTACGAAGTCCTCCGCAAGGAGCGCAAGGGCATTTCCAAGGCCACGGTCTATCGGACCCTGGCCCTGCTCGTCGAAGCCAAGCTCCTCGATGCCCTCGACTTCGAGCGCGGGCACCTCCTCTACGAGCGCGCCCACGGCGGAGGCGAGCACCACGACCATCTCGTGTGCATTCGTTGCCGTCGCATTCTCGAGTTCCACAACGAGGACATCGAACGCCTGCAAGAAGAAGTGGCGAAGCGCTACGACTTCCACATGATCTCGCACACGCATCACATCTACGGCCTCTGCGGTCGCTGCCAGCGCAAGGAGCGCGGACGCGACCTCAGCTCCGAGGAGGTCGACAGGCCGCGTGTGCGTCCCTCGCGTCGCAGCCGCCCCGTAACCAACTGAGTCGCGCCGGGGTCCGGGCGGTGCGCTGTCCTCAGTCCGTGCGCAATTCGTCGGGCGACGGCAACTCGGGAGCTACGTCGAAGGTCCACTCGTCGCTGGGCAGGGGTTGCCAGGCCATCTCGAAGCCCGCGCGGTGGACCCGCCGCCGAAGCTCCCGAAAGGTCGCGAAGCCGTCGCTGCGGAGGAGGACGCCGACGTAGTGTCGTCGGGGATCGATGCGGCGGAGCCGCGCGCTCAGGCGCCGAGCCCCGGCCGGTTCGGCTATGGGGTAGCGCTCGAGGCGCTCGAGGCGAACGGTCCGCCGCGGTGGTTCGCCGTGAGGGTCGCTGATGCGCACGAAGACTTCGTCGACGACCCCAGCGCCGCAGACGAGGTTCAGTCCGCAGCGACGTTGGGTACGCTGCGTGGGACGGGGGAGGATCGGCGCCAGTTCCTCCACCTTGCGTGGGCCGCCCGCCGACCGCGCCTCGAGTTCCGCGGCCTTCGCCTCGTCGCTGCGGAGGCGCGCGCGCAGCGCGCGCGCCCGCCGCTCGTTGGCGGCGCGTTCGCTGCGCAGGGCCGCCGTCTCCTCACGCAGGGAGGTCGCGTCGAGGCTCGCCAGGGCCGCCCGGGCGCGGTCGCGCCGTGCGCGCAGCGCGTCCCGCTCGGCGACCGGGAGGGAGCGGGGCGCGACGAAGCTGAGTTGGGTGGCGAGGGCCATCAGCAAGAACACGATGGCCCCCACGGTGCAGGCCAAGATGTCCAAGAAGGAGAAGTTGAAGAAGCCCGCCTCTCCGTCGCCCTTCACCGGCGCCACCCCACCACCCGCAGGCCCTCGGGGAGCGCGTCCCGTCCGTAGTCCAGGGCGAACTTGCCGGCCAGATACTCCAGGCGGTTGTAGACGCGCGTCCCGCTGGGGCGTACGACGAGCACTGGGTAGCGTTTCCGGTCGCCGCGCAGGTCCATCAGCAGACGGATCACCTGCGACCCTTCGCTGCTCAATCGGGCGAGGTCCTCGCGCGGGCCGTCGGGCTGGACGGTCACGGCCCCCGCGCGGCACTCGAAGTAGACCGGGCGTCGTCCCCCCGCTCGCTCGGGGAGGCGTCCCCAGGAGGCCTCGGCGGCCTCGCGGCGCGCGCGCGCCCGCTCGAGGCGCGCGCGGGCGACCTTCGCGAACTCCTCGGCGCGGGCGCGTTCCTCGCGGGCGCGCTGCGCTTGCCGGGCCTCCAGGTCGCGCTCGGCGCGCGCCGCGGCCTCGGCGGCCGCGGCTTCTGCGCGTGCGGCCTCCAGCCGGGCCACCTGGTCGCGCAGGGCCGCGACCTCGCGTGCGAGCTCTTCTCGGGCAAGCCGGCGCGCCTCCCGGCCGCTCACCGCGCACGCCAGGAGGATGAACACGAGCGCGCCCAAGGTGCAGGCGAAGACGTCGAGGAAGGCGAAGGAGAAGGGGAGGGTGGGAGCCCTGCGCGCGCGGCGGCGCCTCACTCCTCGGAGCCTCCGCGGCGCGCCAGGGCGTCTTGGAAGGCGAGGAGCAGCTCCTCGCTCTGCTCGGCGAGGACGGCGCGCAGGTCCTGCAATTCCCGCTCGAGGGCGTCCTTGAATTGTACGCCCTCCGACTCGAGACGGACTCGATTGAGGAGTTCGCTGATCCCGAAGGCGTCCACGCGGGTGAGGAAGTCCTCTTCGCGGCGCTGCACGTAGGCCTGCAGGAACATCAGCAGCCCGGCCTGCACGAGGGCGAGGAGGGTGGTGTGGAAGGCGACGCCCAGGGAGCCCGTGACCTGCGCGATGGGCTCGCGGAGCCCCTCTCCGCCTCCCGAGGCCTGCAGCATGGCGGGGAAGCCTCCGATGGCCAGGGAGATGCCCAGTACCGTGCCGATGAACCCGACCACGGGGATGACCGCCAAGAGGAAGCGGATCATGGTGTGCCCCGACGCGAAGCGTTGCTCGTCGAGGGCGGAGAGTTCGCTGAGGATGGTGGCGAGCTCGCCGGTGGAGCCGGTGATGTGCAGCCGCCGCAGGCTGTGCTCGATCCGGCGGACGACCGCCCGCTCGCGCAGCGCCGGTTCGACGCCCTCGATGCGCGCGAGGGCCGCGGCCACGCCGTCGCGGTCGATGCTCCCTTCGGCGGCGCCGCGGCCGGTGCCGAGCAAGAGGTGCAGCGGGGCGTCGAGGGCGGCGCGTTCCCGACGCAGGGCGGCCAGCTTGCCGCCGAGGAGTGTGGCCCCCAGGCAGAAGAGGAAGGTTTGCACGGCCGCGAAGGCCGGCGCCGCGGCGACCACCTCGTGGAGGAGCTCGCCCGGGGGCGCGAAGGCGAGCACTCCGCCCACCAGCGCGGCGGCGCCCAGTGCGCTCAGCGCGAAGGCGCTTGGAGCACGTCCCGCAACCGTGCATCCCCAGCGCGCCCAAGCAGGGACGTCGAGGCGCAATTCCCGTGGCGTGCTCACGACGCCGCCCCCGCGAGCCGGCGGAGGAGGGCCTCGCCCTCGCGTCGGAGCGGCGCGGCGAGGGGCCGCGCGCCTTCGGCGGCGAGGGTACGCTCGAGGCGGCGCCGGGCGCGCGCGCGGTCGAGGGCCCGTGCTGGTTGGCCGAGGCGCAGCTCCACGAGTGCGTAGAGGAGCGAGGGCGCGGGGCGCTCCGGCGCGACCGCCGCGGCGCGGGCCAAGGCGCGCTTGCCGCGGGCGGCATCTCCCTCCGTCAAGGCCACGGCGCCGCGCCCCAGCCAGAGCAAGTGCAGGCTGCGCCGGCGGTCGTGGAAGGAGGCGCGCCGGGCGATGTCCTCGGCCCGGTCGAAGGCTTCGGCGGCTTCGCCGGGCGAGCCGGCGAGGAAGAGGCGCAGACCCAGGGCGAGTTCGAGTCCGGGGCGCCGGTTGTTGAGGCGCAGGAGGCGACGCAGCAGGGTGACCCAGTCGGCGTCGTCGGCGCCTTGGTCGCGGGTTCCGAGGCGCTCCAGGGCGCGCCCGAGGCGCTCGCGTTCGAGGGCCGGCCGTTCGTTGATGGAGCGGTCGAGTTCCTCGACGTGCTCGAGGTAGAGGGCCACCGCCAGCGCGCTGGCGTCGCCCGCGCCGATCCGCTCGGGGAGGAGCCAGCGCAGGACCGAGGCCGGGACCGCTTCCGGATCGATGGCCGAGACCCCAAGCCAGTCGCGGGCTGCGCGTCCTCGGCGGCCGCGGTCCTCGGCGCGCCAGCGAGCGCGCGCTTGGAGCGCGCGGCAGCGCTCGGCGGGCGCGAGGCCCGCGAGGGCGCACGCGTCGAGCAGCCCGTCGAGGACCTCCCCCGGCGGCTCGTCCTCGGCGAGGGCCGCGCGCACCTCCGGTGGAACCGCGGCGGCGTCTGCTGGCGGGGCGCGGAGGGCCGCTGGGGTGAGGTCGTCGCCGGGAGCCTCGGGGGGGCCGAGGAGGAGGAGGCGGAGGAGGGCGCGCGCGCTCGGGTCTCGGGGCGCGCGCGGGGCGCGCCGGGCGATGCGTCGCCCGCGGGGCGGCGGTGGGTCGTTGGTTTCGGGCACGCGCCGAGGATACCCCGGCGCGCCGCCGACCGGGCGCGCCGCGCCGAAGCCGTCTCGGCGACGAAGACAAAGACGCGCAGGGATCCCGGGCGGCGCAGCCCCACGCCGCGGCGTCGGGCGCGGTCGCTCTCCCGGGCCCAGCCCACGCAGCCTCGGCGCGCGCGAAGCGACGGCCAGCGAGCGACTCCGCCTCCGTCCGTTCGGGGCGGCCTTCTGGCGTAGACTGCGCCCGGTGAAGGACGAAGGCAGAGGGGGCAACGAGCGCGTGCCGAAGGGAGCGAGGGCTTCGCGGGAGGAGCCCCCGCGGCGTCCGCGCTGCGTTCTCCTCGTCCTCCTGGCCCTCGTCCTCGTCTCCTCGCTGATCCTCGGGCTTTGGCCGCGAATTCGCCCCTTCGTGCGCCACCGCGGGGAAGCGCTCTCCCCCGAGCCGGTGGTCTCCCAGGGACCCTACGCGGGATTTCGCCTCGAGCCGGCCTTCGGCCAGCGCTTCGAGCGGCCGGTTTTCGTGTGCCAGGCGCCCTCAGGGAGCGACTTCTACGTGGTGGAGCAGGGAGGGCGGGTCTGGCGGCTGCCGCTGGGAGCCGCTCGGGGTCGGGTCTTCCTCGACCTCACGGCGCGGGTGCTGCGCACGGGCAACGAGCAAGGGCTCCTCGGACTTGCTTTCCATCCCCGCTACCCCCACCGCCCCTGGGTCTTCGTCTCCTACACGGCGAAGGAGGCCCGCGCCGGGTTGAGCCCAGGGCACACGGTGGTGGCGCGCATCGCCGTCGACGCGGACGGCCGCCCGCGGTCCGAGGAGGAGCGCGTCGTGCTGGCCCTCGAGCAGCCCTACCCCAACCACAACGGAGGAATGATCGCCTTCGGTCCCGACGGCTGCCTCTACGTGGGGCTCGGCGACGGCGGCTGGGCCGGCGACCTCGACGACCAGGCCCTGAACCCCGGCACGCTCCTCGGCTCGATCCTCCGCCTCGACGTGGACCGGGCGCCGCCGGGGGCAGGCTACCGGGTGCCGTCCGACAACCCGCTCGTGGGCCGCCCGGGCGCGCGGGGCGAGGTGTGGGCGTACGGCTTCCGCAATCCGTGGCGCTTTTCCTTCGACCGCGAGAGCGGTGCGCTGTGGGTGGGCGACGTTGGCCAGAACGCCTGGGAAGAGGTCGACCGCGTCGAGGCCGGCCGCTGCTACGGCTGGTCGGGCTTCGAGGGTTTCGAGGTCTACCACCCTGCCCGCGCCGTGCGCGCCCGCGACGCGGTCCCGCCCGTCGCCGCCTACGGGCGGGGCGAGGGGATCTGCATCACGGGTGGCTACGTCTACCGCGGCGCTCGGTACCCCATTCTCCGCGGTCGTTACCTCTACGCCGACTTCGGCAGCGGGGCGGTGTGGGCCTTGGTCCCCGCGGGACAGGCGCCGACCAACGACCCGCGCCGGCATCGCACCGCGCCGGGGACGGTCGCCGTGAAGCTGCTCACCGGCACCGCCATCGCCAGCTTCGGCGAGGACCGCGCGGGCGAACTCTACCTCGCCTCCTTCGACGGGACCGTCTACCGGCTCGTCCGTTGACCGCGCGGGCTCCGCGACGTGGGCACTCTACGCGCCGCCGGCGTCGACGGTGTGCCGTACCAAGGCGTAGAGTTCCTCGGGGGCCATGAACTCCCCCACGAGCGCCTCGCCGAAGCGGAGCTGGGCGCCCGACTTCAGCGGGTAGCTTCGCTCGGGGGCGCAGCGTTTGCCGTCGATCCAGGTGCCGTTGAGGGAGCCTGCGTCCACGAGGGTGTAGCTCCCGCCCAGGGTGCGGAAGTAGGCGTGGAACTTCGAAATGAGCGTGTGTTTGACGACGATGTCGTTGTTGTCGGCGCGACCGAGGGTGATCATCATCGAAAAGGAATTGCTTCCCGGCCGCTTGCGCAGGAAGGCCACGTGCAGCTCCCGCGCTTCCTCCTCGCCGTCGGTCGAGGTGCGGGTCATCACCAGGGACGGGGTCGACTCGCCCTGGGTCGCCTGGTTGAGGACCAGGGCGGGGACCTCCACGGCCGCGAGGAATTCCTCTCGGGTCATCCGCCCGTGCCCGCGGACGAAGTCGGCCAGGGTCGGGAGCGCCGGGGCCGCGTAGGAGCGCGAGGCCCCCTCGCCGCTCCAGCGGTCGGTTGGTTCGTCCTGCATGTGGGTGTTGCCAGAAGTCATGACGCCCTTGGTTCTAGCAGGTCGGCCCCGGTCGGGGAATCCCCGAGCGAAGCCTGCGTCCGCCCGGTGGGGCGGTAGACTCCCCGGGTGACGGAGCGCGCCCACTCCCGCCCGCCCCCCCC
>RFHU01000508.1 GCA_003695705.1 Planctomycetota bacterium
AGCGCTTCGTCTTCGGGCGCTCGAGCGACTGCGACCTCAAGATCAATTCGCCGCGCATCTCCCGGCACCACGCGGAGATCGTGTGGGTCGACGACGACCAGCCCGTGCTGCGGGACCTCGGCTCGGAGAACGGCACCCTCGTCGAAGGCCGCCCGATCCGCGAGCATCGTCTCGCCGACGGCGAGGAGATCGCGCTCGGCCCCTTCCACTGCACCTACCGCAAGCTCCAGGGCCGAAGCAGCATCCGCGCCGCCCAGGAACTATCCGACAGCCAGGCAGACACCCAGTCCATGATGGCCGTCGCCATGTCGGGCGACCTCAAGGACATGGGCGCCTACGAACTCCTCGAAACCCTCGCCTACAACGCCAAGACGGGCACGCTCGACCTCTACACCCCCAGCGGGGCGGAGGGAAGCGTGGTGCTCCAAGAGGGACTCCCCCTGGCCGCCTTCTGCGGAAAGCTCGAGGGGGAACCCGCGATCTACCACATGCTCGGCTGGGCCCGTGGGCAGTACCGGTTCGTGACGGGCATCGACCCCGACCTCGAGCCCAACGTGTGGCTCACCATGCAGGACGTCCTGCGGCGCGCGCAGCGCCGCGACCGGGCCAAGCGGTCGGACCACGGACCCGCCTCTCGCTAGCCCACCGTGGGGCGGCCGAGAGCCCGCACCCCAGCGCGCGATCCCGAGAACCTTCCCGGCCTCGGCCCGCGACGGGCCTGGAGCCCGGCCGCAGGCCTGCCGTCCGACGCCCACGAGGGCGCCGGGCAGCGCCCGGACCGCCCGCCCCGGCTCAGCGCCCGCCGGCGCCGCCTCCGCCGACGGCCTCATCGAGGGCCTCTTCGTCGAACTCGTCTTCGTCGCTGGCCGCGCCACCCGATCCAGCCGGACCGGCTGCCCGCGCGCCGGGGTCGAGCATGCGGGCCAAGGCGGGCAGGCGCACCCCCACGTGGGGGAGGGTGAGCAGGGTCCCCACGGTGAGCACGGCGCCCGCGAGGATGCCCGCGACGAAGGTGGGGACGCTGGGAGCGGTTTTGATGACCTCCTTCGAGGTCGCGACGGCCATGGGAGGCAACTGGGGGGCCGACTCGACTTTGAAGGCGGCAATGGCGCCCGGATCTTCGAGGCGCGCGAGCTTGCTCAGGCAGAGCTTGGCCGACTTGGGGCGGAAGTTGGGGTGGTTGCCCAGGAGCTGCAGGATCAGCTCGGAGAGCTCCTCGGGGAAGTCCGCGTTGAACTGGGTGATCGGCGCCGGCGGCTGGCTGCGCTGCTGGTAGATCACCTGCTGAATCGTCTCGCCGGTGTAGGGAGGATGGCCGGTCGCAGCGTGGTAGAGGGTCGCGCCGAGGCCGTAGAGGTCCGCCCGACCGTCCACCAGGGAAGGGTCCTCGAGCACCTCCGGAGCCATGTAGGCCGGGGTCCCGCCGGGGAGGTCCTCGAGGTAGAGGGAGTCCTCGTCGAGGTCGAGCACGCTGTCGTCGGCCTTCTTGGCGATGTGCCCCAGCTTGATGGCCGAGCCTTCGAGGGCGCCCTCCTTCTTCTCGCGTTCCATGGGAATGGCGAGTCCGAAGTCGATGAGGCACACGTTGGCATCGGCGGCGTTCTCGTAGTCTCCCCGAAGGATCACGTTGGCCGGCGTGATGTCTCGGTGGACGATCTTGGCCGCGTGGATGGCATGCAGGGCCTCGCACATGCCGCGGGCGACCTTGCGGATCAGGTCGGGACTGAGGAAGCCGCGCTTGGAGACGAGCTTGGCGAGGCTCACGCCCTCCTCGAGGGACATCGCAATGAAGGCCTGGCCGTTTTGGTCTACGCCGAATTTCACGATCCGGTAGACGTTCGGCGACTTGACGCGACGGGCGATCTTCGCCTCGTTGTGGAACCGCCGCACGTCCCGGAGACGTTCCTGCGGCGGGCGCCCCGGCTCGGGCGGAAGGATCTTGAGCGCCACGGGGCCGGCGGTGGTCTTGGCCTGGTAGACCGCGCCCATGCCGCCGGCGCCGAGCACCTTCTCGATGGTGAACTCGTCCACTCGCGTCCCCGGCGGAAGCGCACCGACGATGGCCTCGTCGTCCTCGGTCTCGAAGCCGTAGATCTCGTTCAGTTCGTCGAGGATCGCCTCGACCGTCTGGTAGCGCTCGTTGCGGTCGATGGCCATCAACTTGCGGACCATCGCAGCCAAGCGACTGGGGACTTCCTTGTTGTGGTCCCTGGGGTTCGGACGCTCCTTCTCGCAGTGGGCGGCGATGACTTCGGAGACGGTGCCGTTGGGGAAGGGGAACTTCCCGGTGAGCATGGTGTAGAGCATGGCGCCGAGCGAATAGATGTCGGTGCGTGCGTCGACCGTCTCTCCGCGGGCCTGCTCGGGGGACATGAAGTGCGGAGTGCCCATCACCTGACCGGGCCGCGTGAGCAACATCGAGTCTTGGTCGCGCCGCGCCAGGCTGAAGTCGGTGATCTTGACCTCGCCCCGGCGACTGACCAGAACGTTCTCCGGCTTGAGGTCGCGATGGATGACGCCGGCGGCGTGCGCCGCGCGCATGCCCTTGCAGGTCTGAACGAAGAAATCGAGGGCCTGCTCGACCGAGAAGGGCTTGCCCCCGTTCTTCTTGATCATGTCGTTCATCGCGTCGCCGTCGACGAACTCCATGGCAATGTACTGGCCGAGGCCGGGCTCCTCGCCGGTCTCGAAGAAGCGAACGACGTTGGGGTGCTGAATCCGTTCCACGGCCTTGGCCTCGCGAACGAAGCGTGCCTTGACGCGCTTGCTCTTGCTGAAGCGCTGGTGGAGCACCTTGATGGCGACGACCTCGCCGTTCGGACCCGTCCCCTGGAACACTTGGCCCATGGCGCCTTTGCCGAGCATCTTCTCCACGCGGAAGCTGCCGATGCGCTCGACTTGTTCGCCCTTGCTGGCGCGCTGACGAGCCTCCTTGGCCTTCTGCTCGCCCGTGAGGGCTTCG
The DNA here is from genome assembly GCA_003695705.1 of Planctomycetota bacterium. Classification (GTDB taxonomy): domain Bacteria; phylum Planctomycetota; class J058; order J058; family J058; genus J058. The sequence continues at coordinate 2,963 of RFHU01000508.1, forward strand.
CGCATGCTGCCAAGCTTGGGGCCGGCGCGACGCCGCGGCCCCGCGGTGCCGGCGCCCCGTCCTCCGGGAGCGACCCGCTGCTGGCTGCTCGGGCGAGGGGCAGCGCGCGCCGGCGCGCCGGGTCCCGCCGCCG
>RFHU01000509.1 GCA_003695705.1 Planctomycetota bacterium
CTCCTCGGCGGAGGCGGAGGCCTCCTCGGCGGAGGCGGTGGGAGTTCCGGATGCACCCGGAAGGTCTTCGGGGACGAGGGTCGGGTCGTCGTTGTCCCCGTCGATTCCGGCTTCCTCTTCTCCGTCCGGCTGGCGCCACACCCGCCCGTCGGGGTCCACGAAGGAGTCTGGGGGCGGCCCACTTCCTGCGTCTGCTGCGCGCCGGCTCGACTCCTCGAAGGCTCGCTGCCGCGTGAGGGCTCTTCGGATGTCCTCGGGGAGGTCTGCGTTTGCGTTCGCCGCGGAGGCGATCGTCCCCGCGGTTGCACCGTCGTCCTGGGTCGGCTGCGCGATCGGAGGGGTGCCGTCGCTGGCCGGATCCTCCTCTCCTCCTTCCTCGACCGAGAATTCGGAGCGCCGGGGGGCCTCCTTGCCCCCTGCGTGGGCCGAGGCGTCCGGGAGGACGGGATCCTCGCCCGCTCGGCGAACCGAGTCCGAACCGGAGGCCGCGTCCGGCGTGCCGCGGGCGACCCGTTCCCCGACGGGGGGAGCCACTCTCGGCGCGGGGTCGGCGGTCGGCGCGGCCTCCTCCGCCCGCGGCGTGGGCACGTTCGGGGAGGAGTCTGCGGCAGCGGGGCGATCGGGGGCGGGACCCCTGGAGGTCGGCGGTGCGATCGCGGCGGGATCGTGGCCTGCCTCGGCTCCGTTCGCGTGGCCCGCGGCGTTCTCCGCGGCGCGCCGTCGCTCGATGAGCGACGAGCACCCGATGCCCACTTCGTAGAGGCAGATCAGCGGGATGGCGAGGAGGCACTGGGTGGCCGGGTCCGGAGGAGTGATGACCGCAGCAACGATGAAGGCGCCGAGGAGCATGTGGCGTCGGTAGCGCCGGTAGAAGGCGCTGCCGCCGATGTTGATGAGGGTGAAGAAGGTCATCACCAGAGGAAGCTCGAAGACCAGACCCACGACGATGGTCAAGGTCGTAAAGAGGGAGAGGTAGTCGCCCAAGGCGAAGGTGCCCGAGACCAGTTCGGGCGGAGCGTAGGTCGCCAGGAATTTGAGCCCGAAGGGGATGAGGACGAAGTAGCCGAAGGTCGCGCCGAGGAGGAACGCGCCGAAGGTCAGGGGCGCGAACAGGTTCACGTAGCGCTTCTCGTGCGGGTAGAGCCCCACCGCGACGAAGCGCCAGAGCTCCCACGCGCAGAGGGGCGAGGTGAGGAAGATCCCGGCCACCAAGGCGAGCTTGAGGAGGGAGATGAACCCCTCCTGGTACTTGATCTGGATCAACTCGATGTGCGGGGCGTGCGCCTCCGGGTCGAGGAAGGGAGCCACGTCCCGCTGCACGCGCTCCTCGAGGGAGGCGAGCTCGGCGCCGAGCGAGTCCCGCTCGCGCTCGAGGCGCTCCACCGCCTCTGCCGAGGGATCCTCGTCGGACAGCGCCTCGGCCTCGCCGGCCAGCGCGGCGAGGCGCTCGCGCAGGGCGCGCTGCTGCTCGCGCAGGTCGCGCAGCCGTTCGCGCGAGGGACGGACCCGCTCGCGCAGCGCGAGGATGCGGCGGCGCGCGGCGCCCGCGGCGCGCCCGAGGGCGCGGTGCTCGCGGTCTACCTCCGCGAGCAGATCTTGCAGGTCCGAGGGAGCTTCGTGGAGGAGCGCTTCCGCGTTGAGTTCGGCCACGGTCCGCTGGTGGGGCCAGGTCGCCCACGCGATGAGGTAGTCCTGAAAGGCGAGGCAGAGGACCAGGCCGCCGATCACGTAGAGGACGCAGCGCAGCACGTGGAGGCGCAAGGCCTCGAGGTGCTCGCCGATGGTCATGGGCGGATCGTGGTGTTCTTCCGCCTCGGGGCCCGCGCTCATGGCCGTGAGTATAGCCCCCGGGCCCGCTCCTCCTTCGTCGCGCGAAGGCGAGGTCCTGCCCCGTCGCGATCCGGTCGCGGCGCCCTCGAGAAGCGACGGCGAGCATGGGGTGCGCCGGCTCCTTTCGGCGGAGCGGCGTGGCCTCGCGTCGCCGAGGCCGCGGAGCCGAGGGCCGGACGGGGCTCCGCGTCGTCGACCGCCAGAGGCCGACGACGGCGGGGGAGCCCGCGGTCACCTCGCACGCGCACGCCGGCGACGCTTGCGCACCCGCGAGCGCTTCTTGCTCGCTCGCTGGGGCGTGGCTGCGGCGGCGGACGCTGCGCGCTTGGCGAGGTCCTCCCAGTAGCGAAATTCCTCCCAGCCCGAGTCGGTGGCCTTGCAGTGCAACCACATGAGCACGACGGCTTCGCGGAAGTGTTCGCGCGCGACCAGTCGCTCGCGACCGCGGGTCTTGCGCCGGTAGACGCCCCTGAGGAGCCGGCGCAGGTCGATGCTGCAACGCTTGATCCGGTCGCGGTCCTTGCGCGCTAGGCTGTGCCTGCGCGCGATGGGGTAGAGAATGCGATCCGTCTCCTCCTCCTCGGAAGAAGCGTCGGGAGCGGCGAGGCGCCGCTCGAGGCGCGAGACGAGCATGGGCGCGAAGAGCACCGCCAGTCGCAGCGCGTTGCTCAGGGGCGCTCCGCTCTGCGAGAGCTTGTCGAGGCCCTCGAGATACCCCGCCAGGAGTTCGCTCGGCGGGCGGGAGTCCACGGGCGCGGGGAGCTGCGCCGGGTCGACTTCGGCCGCCTTGCGGGAGCGGCGGCGCCGCCGGCGCCGGCTCGGCGGCTCTTCGCTGGGCAGCGAGGCGACCATTTCTTCGAGTCGCCCGTTCCAGCGCAGCAGCTTGAGGACGCTGCGAGCCCGTTCCCGCTCGGCGACCTCGTCGGCGAGCTCGGTGCGCTCGATGGTGGCGAGCCATTCGTCCCGCGCTACCGCGGCCGCCTCGAAGATCGCGTCCTCGATGATCACGTGGGGGTCTTCCACCCAGTCGTTGGGGCCCTCGGGCTGCGGACGCTCCCAGGTGACCCGTAGGAACGAACGAATCAGCGCCTCGGGCGGTTCCCATGGGTCGTTCGGGTAGACCTTCACGGGCGGCGAGCCAACGAGCACCGGCTCGCCCCAATCCTCGGCGGTGCCGTTGCCCTCGGCGGCGCCGTTGCCCTCGGCGCTGC
>RFHU01000510.1 GCA_003695705.1 Planctomycetota bacterium
CGGGGGGGAGGGGGTGCGGTTCTCCACGGGTTCTTCTGCGGAGTGGGTGGGCTTGCGGCGGTTCTCCCCAAAGGGCTCAGGGCCTGGAGCCGGAGGGCCCGCGGAGCCGATTCCTCCCTGCGAGGAGGAACTCGGATGAACCCGGTCTGCACGGCGTGTCGCGGGGCCCCGCGGCGCGCGCGCTCGCCGAAGTCGCTCGGACCCTTCGCCCGCACCGCCTTGCGCGTCGGCGCGGTCGAAGAAGAGGACCTGTACGCCCTGCGCCGCGAAAGCGAGGTGCTCGGTCGGAGCTTCGAGGAAGCCCTCGCCCAGCGGCTCGGCCACCGCCTCACGCGACTCCTGCGCCGGGCCGTTCGGCGCGAGCGCGCCACCTGCGCCCGGTGCGGCGGGCTGCGGGGTGCCGCTGGCGAAGCGCCCCGTGAGTTTCCCTGCCGCTGCCCGGCGGCGAGCCGGAGGAGGCCGCGCCGATGGCGTCGTCGCCTCGGGCGGCGGAGGGCTTCGTGGAGTTGAGACCAGCACCGGTCGAGGCGGTGCGCGGGAACGACTCCTGGGCGCAGCGAGAGACGGTGACACTGGGAGAGGCTCCGTCGGCACCGGGGGGCGTGCGTTCGCGCACCTGGCGCGTGGGCGACGTCTTCGCCGGTCGTTACCAACTCACGGCCATGCTGGGCGAAGGCGGCATGGGGACGGTCTATGCGGCGTGGGATCGAAGGGGGCGCCGTCCGGTGGCGCTGAAGCTCGCCCGCCCAGGGAGCACGGGCCGGTTGGAAGGGGCGCGCCTGGCGCGGCTGGTCCGCGAGGGGCAGCTGGGGCAAAGGCTTCGGCACCGCAACCTGGTCCCGGTCCTCGACGCGGGGCAGTGCGGCACGGAGCCTTTCGTGGTGTTCGCCTTCGTCCCCGGCGCGCGACCGCTCCCCGCGGTCGCTCGGGACCTGGGCTGGAGGGAGTGCCTGCGCCTGATGCGAGACGTGGCCGACGGGCTGGCGCACGCCCATGCCCGCGGCGTCGTCCACCGCGACGTCAAGCCGGAGAACGTCCTGGTGGGGGCCGGCGGGCGTGCGTGGCTGGTGGACTTCGGGCTCGCCACGGCCTGCGACTTGCCGCGGATCACCGCCGACGGTGCCCGCTTGGGGACGCCGCCCTGCATGGCCCCCGAGTCCATTGCCGAGGGTCGCTACGGTCCCCCGGTCGACGTGTGGGGGCTCGGGGTCACGCTCTACTGGCTGCTGACCGGCGTCCTGCCCTTCCGCGCCGCGAGCCCCACGGAACTCGTCCGGGAGATCCTCGAGCGCGATCCCGACCCGCCGGGGCGACTCGGCGCGCGCGTGCCGCGGCGCCTCGAGAGGCTCTGCCTGCGCGCCTTGGCGAAGCGCCCCGAAGATCGCTACCCCGACGCGGCCGCCTTCCGCGACGCGGTGGAGACCTGCCTGCTCGCGCGAAGGTCGCAGCGCTCCCGCCGGGTGAGCCGGAAGGGACTGCGCTGGGCGAGCGGCGGGGTGCTCTTCGCCGCGGGGGTGTTGCTCGCGATCTGCTGCTGGCTCGCCTGCTCGACAGCGTAGCCGCAGCCCCTTGGAACCTCGAAGTTCCGCCTCTGCTTCAAGAAGAGCAAGTCGCTCCCGATCGGCGCGCTGCGCAGCTCGGAGCGGGCTGCGACGAAGGCAAGGACGCCTCTGCGGGTTGCGGAAAGTCCGACGCGGGGGATCCCGGAAAGCCTGGCGATCGATGGTCGGCAGCTTGGCGCCGCCCCGTAGGGTGTTCTGCGGGATTGGGAACGTGGACCAGGGGCGTGGCTGGGTAGAGGTCGCGGCTTCAGCTGATATCCTGCGGGCGTGGAGCCGTCCAAGGAGAACGCCGGACCGGGCGCAGAACTACCGAAGGAGCGGGAAGACGTTCGGGTTGCCACGAACCGCTGCCCCTTCTGCCACGACGACGTGAGCGTGGACCAAGACGCGTTCGTTTCGTGTCGTAGCTGTCAGGCGCGTCACCATTCCGCCTGCTGGAACGAGGGCGGTGCTTGTGGTTCCTGCGGGCACGAGCGCTGCCTCGCGGATGCGCCGAGCGAGGCAACCAAGTCCAAAGCGCCGCCGCAGGCACGCGGTGACCTTGGCCGCTGGGGGCTGGGGGTAGGGATCGCGGTCGCCGCACTGGGTGCCCTAGGGACGCTGCTTAGCTACCAGCCGGAGACCCCAACGATCGACATCCCTTTCGGCCCGCGATTCGAGGTCGGAGAACCTGGCCTGAACGCGGTCGGCATGCTCGTGGTGGCCCTCGTCACGTTGCCCCTTTCGCTGGTCGGAGCCGGGCTGGGCCTTGGGGGCATGCGCCGGAATCCGCGTGGCGTAGGGCGCGTCGCGCTGGCCGTCAACGCTCTCTACTTCTTCGGCATGCTCGTTCTCGCGGCGTCCTCGTTCTAGCTGCCCGCGGTTGGGTCGCTCCCGGGGCGCACGCGTCGGCGGCCAAGGAATGCTCGCGCGTGCCGAGGGAACACCACTCAGGAGAACGCTGCGTTCGCAACGTCGGCCTCCGTGCGATGCACGGGGCGTTCGGAATGCGGGCGCGAGCGCCCACTCCGAACACTGTGTGCGGGGTGTCGGAGCCTTCGTTTCGCGGAACGCCTCGCGGGGCGGGGGAGCGCTGCGACCCCGGAGGCCCGGGGCTCAGTGGGTCAGCGATCCGTCCGGCAGGCGGGTGAGGACCTCGAAGCCGGTTTCGGTCACGGCCACGGTGTGTTCGAAGTGGCAGGAGGGACGACCGTCTCGGGTCACGACGGTCCAGCCGTCCTCTCGCAGGCGGGTGCGGTGGGTTCCCAGGGAGAGCATGGGCTCGATGGCGAGCACCAGGCCGGGACGGAGGACGCAGTCTCGATGCCGCAAGACGGATGAAACCACGTTGGGAATGGTCGGCTCCTCGTGGAGGCTGCGCCCGATGCCGTGTCCGGAGTAGTCGCGGACGATGCCGTAGCGTCGACCGTGGCGGAGGCCGATCCGGGCGACCGCGCCTTGGACCCCGCGCGCAATGTCGCTCACGCGAGCGCCGGGGCGGAGGCGCTCGAGACCCGCCCAGAGGGCGGCGCGTCCGGCTTCGAGGAGATCGTGCTTCTCGGGGGAGATGGAGCCTACGGCCAGGGTCAAGGCCCCGTCGCCGTGGTAGCCCTCGAAGACGACGCCGCAGTCGATGGAGACGAGCTGGCCGCTGCGGAGGGAGCGGTCGGGCACGACGTGGCCGCGAAAGGAGACGCGCCCGGGGATGCCGTGGACCACCTCCTCGTCCACGGACACGCACACGCTGGCAGGGAAGCCTTGGTATCCCAGGAAGGAGGGCTGGCCGCCAAGAGCGGCGATGCGCTCCCTGGCCAGGGCGTCCAGATCGCCGGTGGAAACCCCTGGCGCCACCGCCTCGCGCAGGTGCACAAGGACCTCCGCCACGCGGCGCCCGGCCTCGCGCATGAGGGCGAGCTCTCGCGGCCCCTTGAGAAGACCGCTCGGGGAGCTGCGCCGGAGCACGGCTTCAGCGCTCGCTGTCGGAGAAGAAACGGGGTTCGAGGCCCGAGTCGGAGGCCACTGCGGTCCCGCCGATGTGGGGGAACGGAGGGCTCGCGGGCGCCGTGCCGTGCCCAGCGCGGCTCGTCAGATGCCGCCGACCCCGCCGCGACGACCGCGCATGCGACCGGTTTTCATGAAGCCCTCGTAGTGGCGCATGAGCAGGTGCGATTCGACCTTCTGCACCACGTCGAGGGAGACGCCGACGACGATGAGCAGGCCCGTTCCGCCCAGGAAGCGCGCCAGGAGCAAGTTGATGTTCAAGGCGGAGCTGACGATGGTCGGGAAGAGGCCGATGAAGCAGAGGAAGAGGGCGCCGACGAAGGTGATCCGGTTCATGATGGTCTCGAGGTACTCGGCCGTCTTGCGCCCCGGGCGGATGCCTGGAACGAACGAGCCGTACTCCTTCATTTGCCCGGCCATTTCCACCGGGTTGAAGGTGAGCGAGACCCAGAAGTAGGTGAAGAAGATCACCATGAGGATGTAGAGGAAGAAGTACCAGAAGGAGTCCCCGCGGCTCAGGTAGTCGGAGAGGCGCGGCCAGAGCTGGGAGAAGAGGGCCGTGGGGAGGATGATCAGCGAGTCGGCGAAAATGACCGGCATGACGCCTGCCGAGTTGATCCGGATGGGCAGGTAGTGCCGCTGGCCGCCGTAGATCTTGCGCCCGCGGGTGTGCTTCTGCTGCTGCACCGGGATGCGCCGCTGGCCGAGGTGCATGATGACCACGGCGACCACCACCCCGACGAACAGAGCGATGAAGACGAGCAGCTTGAGGACTTCGAGGGAGACGTTCTCGCCGAGGTCGTAGGCGTCGGTGATGTTCTTTCCGAACTGGAACAAGGCGCCCGGAAGGGCGGCCACGATGCCCGCCATGATGATGAGCGAGATGCCGTTCCCGATGCCGAATTCGGTGATCTGCTCGCCGATCCACATGAGGAAGATGGTCCCCGTGGTCAGCGAGAGGATGGCGAGCAGCCAGAAGCCGAAGTCGTCGCTGTAGGCGAGCTGGTTCTGCTTGATCCACATGACGATGAACAGGCCCTGGATCAAGCAGAGGCCTATGGTCGAGTAGCGGGTGTACTGGTTGATCTTCTGTCGGCCGCTCTCGCCTTCCTTCTGCAGCGCTTCGAGGGCCGGAACGACCTTGACCAGGAGGGAGAAGATGATGGAGGCCGAGATGTAGGGCATGATGCCCAGGGCGAACAGCGTGCACTGCGACAGGGAGCCGCCGGTGAGCATGCTGATCTGGTTGAGCACGTCGGCCAGCCCGCCGCCGGTGTGGGTCAACTCGGCGAGCTTGGTCTTGTTGATCCCGGGGAGCGGGATGTAGCGCCCGACCCGATACAGGATCAAGAAGCCGGCCGTGATGAGCAGCTTCTTGCGCAGGTCGGGGATCTTGAAGATGTTCCTGAAGGCCGCGAGCATGGGACCCCTTCGGTCTTCCTTCCGCCGCGGCACTTCGGGCGAGCGCGCTGTCGCAGCGCGCTCGCTCCCCGCGGCGGTCGATCAAGTTACCACGAGGCGCGGCGCGCGGGCCGCGCCTCCGGTCCTACTGCTGCTGGCGAGCGCGGGCCTTCTGGCGTCGCTGGGTGCTCTTGCCCTTGCCCCGCTTCTCCTTCCAGCGCTGCTTGGCGGTGTCTCCAGGCGCCGGCAGGAGTTCGAGGGTCCCGCCGGCGGCCTCGATGGCGGCGGCGGCGGTCTTGGAGGCGCGGTGCGCCTTGACCGTCAGCTTGCGCTCGAGGGTCCCCGTTCCGAGGATCTTCAGGCCGGCGCGCAGGCGAGGAATGATCCCCCGCTCGAGGCAGGCCTCGGGGGTGACCACGTCGCCGTCGGCGAACTGGTTGAGGTCCTTGAGGTTGACGAAGGACCACTCGCGGCGGAAGCGAGCGTTGGTGAACCCGCGCTTGGGAATGCGCCGGATGAAGCTCATCTGGCCGCCGTCGAAGTGCAGCTTGCTCTTGTAGCCGCTGCGCGACTGGGCGCCCTTGTTTCCTCGACCGGCGGTGCAGCCCCAGCCGGAGCCGGGCCCGCGACCGACCCGATGGCGGTCGGGCTTGGAGGGGACCTTGGCGTTCACTTGATCGAGGTTCATGCTTCCTCGGCCTTCACGATCACGGGCCGCACCGCGACCTTCTTGCCGCGGCCCTTGCCTTCTTGCTTCATGCGCCACGTGCCGGCGCTCTTGGGCAGACGGACCCCGCGCAGGGCCTCGACCGTCTCGCGAGTTCGCAGGCTGCGGAGTCCGCTCTCCACCGCCTTGACCACGTTGACCGGGTTCCCCGAGCGGTGGCACTTGGTGAGGATGTTCTTCAGGCCCGCGGCCTCGCACACGGCGCGCACCGCGGCCCCGGCGATGATCCCGGTGCCGGGCGAGGCGGGCTCGAGGACCACCTTCGCGGCGCCGAAACGGGCCTCCACCGGGTGGGGAATGGTGCCCTCGACGATGGGAATGTGGAACATGTTCTTGCGCGCGTCCTTGACGCCCTTCTCGACGGCGTTGGGGACGCCGTTGGCCTTCCCGTAGCCAACGCCGACCCGGCCCTTGCCGTCGCCGACGACCACGAGGGCCGAGAAGCTGAAGCGGCGGCCGCCCTTGACCACCGCCGCGGAGCGGTTGATGCGGACGACGTTCTCGATGAGGCGCTCACCGGGCTCGCGGGAGCGATCGTCGCGGCCGCGGCCCCGGCCGCGTCCGCCGCCCCGCCCTCCGGGGCCACCGCGGCCGCCGCGACCGCCGCCGAAGCGCCCTGCGGCGCCGCCGGTGGGGCTGCCCGCGGGCGTGGGGCTGCCCGCAGGCGCGGGGCTGCTCGTTCCGGTGGACTCGGGAGCGGAGCCGGAGGCCTGAGGGGCGCCGCCGCTCTGCTGGGGCTCGGGGGGGGTCTGCTCAGAACTCAAGGCCAGCCTCCCGGGCGGCGTCGGCCAGCGCCTTCACGCGCCCATGGTACTTGTAGGGTCCGCGATCGAAGCAGACCTTCGAGATGCCCTTGCCCTTGGCGGCCTCGGCAAGCGTCTTGCCGACGAGCTTGGCGGCATCGACGCTGCACAGCTTCCCGCCGAGTTGCTCCTTGAGGGCCTTCTGGTTGCTCGACGCTGCGGCGAGGGTCTGCCCCGCCGTGTCGTCGATGACCTGGGCGTAGATGTACTTGTTGCTGCGAAACACGGTCAGCCGGGGCCGCTCAGGGCTCCCCTTGACGCGTGCCCGGACCCGCCAGTGCCGGCGGCGCCGCTGAATGCTCTTGGTCCGCTTCATGGCCTACCTGCTACTTCTTGTCGCCGAAGGCCTTGCCGGCCTTCTTGCGGATCTGCTCGCCCCGGTAGCGGATCCCCTTGTTGTCGCCGTAGGGAGAGGGGGGGCGCTTGCTGCGGATGACGGCGGCGACCTGGCCGACGGCCTGGCGGTCCGGGCCCATCACCTTGAGCACGATGGGGCGGCCCTTCTCGGTCTTGACCTCGACGCCGCTGGGAAGGTCCACCTTGATCTTGTTCGAGAAGCCGATGTCGAGTTCGAGGGTCTGCCCGGAGACATTGGCGCTGTAGCCGGTGCCGTGGATCTCGAGGACCTTCTCGAAGGGATCCTTGACCCCGCGAACCATGTTGTTGAGCAGCGCGCGGGTCGTCCCGTGCATGGCACGGTGCCGCTTCTGATCGCTGGCGCGCGTGACCTCGACCTTGCCGTCGGCCACGGCCACGGCGATGCCCTCGTGCAGGGGGGTGGAGAGCTCGCCCTTGGGGCCCTTGACGGTGACGCGGTTGCCGTCCACCGACACGGTGACCCCGGCCGGGACGGGAATGGGCTGCTTGCCGATGCGCGACATGGCCTACCTACCTACCAGACCTCGGCGAGGACCTCGCCGCCCACGTTCTGCTTGCGCGCTTCGCGGTCGGAGAGGACGCCGCGCGAGGTGGAAATGATGCGAATGCCCAGGCCGTTGAGCACGGGCCGCATGTCCTTGGCGCGGGTGTAGACGCGCCGCCCGGGGCGGGAGACGCGCTGGATGTTCTCGATCACCTTCTCGTCGTCCTCGCCGTACTTGAGGTCGACGACGATCCAGCCCTGGGGGCCGATGCCTTCGCCGGGTTCGGAGGCTACCTGGCGGTAGCCCTTGATGTAGCCCTCGCGCTGGAGCACGTCGCAGACGCGTTGCTTCAGCTTGGAGTGAGGGATCCGGACGTGGGCGCGGCCAATGCTGTTGGCGTTGCGGATGCGGGTCAGGAGGTCCGCGATGGGGTCGGTCATCGACATGAGGCTCGCTCCTACCAACTCGCCTTGCGCACGCCGGGGATGCGCCCTTGCAGGGCGAGGGTGCGGAAGCAGATCCGGCAGATGTGGAACTTGCGGTAATAGGCCCGGGGCCGGCCGCAGAGCTGACAGCGGTTGTAGGCCCGCGTCTTGAACTTGGGCGGGCGGCTGGCGCGGACTTTCTGGGACGTCTTGGCCATGCCTACGCCTCCTTCTTGCCGATCACCTGGACCGGGTGGTTGCGGAAGGGGAAGCCCATCAGCCGGAGCAACTCGCGGGCGTGCTCGTCGGTGCGGGCCGTCGTGCAGACGACGATGTTCATGCCGTGTTGGTATTCGACCTTGTCGGCCTTGATCTCGGGGAACACCAGCTGGTCCTGCAGACCCATGGCGTAGTTCCCGCGTCCGTCGAAGGACTTGGGGTTGAGGCCGCGGAAGTCCCGCATACGCGGAATCACCAGCGTGAGCAGTCGGTCGAGGAACTCCCACATCCGGTTGCGGCGCAGGGTGCTGCGGCAGCCGACGACCATGCCCTCGCGCAGCTTGAAGTTGGCGACCGAGATCCGAGCGCGGGTGACCTGCGGACGTTGGCCGGTGACGGTCTCGAGGTCGCCGAGGAGCTGTTCGAACTTCTTGGGGTTCTCGTTGGCGTCGCCGATGCCCATGCTGACCACGATCTTGGTGATGCGCGGCGTGCCGATGTCGTTGGCGAAGCCGAAGCGCTCCTTGAGCTGCGGCTTGACGAACTGCTCGTAGTGCAGCTTGAGGCGCGGAGTCGGCGCGGGCTCGGTGGGGGGACCGCTCTTCTTCTTCTTGGGAGTGGCCTTCCAGGAGATCTTGCCGACCGTGCCGGGCCGACCGCCCTTGGCGCCGCCGCCTCCCTTGCTCTTGCTCTTGCCCTTCGCCATGACTAATCGACCTTCTTGACCTTGCAGGCGTAGATCGGCATTTCGCGTTGGACGCGGCCGCCCTGGGGGTTCTCCTGACTGCGGCGCAGGTGCTTCCACTTGCGGTTCACACCCTCGACCACGACCATGCCCTCGGCGGGGATGGCGCGCAGGACCTTTCCGCGCTTGCCCTTGTCGACGCCGGAGAGGACCTCGACGAGGTCATCCTTCTTGACGTGGAGCTTCTGCAGGTGGCGCACTCCGCGCGGGGGAGCGGGCCGGCGGGCGCGCAGGAAATGCTTGCGCCCCTTGCCACGAACGCGACGAGGCATGACTAGATGACCTCCGAGGCGAGCGAAACGATCTTGGAGAACCGCTTCGCGCGCAGCTCACGGGCGACCGCGCCGAAGATGCGCGTTCCCTTGGGGTTCTTGGACTCGACGTCGGCGAGGATGACCATCGCGTTGCGGTCGAAGCGGACCCAGCTCCCGTCGGGGCGCCGGTGGCGCTTCTTCTGGCGCACGATGACGCCTTTGACGACGTCGCCCTTCTTCACGTCGGCGCCGGGAGCGGCCTGGCGGACGTGCGCCACCACGATGTCGCCGAGTTCGGCGTAGCGGCAGTTGGACTTCCCGAGGACGCGGATCATTTTGGCCTTCTTGGCGCCGGTGTTGTCCGCGACGTCGAGGACGGTCTCCATCTGGATCATGGCTAGGCTCCCGCCTTCTTCACGACCTCGAGGAGGGCAAAGCGCTTGAGCTTCGAGAAGGGGCGGCTCTCGACCACCTTGACGAGGTCGCCGGGCTGCGCGGTCTCCTGCGGGTCGTGCGCGTAGACCTTGGTGTGCCGCTCGATGTACTTCTTGTACTTGCGGTGCTTCTCGGTTCGGCTGATCTCCACCGTGATGGTCTTGGCCATCTTGTTGGGCAGCACGGTGCCCACGAGCACCTTGCGCTGTCCCCGCTTGGGGGTCTTGTAGCGGCGGGGCCGCGCGGCGGGCTGGGAAGACTCGCTCATGGCCTAGCCGTCCTTCTGCGCCTGGAGCTGGCGCTCGCGGAGGATGGTGTGCGTGCGGGCGATCCGCTTGCGCAGCTCGCGCCGGGCGCTGGTGTTCTCGACCGACTCGCTGACCTGCGTGTAGCGGAGGCGGAACAGCTCCTCGCGCCACTCCCGCAGGTTGCGCTCGAGGTCCTCGCTGGCGAGGCCTCGCAGCTCATCGAGCTTCATGTCACGCCCTCCTGCGCGCAATGCAGCGCGCCTTCACGGGGAGCTTGTGGGCGATGCGGGCGAAGGCGCCCCGGGCCACGGCCTCGGGAACTCCGCCGATCTCGTAGAGGACGGTGCCCGGCTGGACCACGGCGGCCCAGTAGTCAGGTTCGCCCTTGCCCTTGCCCATGCGGGTCTCGAGGGGAGTCGAGGTGATGGGCTTGTCGGGGAAGATGCGGATGTAGAGTTTGCCCTCGCCGCCGAGGTAGCGGTTGGCGGTGATGCGGGCGGCTTCGATGACGTTGGCCGACACCCAGCCGGCTTCGAGGGCTTGCAGACCGAAGTCGCCGAAGCTGACCTTGTTGCCTCGGTGCGCGAGGCGCTTGAGCTTGCCGCGGTGCACCTTCCGGTGCTTCACGCGCTTGGGCATCTGGGCCATGGCTTACCCCTCGCCGTACTTGGCCGGGCGGCTCTCCCCGGTGTTCCGGGGCTCGGCCAGCCGGGGACCGGTGTTCTTCTTCTCGTCCGCGAGCATGCCGCGGTAGATCCAGCACTTGACTCCGATCGCCCCGTGGGTGGTGATCGCCAGGGCGAAGCCGTAGTCGATGTCGGCGCGCAGCGTCTGGAGCGGAATCGAGCCCTCGTGGACGCTTTCGGAGCGAGCCATGTCGTGCCCACCAAGGCGCCCGGAGGTCTGGATCTTGCAGCCCAGGGCGCCGGCGCCCATGGTCAGCTCGAGGGACTTCTTGAGCACCCGGCGGAAGCTCATTCGCTTCTTGAGTTGCTCGGCGACGCCCTCGGCCACGAGTTGGGCGTCGAGCTCGGGACGGTCGACCTCTTGGATCTTCAGGTCGACCTTCTTGTCGGTGATGCGGGCCAAGTCGTCCTTGAGCTTGTCGACCTTCGCCCCCTTGCGGCCGATGATCACGCCGGGGCGGGCGGTGCGAATGATGACGGTGACCTCGCCGCCCTCGGTCTTGCGCTCGATGTCGACACGCGGCACGCCGGCGAAGCCGTACTCGTTCTTGACGGCGTCGCGAATCTTCTGGTCCTCGACCAGGAGTGCGCCGTATTCCTTCTTGCGGGCGTACCAGCGAGAGCGCCAGTTGTCGTAGACGCCGACGCGGAAGCCGGTCGGGCGAACCTTCTGTCCCACGGCTAGTTGCCTCCCTCGGCCGGGAGCGGCCGGAGACGAATGGTGAGGTGAGCGTAGGGCCGGCGGTAGGGGTAGGCAGAGCCCCGCGCGCGCGGCCGCCAGCGCTTGAGGCGGGGGCCGTCGTTGGCCACGGCCTCGTGGACGTAGAGGTCGTCGACGTCGAGGTCCGGCTGGTCGTCGAGCACCCGGCCCTGCGCGTCGCGCACCAGCCCCTGGTCGATGGCGTGGTCGGCGTTGGCGATGGCGCTCTTGAGCAGCTTGTCGGCGAGGAAGGCGCCCTTTTGCTTCATGTGGCGAAGCTGGTCGAGGGCCTCGGAGACGGGCAAGCCGCGGATGCTGGCCATGACGAGCCCGGCCTTGCGCGGAGAGATGCGCGCGTAGCGGTGGATGGCTCGGAATTCCGGTGCGTCGGGAGCGTCGTTGCGCAGCGGGCGGTTCTTCTTGGAGACGGCCATGGCTACTTCTGCTTCTTGCCGGTGTGTCCGCGGAAGATCCGGGTGGGAGAGAATTCACCCAGCTTGTGGCCCACCATGTCTTCGGTGACGAAGACCTTGTGGAAGATCTTCCCGTTGTGGACCTCGAAGGTGTGGTTGACGAACTCAGGGACGATGGTGCAGCGGCGGGCCCAGGTGCGAATGGGCTTGTGGTCGCCGGCTTCCTTCTGCTGCAGCACCTTGCGCAGCAGCTTGGCGTCCACGTAGGGACCCTTCTTCAGCGAGCGGCCCACTAGCGCCTCCTACCGCGCTTCTTGCGCGCGCGGACGATGAACTTGTTCGAGCGAGCCTTGGGCTTGCGGGTCTTGCCGCCCTTGGCCAGGATCCCGGTGGGGCCTTGCGGGTGGCGGCCGCCGGAGCGGTGGCCCTCACCGCCGCCCATCGGGTGGGAGTGGGGGTTCATGGCGCAGCCCCGAGAGACGGGGCGCTTGCCCATCCAGCGGTGCCGCCCGGCCTTGCCGATCACAATGGTGTTGTGCTCGGTGTTGCCGATCTGCCCGATGGTCGCCCGGCACTCGATGGGCACCTTCCGCATTTCGCCCGAGGGCAGCATGATCGTGGCGGTCTTGCCTTCCTTGGCCATGAGCTTGACCAGCGTGCCGGCCGAACGACCGAGCTGACCGCCTCGGCGGGGCTGGAGCTCCACGTTGTGGATCTCGAGGCCGGTGGGAATGCAGCGCAGCGGCATGGCGTTGCCCACCTTGGGCTCGGCGTTCTCGCCGGAGAGGACCGTTTGCCCGACCTCGAGGCCCAGCGGAGCGAGGATGTACCGCTTCTCGCCGTCGGCGTAGTGCAGGAGCGCGATGCGGGCGGTCCGCCGGGGGTCGTACTCGATGCTGACGACCTTCGCGGGGACCCCGTCCTTGTCCCGCTTGAAGTCGATCTTGCGGTACTTCGCCTTGTGGCCGCCGCCGATGTTGCGGTTGGTGATGCGCCCGTGGTGGTTGCGACCGCCCGACTTCTTGATCTTCTCGACCAGGCTGCGCTCGGGCCGGTTGCGGTTCCCGTGGGTGAGCTCCGCCCAGTCGTTCACGGTCATGCCGCGACGACCCGGGGAGGTCGGCTTGTACTGCTTGACGCCCATTACTCGATCCTGTCGTCTTCGGCGAGGCGCACGAGCGCTCGCTTCCAGTTGGGGGCGTGGGACCACTCCCTGCCGACGCGGCGGGGCTTCCCCTTGCGGTTCATGGTGCGGACGCTGAGCACCTTCACGTCGAAGAGTTGCTCCACGGCCTGCTTGATCTGGATCTTGTTGGCGCGCTTGTCGACGACGAAGCCCCAAATGTTCGAGTGCTCGGTCTGCTTCGCCAGCTTCTCGGTGATGATCGGGGCCTTGATCACCTGGTACGCGTCGAGGTGCACGGGCATGGCTCAGCCCTCTTCCTTCTTGGTGCCCTGGCCCTTGACCCGCTCCGCCTTGCTGGCGATGCGCTCGAAAGCGGCCTGGTCCATGACGAGGAACTTGTGGGTCAGGACGTGGCGAGCGTTGACCTCCTGCGCAGGGAGGACCGTGACGCCGGGCATGTTGCGACCGGCAAGGTGGACGTTGCGCTTCAGCCCGTCGGTGGCCACGAGGACCGTGTCCTCCAGGCCGAGGGCGCCGAGCAGCGCCGCCATGTGCTTGGTCTTCGGCTCGCTGAAGTCCAGGCCGCTCACCAGGCGCAGCTCGTCGTCCTTGGCCTTTCCGAGGAGGGCCGAGCGGAGGGCGGCCTGCCGCTGCTTGCGGGGCATGTGGTAGACGTAGTTGCGGGGCTTGGGCCCGTGAATCACGCCGCCCCCGCGGCGGATGCCGCTCTTGCGGTTGCCCATGCGCGCCCGACCGGTGCCCTTCTGCCGATAGAGCTTCTTGGTCGAGCCGGCGATCTCGCTGCGCGACTTGGTGCAATGGCTTCCCTGGCGCAGGTTGTTGTGGTACATCACCGCGGCCGCGTGCAGGAGGCGGTTCTTCACCTTCCCCCCGAGGGCTGCTTCGTCGACGGTCACGCTGCCGACGGCCTTGCCGGTGGCGTCGCAGGTCTTCAGCTCGAGGCTCATGGCCTATCCTCCCACCACGGCCTTGCGCACGAGGACGGTGCCCCCGCGCGGACCGGGAATCGCGCCCTTGACGTAGAGCAGGTTCTCCTCGGGCTCGACCTTGAGCACCCGGAGGTTGCGCACGGTCGCGCGCGCGTTGCCGTAGTGCCCCGCCATGCGCTTGCCCTTGATCACGTGGCCGGGGGTGGTGCTCTGTCCGGTCGAGCCGGGCTCGCGGTAGTTCTTCGAGCCGTGGGTCTTGGGCCCGCGGCGGAAGCCGTGCCGCTTGATGCAGCCCGCGAAGCCCCGCCCCTTGGAGGTCCCGACCACGTCGACTTTCTGGCCTTGCTCGAAGACCTCGTTCACCTTGACCACAGTGCCGGGCGCGGGAGCCTCGCCCCCCGAGCAGGGCACCTCGCGCAGGACGCGCATGGGCTCGGCGCCGTGCTTCTTGAAGTGGCCGAGCATGGGCTTGGTGACCCGCGGCGTGCCCTTGCCGCCGTTGCGCGCGGGGCGCGGCTCGAAACCGATCTGCACGGCGTCGTAGCCGTCTCGGCCGTCCTTGCTCTTGACCTGCACCACCTGGCAGGGGCCGGCCTCGATCACGGTGACGGCGTGGCAGTTGCCCTGCTCGTCCCAGATCTGCGTCATGCTGAGCTTCTTGCCCAGGATTGCGTCGATCATTGGGGCACCTACGCCTTGACGGTGATGTGCACGCCGGCCGGCATCTGGACCAGCGTGATCGCGTTGACGGTTCCGGCGGTGGCCTCGCTGATGTCGATCAAGCGCTTGTGGGTGCGCATCTCGAACTGCTCGCGGGCTTTCTTGTCGACGTGAGGCGAACGCAGCACCGTGTAGCGCTCGATCCGAGTGGGCAGCGGGATGGGGCCCGCGACCTTGGCGCCGGTCTCCTTGGCCTTGTTCACGAGTTCCTTCGCCGACTGGTCGAGGATCTCGTGGTCGTAGGCTTCCATACGGATACGAATGCGTTCCATGGCGTCCGCCCGGGAGTCGTCTGGTTGTTCTCGGAGGGTGTGCCCTTTCCCACGTCCACGACGAGGGCTGAGCGCAGTGACCCTTACCCCTTTGCTTGCAGCGCCTTAGGAGCGGCTGCCTCAGCACGGGAAGCCGCGATTATAGGGGCGCGCGCGGCCCTGTCAAACACAAACGCAGAGCGGACTTGGGGCGCGCTCGGCGCGCGGGGCGGCGTGTCTGCGGCAAGGACTTAGGACCTCGGGGGAGGCCCCGCGGCGGGAGCCGCGGGGGGGCGTGGCCGGCTCAGTCCCAGAGCTTGGGGCGCTTGCCCTCGGGGACCTCGGCGTAGTCGCGGGGCTCGAGGGAGGGCGTCGCGCGGCCTTGGCTCTTGCTGCGCACGTCCGAGGCGTAGCCGAACATCTCGGCCAGGGGGACCGCGGCAACGATGCGACGAGAGTCCTTGATCACCGTGTCGGAGAGGACGCGAGCCCGCCGCCCTTGCAGGTCTTGCACGATGTTCCCGTAGAACTCCTCGGGGACGTCGACGGTGAGGGTCATGATCGGCTCGAGGGAGGCGAGGCCGGCGGCGGCGAGCGCTTCCTCCAGGGCGCGGCTGGCCGCTGCGGCAAAGGCGCCCTCGTCCCTTTCCTGCGGGTCGTGGGCGCCGCCGGTGACGGTGACCTTGGTGTCGATCAAGGGGTCGCCCCAGTCGCCGACGCTGTAGGCGCGGCTGCGGATGGCGTCCTCGATGGCGCCGTGGAACTCGGGGGGGATCTCCTCGGGAGGCGCGACGATGTCGACGAGCACCCCGCCGGGGGCCTTTTCCATGCGCTCGACCCGCAGGCGGACCTCGGCGTAGCGCCGCTTGCCGCCGATCTCCACGTCGTGGACGTGACGCGCTTCCGCCGTCCCGCGCACGGTCGCCTTGTAGGAGACGCGCGGCTTGCCCACCTTGGCTTCGACCTTCCAGTCGCGTCGCAGCTTCTCCGCAATGATCTCGAGGTGCAGCTCCCCCATGCCCGAGATCAAGGTCTGGTTGGTCTCCTTGTCGACGTGCACCGTGAAGGTGGGGTCGTCCTTGGCCATGCAGGCGAGCGCGTCGGCGAGCTTGTCCTTGTCGCCGCTCGAGCGCGGTTCCACCGACATCGACACCACGGGCACGGGGAAGTGGATGGAGCCCAGGCGGATGGGCTTGTCGGCGGCGCAGAGGGTGTCTCCGGTCACGGTGTAGCGCAGGCCGACCACCCCGACGATGTCTCCTGCGCCGGCGACCTCGACGCGCTCCTTGCGGTTGGCGTGGAGGATGTGGATCTGCCCCAAGCGCTCCTTCTTGCCCTTGTTCACGTTGAGGATTTGGTCGCTGCCGGTCACCAGCCCCGAGTAGACGCGCAGGTAGACCAGGTCGGAGGTCTTGCTGGAGACGGTCTTGAAGGCCAACGCGCAGAAGGGCGCCTTCTCCGAGGGCGGACGTTCGCCCTCGTCCCAGGCGTCGAGCTCCGTGTCCAGCTTGCGCTTGCTGCGCGGGACGCGGCCTTTCACCGGCGGACGGTCGAGCGGGCTGGGGAGGTAGGCGGCGACGGCGTCGAGGAGGGGCTGCACCCCCTTGTGACGGAAGGAAGAACCGCAGAGGACGGGAAAGCCGGTGCGGGCCAGGGTCACCCGGCGAATGGCCGCGCGCAGCGCGGCGGGCGCGAGTTCTCTGCCTTCCTCCTGTGCTTCGAGGTATTCGTTGGCGAGGGCGTCGTCGAGCGCGGTGACGCGGTCGATGAGTTCCTCCCGATAGAGGGCGGCCTCCTCGGCCACCTCCGCGGGAATCTCGGTCAGGGTGGGCTCGGGGGGAGGGTCGCCCTCCTCCCACAGCCAGGCCTTCATGCGCACGAGGTCCACCACCCCGCGAAATTCCTTCTCCTCGCCAACGGGGACCTGGACGGCGAAGGGGGTCATCCCTTCCAGGCGGTCTTCGATGTCCTGCAGGACCTCGAAGAAGTTGGCTCCGCTGCGGTCGAGCTTGTTGACGTAGGCGATGCGGGGGACGGCGTAGGTGTTCGCCTGCCGCCAAACCGTCTCCGACTGTGCCTGGACGCCGGCCACGCCGCAGAAGATCGCCACCGCGCCGTCGAGCACCGAGAGGGAGCGCTCCACCTCGGCGGTGAAATCGATGTGCCCTGGGGTGTCGATGATGTTGATCCGGACTTCCTCGGGTGGCTCCTCGGTGAGGGGCGCGGGGGTCCAGTGCACGGTCACCGCCGCGCTCACGATGGTGATCCCCTTCTCCTGCTCGAGTTGCTCGTAGTCCGTGGTCGTGTTGCCCGCGTCCACCGTCCCGATGCGGTGTTCTTTGCCCGTGTAGTAGAGGATCTGCTCGGTGGTCGTCGTCTTGCCCGCGTCGATGTGGGCGACGATCCCGATGTTCCGCACCCGCTCGAGCGGATAGCGCTGTGCCTTGGCGGCCTTCTTCTTGGCCATGCGGCTACCTCCGCCGGGTACGCAGCGACGCCCCGCCGGGGGCGGGGCGCGGCAGCGAGTTCCGCCCCCGCATTCGTCCGTCGGTCGGCGGCGGGGCGGACCGGCGGGGAGACGGGAGCTGGGGGCTCATGGTGAGAGGCGAGGGGAGCGGCTCCTCTACCAGCTCAGGTGGGCGAAGGCCTTGTTGGCCTCGGCCATCTTGTGGACGTTGTCCCGGGTGGCCATGGCCGTGCCTTCGCGGCGGTAGGCCATGATCAACTCGTCCGCGAGTCGCTTGTGCATGGGGCGGCCCTTCTTCTTGCGGGTCGCCTCGAGAAGCCAACGGATCGCCAGGGACGTGGCGCGCCGGCGCTTGACCTCCATGGGGACCTGGTAGGTCGCGCCGCCCACGCGCCGGGAGCGGACCTGGATCAGCGGCTTGACGTTTTGCACCGCCTGGGTGAACACGTCGAGCGGATCCTTGTCCTTCATGCGGTTTTGGATCTCGTCCATGGCGTCGTAGAAGACGCGGTAGGCGGTGCGCTTCTTGCCATCGCGCATCATGCAGTTGCAGAACTTCTCCACCAGCAGCGACTGGTAACGGGGGTCGGGCTGCATGAAGCGACGGGGCGAGTCGTACTTGCTGGGCATCGCGGGCTCCCTCTAGGCCTTCGGGCGCTTGGTGCCGTACTTGGAGCGACCCTGCTTGCGCCCGTCCACGCCGAGCGCGTCGAGGGTGCCGCGAATGATGTGGTAGCGCACACCCGGCAGGTCGCGGACGCGGCCGCCGCGCACGAGCACGATGGAGTGCTCCTGCAGGTTGTGGCCCTCGCCGGGGATGTAGGCGGTGATCTCCTTGCCGTTGCTCAGGCGCACGCGGGCGATCTTCCGCAGCGCCGAGTTCGGCTTCTTGGGAGTCATCGTCTTGACCTGCAGGCAGACGCCGCGCTTCTGGGGGCACTGCTCGAGGCTGGGCGTCTTCGACTTGCGCCGCTTCTGCTTGCGGGGGTAGCGCACCAGCTGGTTGATGGTCGGCATTGGAACGATTCCGAAGGCGAGAAGTGGTTGGCTTGGGAAGGGTCCTCCCGGCGGACGCGCTGCGGCCGGCGCGGGGAAGCGCGGATTATAGGAACGGAATCCGCTTCCGCCAGCCCCAGTCTCGATTTGTCCTCGGCGGGTGCTCGGGAGGGCTCCCCGGCGCACCCGCTCGGGTGCGCTTGTCACCTGAGGGGCGGGCGGATACAACGGGGCCCGCCGCCGGGCGGCCCGCCGTGCGGCCCGACAACCCCTGAACCGCAGGCCCCGCCGGCCCGCGCGCTCGCGCCCGTGTCCGGGTTCGCTCGCGCCGCCGCCGTCGGCGCCTCGCTCCCCATCGGTTGGCGGGCGGGTGGGCGTTCGGCCCGACCCCAATCCCGACACAGGCAGGAGCCATGACCCACACCCCCGAGGCCATCCGCAACCTCGTCCTCGTCGGCCACGCCGACAGCGGCAAGACCTCTCTCGCCGAGGCCATCCTCCATCAGACCGGCACGGTCGGCCGGCTCGGCAGCATCCAGGCCGGGACGACGGTCCTCGACTACACCGAGGAAGAAAAGACCAAGCAGCACTCCATCAACCTCGCGGTGGCGCATTGCGACTACGAGGGGACCCGCATCAACATCATCGACACCCCAGGCTACCCCGACTTCTTCGGAGACACCCACTGCGGGATCGTGGCTGGAGACATTGCCTGTCTGGTCATCAACGCCAAGAGCGGGATCGGCCTCAACACGCGCAAGGCATGGAAGCTCGCCGACAAGCACGGTCTCGCGAAGATGATCGTGGTCAACAAGGTCGACATGGACAACGTCGACCTCGACGCCCTCACCGAGAGCATTCGCGAAGCCTTCGGCACCGGCTGCGTCTGGTTCCGTCGCCCCAACGCCTCGGGCGGCGCCTACAGCGAGAACACCGACGCCCTTGCCGACCCGGACCAGCGCGAGGCGCTGACCGAGGCCGCCGTCGAGATCGACGAGGCGCTGATGGAGAAGTACCTCGAGGAGGGGGAGATCAGCGAGGAGGAATTCCAGCAGGCCCTGCGCAAGGGGATCATCGCCGGGGCGGTGGTGCCCATGGTCGGCACCTCGGCCACCAAGGAGATCGGGATCAAGGACCTGCTCGAGGTGGTCAAGACCTACATGCCCAGCCCGCTGCAGGCCAAGCCGCGCCTCGATGCGGAAGGCAAGGAGGTCAAGCCCGACGGCCCCTTCCGCGCGCAGGCCTTCAAGGTCATGGTGGGCGACTTCGGCGCCCAGACCTACATCCGCGTCTTCGCCGGCGAGACCAAGGGGCACTCGAGCGTCAAGAACCTCAACACCGGCAAGGAAGAGCGGGTGGGCGACTTCCAGTTCCTGCAGGGCAAGACGCCCGAGCCGGTGGGCGCGCTGGTGGCGGGAGACATCGCGGTCATCCCCAAGGTCGAGGGCATCTCCGCCGGGCACACCCTCGGCGAGGGGAAGCTCATGCCGGAGATCGAGGTCCCGACCCCCATGGTCAAGCTGGCGGTGACCCCCAAGACCCGCGCCGACGAGACCAAGCTCCGCCCCGCCCTCGACCGCCTCGAGCGCGAGGACCTGACCTTCAAGACCGAGCGCAACGACGAGACCAACGAGCTGATCATCAAGGGCATGAGCCTGCTCCACCTCGAGACGCTCCTGCAGCGCATGAAGGAGCGCACCAAGGTCGAGGTCGAGCGTCACCGCCCCAAGGTCGCCTACCGGGAGACCATTCGCGGCACGGCCGACACCCGCTACCGGCACAAGAAGCAGTCGGGCGGTGCCGGCGAGTTCGGCGAGGTCGCGATCCGCATGAGCCCGGCGGAACGCGGCGAGGGCCTGGTGTTCGAGAACAAGGTCGTCGGCGGCGCGATCTCGGCCAGCTACATCCCGGCGGTCGAGAAGGGCATCCGCCAGTGCATGGAGGAGGGCGTCATCGCCGGCTACAAGTTCGTGGACGTCAAGATCGAGGTCTACGACGGCAAGGAGCATCCGGTCGACAGCAAGGAGGCCGCGTTCATCAAAGCGGGCCGCGGCGCCTTCCGCCAGGGAGTGGAGCAGGCCAAGCCTTGCCTCCTCGAGCCCATTTACGAGGTCAGCATCACGGTGCCCGACCAATACACCGGCGACATCATGGGCGACCTCGCGCGCCGGCGCTCTCAGCCTCAGGGCATGGAGCAGAGCGAGGAGGGCACGGTCATCAAGGCCTTGGTCCCCGAGGTGGAGATGCAGACCTACAGCCAGGACCTGCGCTCCATGACCTCGGGCGAGGGGATCTACGAGATGCGCTTCTCCCACTACGAGTTCCTGCCGCCCGACAAGGCGGCCCCGCTCATCGAGGCCTACAAGAAGGCCCGCGAAGAGGGCAAGTAGCCGCCTCCCGTCTCTGCGCAGGGCCCGGGCCGAGGACGGCCCGGGCCCGCCGCGTTCCGGAGCCTCAGCGGAGGGGCTGCTCGGGGGGCTCGTCGGGAAGCAAGGCGTCGACCTCCTCGAGGAGTTCGAGGCGGCGGCGCAGGTCCTTGCGGTCGGCGCGGCCCCGCTCGAGGGCCTCCTTGAGCAGGTCGAGGATGCCCGCCAGGATCGCCCGCAGGTGTTCGCGCGCGAAGTCGGCGTCGACCTCGATGCTGGAGACGAGGACGCGCCAGGAGGTGTCCCGCGGCGGATCGCCCTCGCGCCAGCTTCCCTGCGCACGCACTTCGACCAGCCGTCCGTCGCGCAGGAGCGCCAGGGTCCGCTCTTCGTGGCGCAAGAGCCCGTCGTGGCCGCGCGTCTCCTCGAAGCTGCGCACCACCGGCAGCCCGAATTCGGCGACGTGGTGCTCCTCGGCCTCTTCGCTCCAGGGCTCCCGCACGGAGATGGGCTGCGCGAGGGTGGGGAGGAGGGGCTGGAGTTGCGCAAGGATCTTGCGCAAGGCGGCGACTTCGCGGGCCGCGACGTCCTCCTCGAGGAGGCGAACCTCGGCGGCGAGTTCGCCGATCCGCCGCAAGGCACGCAGGTAGGTGTCGAGTACCTTTCCGCTGGAGCCGTGCGCCATGGCGACGATTAGAGCACCGGCCCACCGCGGGGCGCTACTCCAAGAGGCCCATGGCGACGAAGCGCGCCTCCTGGTCGATGGTCAGCAACTCGCGCAGCGCCTGGCTGGCGGCGAGGATCTCGAGCTGCTGGAACTGCTCCGCCGCGCGAATGTCCGCCACCCGCTGGCGGATCTCCTCGGGCGAAGCGCCCCCGTCGATGGCGTTGAGCAGGTCTTGCCGGCGGACCTTGCGCCCCTCGTAGAGAGCGAGGCGCGCGTCGACGAGGCGCTCGACGAAGGGCATGACCGCGGCGGTCTCCTCGGGGCCGAGGAACAGCGCTCGCTCGGCCTTGTCGAGGGCCAGGCGGCGCGAGAGGGGCTTGGGGTTGAAGAGCTGGTCGGGCCGCTCCCAGGCGCGGCGGGTTTGCTCGAAGCGCTGGGCGCGCCGGTCGAATTGGTCGACGAGCACCTCGAACTCGCGCCGTTGGGCGGGGGTCAGCAGTTTGGAAATCTCGTTGGCCAGTTCGACCCGCACGTCCTCCATGGCCTTGCGGAAGCTGTCCATGAATTCGCCCTCGGCGCCGCCCGCGCGCATCCGTTCCCCTACGCGCTTCCACATCGTCTGCACGCCTCGGCTCAGGAGCTCGTGGATGCGCTCTCGCTGCTCGGTGTCGAGGTCGAGCTCTTTGGCGAGGAACTCGACCGCGTTGTCGGCGAAGCGGCCGGGGTCGCCGAAGGGCCCGCGGCCCCGGCGAGGCCCGGGGCCGCGGTCCCCCTCGCCGTCGGGCGCGGCCTCGGAGCCAGGGCCCGTGCGCTCTTGGGCCGAGGCGGGCAGGGTCGTGGCGCTGAGCAGGAGGAAGGCTGCGAGCAGGGGGCGGGTCATGAGGGTTCTCTCCCGCGACTACCTACGCGGGCGTCGTCGCCTGCGTTGGCGAGGGGACCGAACGCCGGCTCCGCGCTCTGCGAGGACTGGACTTCGAGCAGGGGAAGAGCCTTCGCCGGGAGCGACCGGGGCCTCAGTTCCCGCCGAAGACCTTGCGGAACCACGACTTCAGGCCTCCCTGGGCGGGGTCGGTCTGGGCGGCGACCCGGGCCACGCACTCGGCGCAGGCGAACTCGTCGCCGATCCGGTCCAGGCAACGAGAGCAGAGGAGGGCGGAACAGCGCGTGCAGGCGGCGACCACCCGCCGCTCGGGGTGCTGCTTGCACTTGGGCGAAGTCGAGCCGTCGCTCGAAACGAGCACCTTGAGCTCGGCCGAGCCCTCAAGCCAGCGCTGGAAGACCGAGTCTTCGTCTTCGGCGGGGGGCGCGGGCGGGGCGAGGAGCGGACGACCGGCTCCGCCGAGCGGGCGAGTCGCCCGCGCCCGGCCC
>RFHU01000511.1 GCA_003695705.1 Planctomycetota bacterium
AAAACGTCCTCGCCGTGTTCAAGACCCTGGGCCTCCTCTCGGTGTTCCGGATCTACCGGAGCGAGGCCGACGCGCTCGACGCCGTCGCGGGGTGAGGCCGAACGCGCAGGCCGCCGGCTCCGCGCGGAGCGATCCTTCCTGGCTCACTCGCTCGCCGAGATGACCCCGTAGGCCCGCCCCAGCCAATAGGCGAAGAGCAGGTCGGTCGAACTGCGCTCGGCCACCGGCACTCTGCCCCGGAACGCCGCGGGGTGGGTGCGCGTTCTTCCGCGCGCAGGATCCGGGCTGGGTCCCGAACGGCAGGGCGCAGAGCCTGCCCCGACCCCCCCCCCGGGGCCGATGGTCCCGTCCGTCTTCCGAGGCGAGTTGGGGCAGGACCCGCGACGTCGGACCTAAAATCCGCCTCGCGGTGATGCGGTGAAGGGTGCGTCCCTGGGGGCTTGCAGGGCTGCTCGTCTATGGCCCATGGAAGACCCTTTGGCGCCGGTTCGATCCGTGGAGGCGCGAGGGGCGCCTTGATCGGGTGAAGCAGAGGCTCCTGGCGCACCGCAGCGAAGCAGGGGAGTTGGACTGGGATCTTTGCTGCGTGGACGGCACGTCGATTCGTGCGGCTCGCCGCGCGAGCGGCGGTCGAAAAAGGGGGGGCGTAGAGGAGCCGGACGACCACGCACTCGGGCGTTCACGTGGCGGCTTGGGAACCGAGATCCACCTCGTCACGGATTCGAACAGCTCGCGGTGAACTACCTAGCGCTGATCGACCTCGCGATCGTTCCGCGCCTGCTTCGAGTCGCCGTGTCGTAGAGAGCATTGCCTTCCCTTCGAGGGCGTCCTTGGCGGTTGAACTCCGGTACGTGTCGATCCGCGGTGCGACGGGCGATGGTCCACCTTGGGGCGGACCCTAGCGCAACGGCCCGACCCTCCAAGAAGGGCGAGCAAGCCCTGGGAGGAGCAAATGGCGGAGGGCGAGCGACGGCGGCCGGCGACGACGAAGCGCGCAGGACTCCCTCCTCCGCTCTCCGGCAGGCGGCGCGCTCCCCAGCGAACTGCAGATACAGCAAACCCTGGCCCGTCCGCCACGGACGGGGCACCCACATCGGGCGCTCGCTGCGCGAGCGGGCAGGGCCCCGCTTCGCCGACCGGTGCCGCCGTCGGGCACTTCCCGCAATTGGGCGCGGTCCCGTGAACTGCGTGCGCGGAAGCCCGAGGCCCAGGGGCGACTTCCCCCGCCTTCGCAACGAAAGCAAAGGCGTTGCGCCTCGAGGGCAGCGAACGGGACCGGGAACGCACCTTGCTGGCCCAGGGCGTCCGAAGGGGGGACGCTCATGAGCGAGGCTGCCTTGAGGAGCGTGGACCCGGCGGCGACCGCGGGTCCGTGGCCGCGGAACCGCCGGGCGGACCCGCGGACGGACCGGCTCCACTCGCTGCGGAACCTCCTCCGCCAGCGCGCCCGCAAACACGGACTGCCGCTCGTGGTGCTGGGCAACAGCGAAGACATGCTCGTCGCGGCTTCGGAGGAGAACGAAGAAGCGCGCCGCGTCCTCGCCCGAGCCTCGCGCAAGAGCGGGCGCCTCCCTCGGCTTCCCTGCGAGCGGGACCACAGCAGCCACCGCTTCCGGGTTGGCGACCAGGAACTGGTCCTCGTCATCGCCGGTCCCCCTTCCGGAGCCCACGGCGCCACCCCGGGCATGCTCGAACAGGTCCTGCTCGGCGCCATGGCCGAGCGCGTGCGCCGGATCTTCAACGAGCCCAACGCGCCCCGCCCGCGCGGCGACGAAGCCCCGCTGGTGCACTGCTCCGGACGCCTTCCCGGCGCCTGACGGGGATCCCGGAAAGGGACCCGGCGGCAGGCCGAACCCCGTAGCCCGCGCCACGGGAACGACGCGTGCCGGGGCGGCGCGCCTTTCCGGGGGATGACGCCACGGCCGCACCCGGCCCCCGGATCGGGGCCCTGCGCCGATCAGCCAGCGTGCTCGCGGAGAACCGCCCGCAGCTCGTCGGCGATGAGGTCCACCTCGGCCGCGGTCAGGCCGAAGTGCGGCGTGAAGCGCAGCGCGTTGCGGCCCCCGTGAATGACGCCGAGCCCCCGCCGGCGGCAACGCTCCTCAAGGGCGCCGGGTCCGCTCACGGGAGCGCGCTCCGGGTCGAGATGCAGCGCGAGCAAGAGCCCCGTCCCGCTGCAGCCGGTGGCGAAGGGGAACTCTTCGCACAGCGCGCGGAAGCGGGCGAGGAGTTCCTCGCCACGAACGCGCACGTTTTCCCTCAGCTCTGGGGTCACGGCGTCGAGCACCGCGCAGGCCACCTCGAGGGCGCGCGGATTGGTGGTCATGGTGTTGCCGTAGACGCCGCGCACGTAGAGGCTCGCCGCTCGCTCGCCGAGCGCCAGCACCGAGAGCGGGTATTGGCCCGCGTTGAGCGCCTTGGAGTAGGTCTCCATGTCGGGCGGTTCGCAGTCTTGGAAGCCTGGATAGTCGACGATGCTCAAGCAGCCGCGCGCGCGCAGCCCGGCCTGAATGGAGTCCACGAGCAAGAGGGAGCCGTGGGCGCGCGTCAACTCCCTCGCGCGGTCGTAGAACCCACGGCTCACCGCCAGCCCAGGATTCCCCTCCCCCATGACGGGCTCGAGCAGGAGGGCCTCGACGAAGCACCCCGAACTCGCGGCCTGGGCAAAGACCCGCTCGAGGGCCGATACGTCGTTGGGCGGGACGGTGAGGAGGTCGTCCGCGCCGCGGAAGGTGGCGAGGTGCTGCGCGTAGACCGGTCGCGTCGACGGCGAGGAGAGGGCCGGCCGCTGGGTTCGCCCGTGGAAGCCGCCCTCGACGGCCACCCGCACGACCGCCTTGCCCGCGTCCGGGCCACCCGGATCGGTGCGGCGGCGGGCGCCGATGTCCGCGATCCTCAGGGCGACGGTGACCGCCTCGGAGCCGCTGTTCATGCACACGAACTTGGCGAAGGGGCAGCCCCCTCGCGAATGCCCCACCTCGGCGCGCAGGCGCCGATCGAGCCGCGCCTGGCTGAAGCTGGGGGTCATGACGTTCGCCATGACCCAGGGTCGCGCCATGGCGTCGAGTGTGGCCGACGGCGCGTGGCCCAGGCCGAGCATCCCGTAGCCGCCCGAGTCGTGGACCACGGCCCCGTGCGCGGTCACGATCCACGGCCCGCGGGCCGCGAGGGGGACGTAGGGGTTGATCGCGTGCTCCTCGTAGAAGTTCAGGTAGCCTGCCTGAAGGGCGCGGGCCAGCCCCGCCTCCGATCCGGCCAAGGCCTGCCCCCACTCGTCGCGGAGGGAACGATGGACGGCGAGGGCCTCCTCGATCGCCGCCCCAAGCTGGGGATCGAGGGCCAAGAAGCGATCGATCACCTGGTCGGACAGGCCCTCGGTCAGCCGCTCCCCACCGAAGGCGCGGAGCTCGCTCAGCATCTCCAAGTGCGTCATGCCCGCTACTCTACATGCCGACGCGGCTCCCCCGAGCGCCCCGGGGAGAAAAGCAGACGCCGCGCGCACCCACCGCGAGGGACGCCCCACGGGCGCCGAGCGACGGCTCCCCGGAAGGTCCCCGACGCGCTCACTCGCCCAAGGAGGCCTCGTCCATTTGGCGGCTGGCCTCCATGAGGAGACCCGTGAGGGTTACCCCCTGCATGGTCATTTCGCCGGCCTCGACCTTGGCCCGGAAGCTGAAATTCCCCTTGGCCAGGCGAAGCATGGCGAGCACGGCGTCTGCGTCCCGCAGGCCGGCGAGTTCGGCGTACATGGGACGGCCTTCGTAGATCACCAGGGTCCCGGTTCGGTCGTCATCGGTGAACACCTCCAGGGTGCCTGTCTTCTGGTTGAGCTCGATCTGCTGGAGGACTTCGGCCAGGGAGACCCGCTCGAGGCGGCCCCCAATGGCCTCGCTGGAAGCGAAGGTGCGCAGCGGGCGCGTGTCGCTGAGGCGATTGGCCTCCGCCCGAGCGGGCTCCACGACGACGTCGAAGGGGCCAATGGTGAGGACGTCCCCCGGGCGAAGGTCGGCGGTCAGGGTGCGCTTGCCGTTCACCCACGTCCCGTAGGAGGAGCGGTCCTCCAAGATCAGCCGCTCCGGAGTCACGCGCACCACCGCGTGCTCGCGGGAGACGCTCTCGTGGACCAACTCGAGGTCGCTGCCCGGCGCCCGGCCCACGACCACCACCGGCTTGGGCCCGAGGGGAACCGGCGGGAGCAAGGGATAGGAGAGCCACGCACGCGCCTCCTCCGCCCCAGCGCCTTGCTCCCTCCCGACAGCACGCAGCCGCCCCGACGGGCTGCGCGGTGTCGCGGACTTCTTTGCGAGGCCCGGTCGGCGCAAGCGCACCGTGGCGGGGCGCGCCGCAGGCTGGGGACTCGCCGACGAGGCGACCTGGACCGCGCCCCCGGACTCGTCCCCCAGCGGACTGCCGCACTGCAGGCAACGCTCCGCGCCAGGCATGTTCTCGAACTTGCACCGCCGGCACACGCCGCGCAGGTAGATGCGCTGCGTCTTGTCGCCCTCGCGGAGGCGCCGCAGGCGGTCGAGCTTGAGCGCCGCCGCGCGCGCGACCCGCCGACCCCCCTTGCCGAGGCTGAAGCGCCCGCCGCGAGACAGATCCTCGAGGAGCTTGGCGGCCCTTCCCTCGCCGAGGCGCACCAAGGTCTCGAGCACGGCGCCCACCTCGTCGTCGTCGCGTCCCTGGAACGCACGGGAGGTGACGTACTCGGCGAGAGCGTCGTAGGTCTCGGACGTGCCCACGGCGCGCAGCTGCTCGGCGGCGGCCAGCCGGGCGGCCTTGTCCTTCCCGCGCACCACCGTTTCCTGCAACGAGGAGCGCACGTCCGCGCCGGTGGCTTCGGCGAGGACTTCCTTGGCGACGCGCGCCCGCAGCGCGACGGCGGGGTCCGGATCTTCGAGTTCCCGCACGAACTCCTGCAGGAGCCCGTAGCCCAGCGACTTCTCCCCGCCAACCCCCATCAAGATGAGCGCCTCCCGCGCAATCTGCGGGTCCTCGGCGAGGGAGAGCGGAACGAGCGGCGCGGGGTCGATCCGAACGTGCGGGACGAGGAAGGTGGCGAGCAGCCGCCGCAGGGCCTCCTCCCCGCTGCACCGAGCGTAAAGAGCGCACACGGACTCCACCGCCCGCGGACCGAGGTAGTTGAGGTAGGCCACCCCTCCGCCAACGTCGGGATCGTCGCCGTCTCGGCGCAGGCAACGGAGGAGGCCCCTCAGCTCTCGCTCGCTGCTCAGCCGCTTGGCGAGGGCTGGCGGCAGATCGCCGTCCCCCGCAATGGTCTCCAAGGCGTCGAGGGCCTCGTCAAGCCGTCCCTCCCAGAGCAAACGACGGACTAGCGACTCCTGGAAGGAAGCCACCTCGTCGGGCGAGCAGGCGCGCTGCACCCGTGCGAGCGCGGCCAGGCAGTGCGCCTCCATGGGCTGACGGACGCGCTCGGCAAAGAGGAGGCGCTCGCTGCCCTCGGGCGAGGCCAGAAAGTCCGCGCTCCGCTCCGGCAAGGTCCGCCACGCCGCAGGCACGTCGGGCCGGCTCCCCCGCGCCGCCTCGCAGAAGGCGTCGACCTCGGGACAGGGGCCGGGAGTCTCCTCGAGCAGGGACACGATGCGGTCCACGACCTCGGCCTCAAGAGGGTCGCTCTCGGCCTCCACCGCGGCGGGGCCGTGGGGATCGTGGGCCTCCCACCGTACGTGCTGCAGATCCACCGCCCAGAGCGCGGCAAGCGGCTCGGAGGCGACGCCGGCGGCCACCGTGGCCAAGGCTTCGAGGAGGCGACCGAGCTCGTCGAGGCTCAGCCCCTGCCGGAAGGTGAGCGAGCGCACTCCGCGGGGCCGCAGTAGGTCGAGGAGAGGGCGACCGCCTGCCGGAGGAGTCACGACGCCGCCTCTGTAGCAGATCCCCTCGGCGCTCAGCTCCAGGGTCAAGCGCGGGTACTGGGTCAAGGCCAGGTCCAAGCCCTCGAACACGCCCGAGAGCGCAGCCTGGGTCTTCGGATGCTCGAGCGGAAACTCTCCCAGCGTCGCGAGGCAGGAGAGGAAGGCGTCCACCAAGCCCCCGAGGAGCTTGAGCTCCTCTGGGTCCGGGTCGGCATCGAGCCCCAAGGGATCCTCGGGAGGATCCGCGGGAGGAAGCTCCAGGGGCTCGCTGCCCAGGGCCACCCGCCAGGGCTTGAAGCCGAGCACACCGAGGTCCACCTCGTCCACCTGGAACGAACCCGTGGCGAGCCCCACCAGGGCGCGGTCCGCCGCGGATCCGTTCGGATTCATGAGGCGCCGCGCCACCACCCCCGCGCCGGCACCTGCCGCGCCGTCCACCACCAAGCACACGCCCCCGCCCGCAGCGCGCACGAAGCTGCCCCGGGGGACGTCTCCCAGGACACTGCGCAGCAAGTCCAGGGCGGCGGGCGGGAAGCGTGGGTTCTGGGCCAGGTTCTGCAGCACCCGGGCAGGTGCGGCCGCGTCCGCCCAAGGCGCACCGTGCTCGCCGAGGTCGTAAGCGTCGGCGAGTTCGACGAGCACCGCAAAGGCGTGCGGTTCCGCCGCGCCGGCGGGAACTCCGTCGGAGAGGACGTGGTGCTCGGTCACCCCGAGCAAGCGGGCCTGCTCGGCGCGTCCGCGGCGGCCCCTCAGGCAGTCGCGAACCCCTTCGAGAAGATGGCGCTCCGCGCTGGCCGCCTCCTCAGCGCCCTCGCCCCCGCCGCGCTCCGCGCGCGCCCGCCCGATGTCGTGGAAGAAGGCCGCAAACCCGAGCTCGTAGAGGGTCGAGCGGTCAAGGTCGAGCAGCTGGCCCATGGCCAAGGCGAGGACGGCCACGTTCGTGGAGTGCCCGGCAACCCCACGATCCGGGAGGAGCGGCAGGGCCAGGAGACGCCGGCGGTAGGCAGGCTCTCGGAGGCCGTCGATCAAGTCCGCGAGGGCCAAGGCGACCGAATCGGAGACGAGGTCGAGCGAACGCCCCTCGCGCGCTGCCTCCAGGGCGACCTGCGCAAGGGCCTGCAGGCGGACGTAGGTGAAGGTGGCGCGAGCGGCGGGCTCCATGGGGGCGGGGCCGAAGGCGCCCGGCCAGGCCCGCGCGTCGCCCGGCCCCAGGACCATGGCGCCCGCCGGGGGACGAAGCGCGCCCAGCCCCTTGATGACCGCGGTCCGCGGCCCGTTGGGCGCGCCCCGAAACGCGCGCGCCAGCACCCTCGTCGCCTGCGCGTCCCAGCGCCCACCGAGGACGATCCCTCCGACGCCCCGGTCCGTGAGGGCGGCGTGCAGGAGGGCCATGCGCTCGATGCCCTGCTCGTCTAGGTCGAGGTAGCGGCGGTTGAGAGTGAGGGCGCGCCCCTCCACCAGCACGGCGGCCACGCGGTGCGCCGCGGTCCACGCGGTGAGCGGACCCAGCAAGGGCAGGGAGGGATCCGCGCCGGCGACGCCCGTCCCAGCAAGCGCCTCGGCCAGCCCCGAGATCAGCGCGGCCCCGAGATCCCCTCCGCTCATGCGCTACAGGCTAGGCCAAGCACCCGCGGATTGCGAGCGGCCGCCGCGCCCCCCCCTCGACCGGGTAGGCTCACGGCGTGCACCCTCCTCCCGAGCCCTGCGAACTCTGCGGCGCCCGCGACTTCGAAGGCGTCGACGAGACGCCCCGAGACGGCCGACCCCTAGAGACTGCGCTCTGCGGACGCTGCGGCCTGATCCGCCACCTGCACCCTCCCTCGGAGGAGGAACTCGCGGCCTACTACGCAGAGCGCTACCGGCGCGACTACCACGGCGAAGAGGAGCCCTCTCCGCGCCGGGTGGCGCGAGCCCTCCGCCGCGGACGGGCCCTCTTCGCGCGCTTGCGTCCCTGGTGGCCGGAGGGCAGCCCGGTCTTCGAGGCCGGCGCGGGCCTGGGCCTGAACCTGCTCCCCTTCTTGGAAGCCGGAGCAGAGGTAGAGGGGGTCGAGCCCAACCGCGCCTGGCGTCGCTTCGCCCGCGAACGCCTGGGGCTCCCCCTCGGCCCGGAGCGGCTCGAGGACCTCGCGCCCGAACCTCGCTTCGGGCTCGTGCTGGCGGTCCACGTCTTGGAGCACCTGCGCTCGCCGCGGCGCGGGCTCCGGCGGCTCCGCGGGCTGCTCGCACCCGGCGGGAAGCTCTACGTGGAATGCCCGAACATCGCCGCCCCCTTCGCCGCCCCAGGCCGCCGCTTCCACCGTGCCCACATCCACAACTTCAGCGCGACCACTCTGCGCGCGCTTGCCGCCCGCTGCGGTCTCCGCATCGAGCGCGCCTTCGCTCCCGATGACGATCCGACCTGCGCTTTCCTCTTCGGCGCAGCGCCCGAGCGCGCAGAACTCCCCCCGCCGGAGGCCATCCACGAGGTCCGCGCGGCCCTCGCGACCGGCTGGCTGCGCTACCACCTCCGCCCCCGCTACTGGCGACTCCGCGCCCTGCAAGTGGGCGAACGCCTCGGCGAGGTCTTCGGAGGGCGACGCACCTACCGCAAGCTGCTCGCCCGGCGCGGGGCCTGCCTGCGGGCTCCTTGACCGCCGAGCCGCGACGCGCGGCGCCTCACCCGCGACGCCGCAAGGCCTCGGCCTCGAGTTGGGCAAACATGGTCGCAATGCTCCTGTTGAGGATCGCGTCCTGGATCTTCTTCTTCAAGAAACCCGGCAGGGGCGCGTTGACCTCGATCTCGGCCTCGTAGTCGACCCGCGCCCCGCCTTCGACCTCGGAGAAGGCCCAGCCGCCCTTGCTGTCGCTGACCAACCGACCCCGGATGAAGGTCCAGCGGGTGGTGAGTTGCTCGGGGTCGTGGACGATCCGCAGCGTGTAGCTGACTTCCTTGACCACCTTGGCGAAGAACTCCACGATCCACACGTTTCCCTGCTTCTCGTGGATCACGCAGCGTGTGAAGTCCTTGAAGAAGGTCGGGTAGGAGGGGTAATCGGTGACGACGTCGTAGAGCTCCTTGGGGCTCACCCCATGAATCACTGCGCTGCGGGTCACTCCGGGCATGGTCGCCTCCATGGCGAGGGCGTCTCCGCCCCCGGTGAGTCAGTAGAGAACGCGCACGCGGATCGTCCCCGGGATTGCCTCGAGACGCTCTCGCAGGCCTCCTCCGTGGGCGCGGTCGATGTCGATCACCACGTAGCCCAACTCCCGGGTGGTTTCGAGGTGCTGGCCGAGGATGTTCGCCTCTGCCTCGGCCAAGGCTTGGTTGATCTGACCGAGCATTCCGGGCTGGTTGCGATGGATGTGCAGCAGGCGGTGGGAATTCTCGTTGGGGCGCAGGCTGAGGTTGGGGAAATTCACCGCACCCACGGTCGATCCCGTGTCGCTGAACTGGATCAATTTTCGCGCCACCTCGGCGCCGATGTTGAACTGCGCCTCGCGCGTGCTCCCGCCGATGTGCGGGGTGAGGATCACGTTGGGGAGCCCCCGCAGGGGCGTCACCAGTTCTTCGTCGTTGGACTTCGGCTCGACGGGGAACACGTCGATGGCGGCACCGAGAAGGCGCCCCTCGCGGAGCAACTCCGCCAGCGCGTCGACATCGACGACCGAGCCACGGCTGGCGTTGATGAGACAGGCCCCGGGGCGAAGGAGCCGCAGCCGCTCCTCGTTCATCAGCAAGCGGGTGGAAGGGTCTTCGGGAACGTGGAGGGTAACGATGTCGGCCCGCGCAAGGACGTCCTCCAGCGAGGGGAGCTGGCTCGCGTTCCCCATGGGGAGCTTGGGGACGATGTCGTAATAGACGACGCGCATCCCCAGCGCTTCGGCCAGGATCGAAACCTGCGAACCAATGTGGCCGTAGCCCACGATCCCCAGCGTCTTGCCACGCAGCTCGTAGGAGTTCTTGGAGCTCTTCGTCCAGCGCCCCTGGTGGGCGGCGGTGTTCTTGTCGCCCAGGCCCCGCAGGAGCATCACCATCTCGGCGACCACGAGTTCGGCGACGCTGCGGGTGTTCGAGTGCGGCGCGTTGAACACCGGAATGCCCTGGCGCGCGGCGGCCTCGAGATCGACCTGGTTGGTGCCAATGCAGAAGCAGCCAACGGCCATTAGCCGCGGCGCCGCCGCAAAGGCCTCGGCATCGAGCCGGGTGCGCGAGCGGATCCCCACCATGTGCGCACTGGACAGTGCCTTGCGGAGCTCGCTGGGCGAGAGCGCGGTCTCTTCGCGACGCACACGGGTGTACCCCTCCCGCCGGAAGGCCTCCACCGCGTTGGGGTGGATCCCCTCGAGCAAGAGGATGCGGATCTTTTCCTTCGGAAAGGACAGGCGGTCGCTCATGAGATCGGCATTGGAACATGGCGGTCGCCCCCTGGCGAAGCTCCCCAAGGGTTCCGGCCCCCTTCGCGCCTCCGCCCGGCCGGTCGGACGAGCCGACGCTCCGCCGAGGGAAGGCGTGTTGACCGCCGCGGCGCAGGCGAGTAGCCTCGCGACTCGGGCCGCAGGGCTCCAACGAGGAGCTGCGCCGGCGGAGCGGAGGGCACGTGGCAGAGTCCGAGCTCGAGTTGTCGCATCGCATCGAGGCCAGCGGCGTATGCCTCGTGAGCTGCCGCGGGGTCCTCGACGCCCACACCTCCGGCCGCCTCGACCGGCTCATCGAAGACGTCACCCGCCGGGGCATAACGCGGGTGGCCTGCGACCTCAGCGAAGTGAACTACATTGCCTCGGCCGGGGTGGGGGTGTTCGTGGGCCACGTAAACGCTTGCCGGGAGAACGGCGGCGACCTCGTCCTGGTCCACCCGCTCGGCTTCGGCGGCGACGGAGAAGGGACCGGACTCCAGCAGGGGTACAACGTGCTCGAAGTCTTCAACCTGCTCGGCCTCGCCGACTTCCTCCGGGTCGTCAAGACCCCGGCCGAAGCGCTCTCGCTACTCGAAGGCTCCCAGCCCACCTGAGCTCGAAGGCTCCCAGCCCACCTGAGCTGGGCTCGACGCTCCTTGCCCCGCCTTAGCGCCTCGCGCTCGAGGACCGGAAGGGCCGCGCGTGCAGGTCGAGCACACAGCGCCCGCGTTCTCGGTGGTGCGGAGCCCGGCCGCGCCCCTCCGCCTCCCACCGCTCCTCCACGTGCGCCACCACGACGCCGCCGGGGGCGGTTCGGCTCCAGCGCCCGCTTTGGGCTCGCGTCCAACGCCCGCGCGAAGCGGCGCCCTCCCCGGGGCCTCCCCCCCC
>RFHU01000054.1 GCA_003695705.1 Planctomycetota bacterium
CGGTAGCCCGCCAGGGCGAGCATGGCTGCGAGGTTCACCGAGACGACGGTTCGCCCCACGCCCCCCTTGTGCCCTCCGACGACGATGACCGGCGCCCCGCCTGCAGCCATGCCCGGAGTCTACCGCGCCGGAGGCGCCTCGGTCGCGGAGAGCGCCGGCAGTGGGCTTCGCGCGGGCTGGTTTGCCGCTGCCCTCCCCCTCGGCTAAAGTGGACCCGTCGAGTCCGAATCGGCGCAGGAAGGCCTCCATGAAATACGCCCTCGTCTCCGACATTCACGGCAACCTAGAGGCCTTCACCGCCTGCCTGAAGGTGATCGAAGACGAGGGCTGCCAGAAGATCGTCTGCTTGGGCGACATCGTCGGTTACGGCGCAAACCCGCGCGAGTGCATCAAGCTCGTGCGCGAATACGACATGGCGACCATCGCCGGCAATCACGACTTCGCCTGCATCGGCAAGACGAACATCAACTACTTCAACAGCTACGCGAAGGAGTCCACCCTCTGGACACGGAAGGTCACCACCACCGAGGACAAGGAATTCCTCAACAGCCTTCCGCTGGTGGACTACCACGAGGACTTCACCGTCGTTCACGGGACCCTCTACAGCCCAGAGCTGTTCGACTACATCCAAACCACCTACGACGCCTACCTCTCCTTGCAGCTCCTCGAGAATCAGGTGTGCTTCCTGGGCCACTCGCACGTACCGATCACCTTCTTCCAGGGCGACATGATCAGCTACATCCTCCACCCGGAGATCACCCTCGAAGACGGGGTGCGCGCCCTGGTGAACATTGGCTCGATCGGTCAGCCGCGGGATGACA
This sequence comes from Planctomycetota bacterium, assembly GCA_003695705.1. Taxonomy (GTDB): domain Bacteria; phylum Planctomycetota; class J058; order J058; family J058; genus J058. The sequence goes on from RFHU01000054.1 coordinate 822, forward strand.
ACCCGCGCGCTTCCTTCGCCATCTACGACACCGAGGAGCGGAAGGTCCGCATCGTGCGCGTGGAGTACGACGTGGAGACCGCGGCCGAGAAGATCCGCAAGGCAGGCCTCCCCGAACCCCTCGCCGAGCGCCTCAAGTACGGTCGCTAGCCGGTTGGGTCCGCCCCTTCAAGTGCGGGCGCTGAGACGCCAGCGCAGGAGGCCCGCCACGACGAGGCTGCAGGCGAGGGGCGCGAAGGCGGCCAGGACCGGAGGCAAGGCCCGCCGTCCGCCGAGGTCGAAGCAGACGGCGGAGAGGACGAAGTAGCCGCCGGCGAGGAGCACGGCGCCGAAGAAGCGGAGGAGGGCCCGCCCCGCGGGGTCGAGGACCAAGGGCAAGGACACCACGAGCAAGGCGAGCCCCGCGAGGGGCTGGGCGTAGCGCTCGTAGAACTGCACCTCGAGGTGCTGGAAGGCGGGGCTGCGGGCGATCTGCTCGCGAAGCTGCGCCGCCGAGAGGAAGCTGCGCGACTCGCTCAGCGCCTCGAAGTCGCGCGGCCGCACCGAGGTTTCCAGCGCAAGGCCCTCGGCCGCGAAGGGCTGCACGGCGTCGGGTGCGCCCTCCTCTCCGCGCGCGATCGCTACGCCGACACAAAAACGCCAACCCGTGGGGGTGGCCTGGGCTTCCTCGGCGAGCACGGTGTAGGCTTCGCCTCCATCGGCCCCGAAGCGAACGTAGCGCGCCTCGCGGAGCACTCCCTCGCCAAGCACGTAGGCGTGGCCGCTGAGCACCCCGCCCGAGGCGTCGGCGAGGGGACGCGCGGCGACGACCTTCCCCCGTGCGTCGGCCAGGCGCAGCGCCCCCACCGCGGGGAGCAGCCACTCGCGCTCCAGCCAGCTCGCCGCTGCGAGGAGGAGGGCCGCCGCGAGGAGGGGGAGGGCGAGCTGTCGCGGAGAGCAGCCCGAGGCCTGCAATACCGTCAGCTCGTGGGCCCGCCGCAGCCCGGCCACCACCCAGAGGCCCGCCATGAGGATGAGGAAGGGGGAGAGGAGGTAGTAGATCTCGGGCAGCATGTGGCCGTAGCGTTGCCAGCAGCGCGCGAGGAAGTCCTCCGCAAGCAGCTTGCGCAGGTTGACCAGCCCGTCGATGGCCAGGAACACGAGCAAGGTGGTGGCCGCGAGGGTCAGGTACGCCTTGAAGAAGCGCCGCAGCAGCCAGCGGGAGAGCGTGCTCACGTGCGTCGCCTTGCGAGGAGTCCCAGCAGGCCAGCGCCGAGGAGGGAGGCCGGGATGCCGGTGTAGGCCAGTGCGCCCACCCCGGAGGCGCGGGCGAGGAAGTCGGCGACGACCGTTGGCCCCAGGAACAAGGCCAAGGCCGTCGCCGTGGTCAGGCCGAAAGAAAGGAGGGCGTTCTCCAGCCGCAGGCAGAAGGGAAGGGGCAGGGCGAGGAGCGTGAGGAGGAGGGGCGCGAGGGAGAGGGTGGTGCGCCGGCCCAGGGCGACTTCGGCCTCGATGCGCCCCGCTTCGTCGGCTCCTTGGGCGCGCGCGCGCAGCTCGGTCGAGGAACGTTCGAATTCCTTGACCCTGCGCCGTCCACCGAGGGCGAAGGCTTGCACGTAGCGGGCCAGGTGGGCGCGGACGGGCGGCTCTCCGACCGGCAGGTAGGTGGCCACGGCGTCTTCGAGTTCGAGGACCAGGCGCTCGTTCCCTGCTTCTGCCCCCAAGCGTCCGGCTCGGGCCGTGAGCTGCAAGCGCAGGGCATGCCCGCCGCGCCGGAGGCCGTGCGTATGGAGGACCACCCCCTCGAAGCGCGCGCCGCGGTAGCGGCGCACGTAGATCGAGAAGCCCTGTCCTTTGAACTTGCGGCTGAAGTGTTCCCCGGCGCCCAGCTCGAAGAGCTGCTGGAAGTCGTGGCTCATGGTGGCCTTGCGCTGCTGCTGCGCGTAGGGGACGAGGGTCGCGCTCGCCCAGGCCAAGGGGAAGACTTGCAAAGCGCCGAGGAGCACCGCCGGCCAGGCGAGGGAGCGCGCCGGGATGCCCAGGCTGCCGAAGGCCAGCGCCTCGCCCTCGGCCACCAGGCGCGCGTAGACCAGCGCCACGGCGATCAGGTAGGCGATGGGCAGCAGGTAGGGCGCGAGGAAGGGGAGGCTCCAGGGGAGGATGAGGGCGACCTGTCCCAGGGAAAGGCTTTCGTCCTTGAGGAGCTGGTAGGTGGTCCCAAAGGAGAAGAGGAAGCCCACGCCCAGGCCGACGATGGGCCAGAGGACGAGCAAGCGCTTGAGGATGAGGCGGTCGCTGCGGTAGGTGAGCACGGAGCCTTGGGCGGGGCCTGGGACCCTCTTCGCAGCCTACCCCACCCCAGAGGACGTGGTCGTCCAAGCGTGTCAAGGAAGGTCAAGGCCGCGCTTCGGCCGGGAAGACTCGCGGCTTAGAAGTCCAGGCGTGCGCCGCGCTCCGCGAGCAGCGGAGCGAGGCGCTCGTCGATGAGCGCCTCGGCGCGGGCGAGGTCGACCCGCTCGGGGTCTTCGAGTCCCTCCGCCAGCTCCGCGAGGATCGTCTGCTGCACGAGGCCGGCGTCGAAGCAATCGCGGTAGGGGATGGAGCTGTACATGACCATGGCGTAGCGCGAGCGGTACTTGTGGGACAACCGCCGGTCGAGGATCGTCTCGATGGCCTTGCGCTTGACCCACTCGGGGTCCGCCACGCGCTCGCGCATTTCCACGAAGTTCTCCAGCGCCATGTCGGCGATGGCGTCGGCGTTGGGCTTGCGCTCCCGCACGAAGGCGGCGAAGGCCTCCGCGAGGTCGTCGCCGTGCTCGTCGAGGAGACGTGCCAGGACGGCGCAGTCCTCGAAGCCGCAATTGAGCCCCTGCCCGAAGAAGGGCACGATGGCGTGGGCCGCGTCGCCCACGAGGAGAACGCGGTCCTCGAGGTTCCACCGGTTGCAGCGCACTGTCCCCAGCGTCCCCGTGGGGTTCGCGAGGAACTCCGACAGGTCCGCGAGGAGGGGAATGGCGTCGGCGTAGTGTTCCTCGAAGAAGGACCGCACGCGGGCGCCGTCGCTCAAGGAAGCGAAGCTGGGTTCGCCCTCGCGCCGCAGGTAGAGAGTTCCGGTGAAGGAGCCGTCCCGGTTCGGGAGACCCATGAGGAAGTGGTCCCCCCGCGGCCAAATGTGCAACGCGCCCCCGTCCATGGCGAAGCCTCCTCCGGCGGCGGGCGGGAAGGTGAGCTCCTTGTAGCCGTGCTCGAGGGGGGTCAGCGAGTCCTCGTAGCCGGGGCGGCGGCAGAGGGCGGCGCGTACGGCGCAGGGCGCGCCGCCGCAGCCGTAGACGCGCGCGGCCTCGACTTCGTGCTCGCCCTCGGGGCCGCGGAAGCGAAGGCGCATGGCGTCGAAGTCGGCGTCCACGAGCTCTTCGCGGAAGCGGATCCGCACGCCACGAGCTTCGGCCTCGTCGAGCAGGCGCATGTTCAGCTCTCCTCGTGAGACCGAGTAGTTGCACTCGCGCTCGTCCTTGCCGTAGGGCTGAAAGCGCGCTTCGCCGCCGCCCGGAGGATGGATGCGGCGACCCAGGACCGGGACGGTGAGGGCGAGGACCTGTCGCTCGAGGCCGAGGAGTTCCAAGGCCCGAAGGCCGCGCCGGGTCAGCACGAGGTTGATGGAGCGCCCCGCGGAGATGGACTCGCGCCGCATGTCGGGTCGCTTCTCGTAGACGACGACCTCCTCGCCGCGCCGAGCGAGGAGGGAGGCGAGGACGCAACCGACGGGTCCGGCGCCGACGACGACGGTGGGGGCGGCTTCTGGCATCACGACCTCCGAGGGGCCGACCTTACCCGCTGCTCGGAGGCCGGGCGAGGCGCGGAGGCACGGGGTCCTGCCCTTGGTCCGGGCGGGCGTCGCCCGCAGCGCGGGCGTTGTGTCCAGGGCGTTGCCTTGGAGCGGAAGCCCGTCGCCGGAGCCAGTCCTTTAGAACAAGCGAAGCTGCGCTCCGGGGCGGCGGAAGGCAGCGGTGGAGAGCTGCGGGGGCTCGGCGGAGAGCCCGAGACGCCGCCGCCAAAGCTCGAACAGAGAGGCGATGGCGGCCGCTCGCGCGCCCTCGCCGCGCTGCCGGCGTCCGAAGCGCGCGTCGTGGAGCGCGCCGCCGCGGGTGCAGCGAATCTGGGCCAACACCTTGGCCGCCCGCTGGGGCCTGCGGCGCTCCAGCCAGGCAGAGAAGAGCTCGGAGACGCCGTGGGGCAAGCGGAGGAGAAGCCACTGCGCGTGACGAGCGCCCGCCGCCGCCGCCGCCTCGAGCAGGTGGGGGAGTTCGTGGTCGTTGAGCCCCGGCACGACGGGCGCGACGAGGACTCCGGTCGGTACCCCGGCGGCGGCCAGGGAGCGCAGGGCGGCCAAGCGCCGCTCGGGCCGGGCGGCCCGCGGCTCGAGGTCCGCCGCGAGGGCGGCGTCGAGGGTCGTTAGCGAGAGGCTCACGCTCGCCGCCCCCTCGGCCGCCAATTCGCCCAGCAGGTCGAGGTCGCGCGTGACGAGATGGCTCTTCGTGACGACGGCCACCGGGTTGCGGAACTCGGCGAGGACTTGCAGGCAGCGACGCGTGAGCTCCAGCCTCCGCTCGACGGGCTGGTAGCAGTCGGTGTTCCCGCTCAGCGCAATCGGCTGCGGAGTCCAGGAGGGCTTGGCGAGCGCGCAACGCAGCAGTTCAGGGGCGTTCTCCTTGGCCACGATCCGCGTCTCGAAGTCCAGGCCCGCGGAAAGGCCCAGGTACTCGTGGCTGGGCCGAGCGTAGCAGTAGGCGCAGCCGTGCTCGCAGCCCCGGTAGGGATTGAGCGAGGCGGCGAAGGGGAGATCGGGACTTTGGTTGAAGGAGAGGATGGTGCGAGCGCGTTCGAAGACGACCTCGGTGCTCGGGCCCGCGCCTTCGTCCTCGGTGCCGTCCCCTGCGGCCTCGTAGCGGAGGCCCGCGAAGCGACTGGGGGGGCTCTCGAGAAGTCCGCGCCCCGTGGCGAGCGGGAGGGATCGACGCGCGCGCGGCATGGGAGTCGATGCTGCCTCATGCCCCCGACAGGGCACCTGCCCCCCACTGGCCGGATCGCCCTGCCCGCGCCATGGTGGGAGGGTGAACCACGATCCCCTCTCCAGCCGGCGACGCCCCAACGGCGGCGTCGCCCAGCCCGCGAGCGCCGGCAGCGCGCTCGAAGCCGACGAGGACGCCTCGCAGGACCTTCCCTCGGGGCCCCCTCCCGCCTCCTCCTCGGGAGGCGAAGAGGACCCGGAGCCCCTCGACGGGGAGCCCCGTGCCGGCGACCGCCTCGGCGACTACGTGCTCGCCGAGCGCATCGGCCGAGGGAGCATGGGCGAAGTGTGGCGCGCCCAAGGGCCGGAGGGAGAGGTCGCGGTCAAGATTCCTCGGAGACCGGCCTTCCTTCGCCATCTGCGACGCGAAGGCTTTCTCCTCGCGGCGGTGGAGCACCCGAACGTGGCCCGCTTCATCGCCGCCGAACTGGAGGGTCCGCGTCCTTTCCTGGTGACCGAATGCGTACGCGGGCGTCCGCTGCGCGCGCTGTGCACGGGGACCCTCCCGCCGAGCGCCATCACCCGCCTGGGAGACCAGATCCTCGCGGGCCTCGAGGCCATCCACGCCGCGGGCGTCCTGCACCTCGACCTCAAGCCCGAGAACGTCATCGTGCCCGAGGACGGAGAGCGCGGCGGACGGCTGAAAATCGTCGACCTCGGGTTGGGCAAGGCCACCACCCGCCTCATGGAGGAGCTCTACCTGTCGGTCTCGCTCGCTTCCCGCAACCCGGCGGTGGCCGGGACGCTGGCCTACATGTCCCCCGAGCAGCGCCGCGGCCGCGCGCTGGACGTCCGCTCCGACTTGTTCGCCTTCGGGATCCTCCTCCACGAACTCCTCACCGGAAGGCTTCCCGAACCCGGTCGCGCCGTCATGGACCTACGCCCGGGCCTCGCTCCCCGCTGGGACGTGCTCGTCAGCCGCCTGACGCATCCGGATCCCGCGCGGCGGCCGGCGAGCGCGCGCGAGGTGCGGCACCTCGTGGCCTACACCTTGGCGGAGAAGCTCCCCGTGCACGCGCCGGCCGGCGGCGTGGAGCCCCGCGACCTGTTCAGCCTCGACGAGGCCTCCTTCGCCGAGGCCTCCCCCTACCTTGCCGGCATGGTGGTGGGCGAGGGCTACGAACTCGAGGCTCCGCTGGGCCGTGGGGGCTTCGGAGAAGTCTGGCGAGCTCGCCGTGGAGAAGACGCCGTAGCCCTCAAGCTGATCCTTGGCGAGGAGGCCCGCGCAGGGCTCGTCCACGAAGCGGAGGCAGCGCGCCGCGTGGTGCACCCGAGCGTCGCCCGGCTCCGCGAGGACCGAAGCGACGCCGACCCGCCGCACCTGGTCTTCGAGCTGATCCGCGGCCGCAGCCTGCGCCTCATCCTCCACGAGCGAGAGCAACCCCTCGAATTGCCGCGCGCCCTGGCCATCTTCGACGGCATGCTGGAAGCCGCCGAAGCCTGCCACGCGGCAGGCGTCGTGCACATGGACCTCAAGCCCGAGCACTTCCTCGTGGACGAGCCCCCGGGCGGCCCTCCCCGCGTCCGCCTCATCGACTTCGGGCTGGCCACCCTCTGCGAACGCCCGTCCGTCGCCGGGAGCATGGCCAGCCGACCCCAGGTGCGGGGAACCCTGGACTACATGGCGCCGGAGCAGCGCGAGGGCCGCGCCGGCCCCCCCGTCGACGTCTACGCCCTTGGGCTCTGCCTCTTCGAACTCCTCACCCTCAACCTGCCCAAGGGGCCCCAGCGGCTGCGCGTCCTCCGCCGCGACGCGCCGCCCGAAGTCGACCGCCTGGCCCACGAAATGCTCTCCCCTCACCCGGCCGCGCGACCGAGCGCGACCCAGTGCCGCGCGCTCCTCGCCCGTGGCCTCCGCCGCCTCCGCGGCGAGCTCGCGGAGGGACGACGCCTCCCGCTGTCCGTGAGCCTCTTCGCCTGGCTCTTCCACCGTCTCCGGAGCCCCTTCGGCTCGCTCCCGCCGCGCCTGTGCGCAAGCGCAGTGGGAGGCCTCCTCGCGGCGCTCCTCTTGGGGGGACTCTTCGCGCCGAACGCCTTCTTCGCTTACCGCGCCCGCTACTTCGCCGATGCCACGGTGGAGCAATTCGGCCGGGTGGACTACCTGGCCCGCGAGCCACTGCTCGAACGCGGAGTCCCGCCGCGGCGCGGGCCGGTGCTGGTTCTGCTGGCCCCCTTTCCCCCACGCCTCACCGGGAACGCACGCTTCCCCGCGCGCATCGATCCGAGCTGGTACTGGCTCGACGCCAGCCTGCGTGCGCAGCGCCCCGAGGAGGTGCGGACCGTGGTCGTTCTACGGCGCGCCGGCCGGCGCGCCGTGCTTTGCGTCTACGACCTCGTCGACCAGCGCCTCGTCGCACGCTACGAAGTCGACGGCTACCCCGACTTCCACCTCCCCGGAGTGGGGCGCACGAACCTCTTGGACTTCGTCCAGCGAATGCCCCTCCGTCCCGCGCACTGAGCAGGATCCACGCGCGGCCTTCGCGGCCGCGCGCAGGCTGTCGAGGCCGCCGGGCGCCTACGGTCCGTTCGGTTCGAGCCAGCGGAGGAGGACGCGGGTCCCGTGTCGCTCGGCTTCTGCGCGGCGCACCCCCGGCAGCGCTCCGACCGCTTCGGGCGCGACGGCCGCGAAGCGGTCGGCACTGCGCGCGTCGGAGAACTCGAGCCACCAGCGGTGGGCTTCCCCCTCGGGCGTGAGCAGGCGGTGTTCGAGGTCGCCCCGCAGGGCTCCGCCGAGTTCCACGGCCACGGGCCGCGTACGCGGCGAGCGGCTGAGGAAGAGGCGCAGGCCGTATTCGCCGCGCGCGGCGCTCTCGAGCAGCACGGAGTCGGGGAGGCGCGGCGGGGGCTCATCGATCCGGGCAGGGTGCCACCCGCGCAGGTAGCGCTCGGGATGGAAGACTTCGGCGGTCGTCCGTGGGGGGTGCGCGAAGGCGGCCCGGACTCCCTCCCAGCCTCGGGCTTCGCGGACGGCCCGGATGAACTGCAGCCCGCTCCCGTAGTGGAACACCTTCTCGAAGCGCTCCACGTCGAGTTCTCCTTCGGCGGGGATCTTGGCGTGCCGGGCGAAGTCGTAGTTCATGAGCTCCTGCACGGCCAGCATGGCCTCTCCCTCGATCAGCGCCCGCAGGGCACGCTCGGCTTCGGGCGTCTTGGCCCCCTCGTGGAGCCGCACCAGGTCGTAGTGCTGGTCCTGCAGGGCGTGGAACATTTCGTGCAACATGGTTCCGCGGCCGAAGCGTTCGCTCCCGCGCAGGGTGACCACGAGGCGCTTGGTCGTAGGCTCGTACCACCCGGCGGGACCGTCCTTGCGCTCGGGGAGGAATTCCACCACCAGGTCGCGCGTGAAGGGCAGTCCGCGCCAGGCCTCGAGGCGCCCCATGACCTCGGTGCCTTCCGCCGCCCACGCCGGGGGCGGCGCGCCCTCGGTCCCGACCAGCCGATGGCCCGAGGGACTCGTCGGCCGCGCGCTGGGCCTCGACTCCGGTCGTGCGCTGGGCTTCGACTCCGGTCGTGCGCTGGGCCTCGACTCCGGTCGTGCGCTCGGAGCGTCGGGCTCGGGGGCGCCGCCGCGGGCGATCTGGGCCTCGACCTGCTCGAGCAGCTCGCGCAAGGCCGGGTATTCGACCACCTTCAACCCGGCGAGGAGTTGCCGTCGCGCCTCCTCGAGGTGCCCCAAGCGACGGTTGAGCGCTCCGAGCTGGTAGCGATAGATCACCGTGTTCACACGGCCCGGCCGCTTGGTGAGGAGCTTCTCGTAGGCCGCGATGGCCCGCGGGTAGTCTCCGCTGGCCTCGGCCCTCTCGGCTACTTTGCGCAGCGAGGGCACGTCGTCGGGCAAGGCGCCCGAGGGCGCAGCGGCCGTGGGCCGATAGCGGAGGACCAGCCGCCGCTCGGGGGACAGCCAACGTCGGGCCGCCGCGATGAGCCGCGCGCGGTCCAGCGCGTCCACGCGGGCCGGGAGTTCCACCGCGTAGTCCGCATGCCCCGACGCCACCAGGGTCGCCACCCGCACGGCGAGCGAGAAGTACGGCCGCGCCCGTAGAGGAAGCGAGGCGAAGTCGTCCCGCAGGCGCTTCTTCGCGCGCGCCAATGCCTCGTCGCTCCACTCGCCCTTGCGGAGGAAGGCGTAGGCTTTCTCCACCTCGCGCGTGGCTTGGGACCCGGTGGCCCCCACGACGAACAAGTCGGGGCCCAGGCGCCCCCCCTGCCACACCTCGATGGGCGCGCCGTCCTCTGCTTTGAGGTCGTCGGCGAGTTCCGCGAGGAGGAGCAGGGCGAGGCGGTCCTCGGCTTCTCCGAGCGCGGGGCCGACCCAAACCCACTCAAGGCGCGGACGGCTGAGGGGGACCTCGAGGGTCCGCTCCCCTGCGCCGAGGGCCGGCGCCTCCAGGGAGGGCGGTCGGGGACCCGCCGGGAGCTGGGCGAAGGCCCGTTCGATGGCGTCGAGGGCCTGACCTGGCCGCGGTCCGACCACCACCACGGCGGCGTTCCGCGGCCAGTACCAGGTGTCGTAGAAGGCCCGCGCCTGCGCCAAGCTCAGCTTCGGTCCGCGGGAGTTGCCGTGCTCGTCGAAGACGCCCGCTCCGTAGCCTCTTCCGGCCCACACCGCGTAGGCCCTTCGGGCCGCGAGCTGCAAGTCCGCGTTGCCCGAGTGTTGCTCCTCTACGCGCAGCCGCTCTCGCTCGTGGAGGAAGTCCTCCTTGCGCCAGGAGAGGTTGCGCATTCGATCGGCCTCGAGCGCCAAGACCTCTTCCAACCGCGCTGCGGGGATGCGGTGGGCGTAGTAGGCCGTGTAGTCGGCGCGGGTGTAGGCGTTGCTCTCGCCGCCCATGGCCTCGATCCTGGCGTCGTGGGCGCCGCTGGGGGTCGTGGGTGTCCCGGTGAACAGCGCGTGCTCGGTGAGGTGGGCCAGCCCCGTGACTTCCTCGGTCTCGGCGCGCGTCCCCACCGCGTAGACGGTGAACACGGTCACCCGCTCGTCCTGGCCGTCGTCCACGGCGAGGGCCTCGAGCCCGTTGGGGAGGGTCCGGCGGTGGAAGACGTGCTCTCCCACCCGCAGGGTGGTGATGGGGCTGAGCAGGGTGAGGGACGCGGCCAGGCCGCAGAGCAGGGCAGTCACACGGGCACCTCCCAGGAAACCGGGCCGACCATACCCGACCGGAGGCGACCGGTCAGGCACGGGCAGGGGACTGCGCCCAGGGAATGGACCTCGCTCTGGGGCGTGGCGGTCTACGGACCGAGGAGCAGCTCGGGAGCCCTGCCGAGCGGAGTGCCGATCCGCTGCTCCTCCACGGTCGGGTCGAGCCCCGCCCGTCGGTCCTTCGCGAGGCCGAAGTCGGTCCGGACCGGACGGCCTCCTTCGAGGAGCACCACCTTCTCCGGCTCGACGTCGCGGTGGAAGACCTGGTGGGCGTTGGCGTAGGCCAGCGCCTCGCAGAGCGCCCCCTCCACCGAGACGGTCTCCGGCCCGCCGAGGGGAACGCGCTCGGCGAAGAAGGTCTGCGAGGTTCGACCCGGCGAGGAAGACCATGACGAACCAGAGCAGGCCGCGCTCCGCGCCCGCGTCCTGGCGCCGAACGATGCCGGGATGCGAACGGCGCGCCAGGGTCCGCGCCTCCTGCACGAGGCGCGGGCGAACCTGTTCGCTGGGCGCAGCGTCCCCGAGGACCTCGATCGCGCGTGCGTTGGCCTCGCCGGCGCGGCGCACCCGGTAGACCACGTCGTAGTTCCCGGCCGCGACGAATTCGAGCACCTGCCCGGCGCCGAGTCGAAAGCCTTCGCCTGCGGAGGAGACACCGAGCCGGGCACGCACCGCTTCGTCCTCGGGGGAGCTTGCGCAAGGGGCCGCGCCCCGGTCGCTGCCCGAAGCCGTCGCCGCCTTCGCCAGGGATCCCAGCCTGCGACGGCGCGGCCGCGGATGACGTCGCGTCGCGTGAGGGGCGCTCGAGCGGCACGACCAGCGCGGACCTTCGGGAGCGGGTCCGGCAGGAGGCCGGCGCGAAGTGCCTCGCCGGATCCGCGGGGCCGGGTGCAGAGGCCAGGGGGCGGTGCCGGCGCCCGGGCGGCCGCCCCGCGCTCCTGCGGTGCAGCCTGCCGAGTCTCTCCTCGGCGGCGTGCGCGGGAAGGAACGTGCGGCAGGCGCACGCTTCTTTCCAGGCAGGAGACGACCGCGCGACGCGCTGCTACTCTGCCCCAATGAGCGCGGCCACGCCGCAGCACGTAGGTCCCTACGCCGTCTTGGAAGAGCTCGGTCGCGGCGGCGCGGGGGTCGTGTATCGCTGCCGCGACCCGAGGAGCGGCGCCGACGTCGCCGTCAAGCTCCTCACGGCGCAGGGCAAGGCGTCTCCTCATCAACTCGCCCGTTTCCGGCGCGAGGTGCGCGCACTGAAGGCTCTCCTGCATCCGAACCTGGTTCGCCTGCTCGACGCCGGCGAGCATCAGGGTCGACCCTACTTGGTGCTCGAATACCTGCGCGGTCGCGACCTGCAGGAGCGCCTCGATCGCGGCGGTCCGCTCCTTCCCTGGGTGGCGGCGAGGATCGTGCACAAGGTGGCTACTGCGCTCGCCGTCGCCCACGCCCAGGGCCTGGTCCACCGCGACGTGAAGCCGGCGAACATCCTCCTCGTCCGCGCCGGCGAACCCGTCCTCCTCGACTTCGGCCTGGTGCGAAGCCTCGACCCCGCGGCCTCGCGGCTCACGGCCACCGGCGTGTTCGTGGGGACGCCCGGCTACTGGTCCCCCGAGCAGGCCGCCGGGAGCAAGACCGTCGGACCGCCCACCGACGTCTATGCCCTCGGAGCGACCCTCTACGCCGCCCTCACCGGCAGGCCGCCCTACGCGGGGGGAAACCTAATGGAGATCCTCCAAGCCATGCAAGCGCCGATTCCTCCGCCCTCGACCCTCGCCCCCGGCCACGTGCCCGAGCGCCTCGAAGGCGTCGTCCTGCGCGCCCTCGCCCGCGATCCTCAGGATCGCTATCCCCACGCCGGCGCCCTCGCCGACGCCCTTGCCGACGCCCTCGCCGTCCGGTCCGTGCGCCACCGCGCTGGCACGCCCGTTTCTTCGTTGTCCTATGCCTTGGCTGGCGCGGCCCTGGCTCTTGCCCTGATCGGTGGGGTCCTTCTCGTCGCCTCCGGCGGCGACCGCGGCACGCCCGGGGTTGCCTCGCGGACCGAGCACGACCCGGCGCGCGCCCCCCCTGGCGCCGACGACCCCGCGTCGCCGCGCGCCGACGACCCGGAGGAGGAGCGCCCCGGAGCGCCCCGCGCGGCAGAGGGTCCGCGCACGGCCGGAGCCGAGCCTGCGCGTCCCCGCGCGGCGGCGAGCCCCCGACCGTCGGTTCTGCTCCCCGCAAACGGCAGCTCCGAGCCCGAAGCCGCAGCCCGTCCCCGCTCCGGAGACGCCGCGGGAGGAGCTGTGGCCCCGCGGACCGAAGCGCTCTCCGAAGCCGCCGAAGTCGGCGCACCGTCGGCGCCGGCGGTGGAGGAGGCGGCGGACGAGGGGCCCGGCTCGCTGCGCCTGCGGGTGGAAGTCGAGGCCGCCTTCGCCCGGCGGGAGCTGCTCGAGGGCGTGGGCGCCCTCCCGCACTCGAACATGACTCCGGGGGCGGTGCACGTGTTCGGCCCGCGCGCCTTCGCCGTGCTCACCGGCCGCGCGCGGCAGGGGGGCGTGGCGGCTGCTCTCGTCGGCGCGGCCTTCGCCGGGAAGGGCCGTGCGCTGGCCCTTGGCCACGACGCCTACCTCAAAGCCCAGGGGCAAGGGAACGGCTGGCAGGTCTCCTCCGAGACCCGGCGGTTCCTCCTCAACGGTCTTCGCTGGCTGTGCAAGGACCGCCCACTCGCAGGAATCCGCGTGGCCCTGACCGGCCCCTGCGAGCTGGTGGACTTCCTCGCGCGCCAGGGTGCGCGGCCGCTGCGCGTCTCGGCCCGCGCGCCGAGCCTCGCCGGCTGCGACCTCGTCGTCGTTCCCCACACGACCGTTCATCCGCTTCCCCCTGCCGCCGTCGCTGCCCTGCAGGACTTCGTCCGCGGCGGCGGCGGCTTGCTCACGGCCGTCACTGGCTGGGGCACCCAGCAGGTCTTGGAGAAGAAGGGGCCTTTCGTCCTTCGTCGCGACTTGCCCGCGCAGCGGATCCTCGCGCCCTTCGGTCTGGCCTTCGACGCGGACACCTACGTCGATCCGGTCGGCGGCCCCGGCTACCTCGTCGCGCGCTCGGAGGCCGAGCGCGTTCATACCGGCAACGACCTCGAAGACATGGCCGCAGCCCGTCCGCTGCCCAGCGCCGACCGGCGGGCGGCGCTCTTGCGGGTGATCGCCTTGGCCGAGTGCAGCGCGCCCGATGACCCCCTCTTCGTGCCGCGCCTCCGCGCGCTGGCCTCCTTCCGCGCCTCGGCGGACGACCGACTGGCGACGGCGGTCCGCAGCGCCTTCCTCCAACTTCTCGAACAGCGCGATCGCGCCGACCGCCAGCTCCGAGGCGACGGACGCGGAGGGCGCCGCGTCCCGAGGTCGCGTCGCGGGGGCGTCGACGGACGGAGGGACTAGGGTCCGCCTCGCGCTGGTGCGGTGAAGGGTGCGTCCCTGGGGGCTTGCAGGGACGCTCGTCGCCATGAGTCTGCTTCGAAAAGTTCGGTTGCCCCTGCCCCGTCGCGTCTTCGCCCGCGCGAGCTAGCCGGAGACGCTTCGAGGCGGACCTGAGGCCCGAGAGGCTGGAGGCGTGCGACGAGCCTGCGAGTCACAGGGAATCGCCCTCGAGAGGTGGTGCCGGATCGCATTGAGGATCGAGTGGGCGACGGCGACCTGGGCGCGCATGCTGCCGCGCTTGGAGGCGACCCCGCGGTATTGGCTCGAGAGATAGCCCTTGGTTCGGCGGAGGCCAAGCGCACCCATGACCCGTGCGCTGCGGAGCCACTTGTTGCCCTTGGTGGTCTTGCCGCTGAGCCGCTTGCCGGCGGACTGGTTGTTCCCAGGGTCGGCGTCGGCAGGGTCAGGGGCGTCGGAGAAGAGCGGGAGGTCGTCGGGAGGAGGCGGGGCCGGAGGCGGCGCGTTGAGCTCCAGGATCCGCTCGTCGATCTTGGCGGTTGAATTCCGATACGTGTCGATCCGCGGTGCGAGGGGCGATGGTCCACCTCGAGGCGGACCCTAGCGGCCCCCGTGCTGCGCTCCGGGCAAGACGATGGGCCGGCCCGGCTCGGCGCCCTCGGGGTGACAGTCGGCGCAGCCGCGGGGGGTGGAGAACTCGTGGGGCAGCGACGGTGCCACCGGCGGCGGGTACCCCTCCCCGTCGGGGTCGTGGTGGGGGACGAAGCTCGTGTCGACCTTCCCGTCGCGCCCCACGTAGGTGAAGTGGACTTCGCAGCCCGGAATGTGCGGATTGAGTCGCCCGCTCCGGTCGAGGCGCACGTCGGGCGGTCCCCAGATCAGCGCACGACCGCCCAGGGGACGCGGGTCGGCGGCTCCCGGGGTGAAGACGGCCCGCTGGCGCAGGGACCGCGTGTCGTAGTCCAATGCGCTGAGGAGCCAGTCCTGCGCGAATTCTTCGGAGAAGTAGGTGGTGTGGCACGGGAGGCAGCGGGGAGCCTGTTGGTTGTGGCAGGCAGAACAGGCGAGCCGGTCGTGGCGTGCGTCCCGCGCCGCGGAGCAACCTCCCGAGGGCGCCGCCGGGGGGGTGGTGGCCTTGGGCGCCTTTGCCGCGGCGTCGCGCAGAAGCGGCGCCACGTGCTCGCGGCCGTCGAGGAAGGAGCGGACCACCACCCGCTCCCCCTCGCGTCGCCAGTTCGAGCGCGGGTTTCCGCGCGAGGTGAGGAGATGGCGCACGCCCTCGCGCTCGTAGACCCCGCGCGGAGAGGTCCCCGCCGCCGGGGTGCCGTGGCCCACGGGCAGTTCCCAAGGCGCTGCTTCGCGGGTTCCGTGGCAATCCTCGCAGCGAACTTCGAGCTGGTGCGGAATCGCACCGTAGATGTTTCCGTCGCCGTGGACGTCGATGGA
Source organism: Planctomycetota bacterium (assembly GCA_003695705.1). GTDB lineage: Bacteria > Planctomycetota > J058 > J058 > J058 > J058. The sequence continues at coordinate 15,855 of RFHU01000054.1, forward strand.
GGTGTGGCAGTCCACGCAGCCCACGCCCGCCTGCTGGTGGACGTCGCTGTGCAAAGTGAGTACGCCGCGCGTGTGGCAGTGGTTGCACTGCTCCTCGGGGATCGCCAGCACCAGGCGGTGCCGGAGGGGATGCCCGGGGCGGTCGTCGGGGACCGTGGGGTCGTCGTCGAAGGTTTGCCCGTCGGGTGCGTTCAGGACGTGGCAGGCCGAGCACCCCGAAGAGCGCCGTTCGCCGGTGGCCGCCTTCCCCTCGCCCCACAGATGGCAGCGCGCGCAGTCTTTGCGGTAGGTGTCGGCGTAGGCCGCCTGTACGGGATTCCCGGTGAGGGCCTCCGCCTCCTCGAAGGTGGGGTAGCCCTGGCCGCGATCGAGCCGGAGCAAGAAGCCCTGTTTCTCGGCACGAGCGATGAACTCGCGGTAGGCGGGGCTGCCGACGCAGGGAACGGCGCCGTCGGGGTCGTCGACGGCGAAGTCGGTGAAGCGGGGGCGGTCCTTCACCAGGCCGGCCGAGGCGGAGACGAGGAAGGCTTTGCCGGTCTCCTGGGCCATGAGCGCCCGCTGGATGCGGTACGCGTGGTTCCTTCCGCTGGCCCCGCTGGGGTCGGTCTGGCGTGAGACCACGCTCATGAGGGAGCCGCCGGTGGGCTCGGGCAGGGGCCGCCCGTGGAGGGTGGTCAGGGCCCCGCGGTCGGAGTGGCACTTGCCGCAGCCCAGGCCGATGCTCGTCGCCCACAGGCTGCCGGGGTTCGCCACGAGGCCCTCGTGCGCGCGTTCCTTGCTCGCCTCGCCGGCCCGTCCCTCGTGGCAAAGCACGCACTCCCGCTCGGCGTCGCCCCCCGAGAAGGCTGCGAGGGCCTCGGCCATGGCGCCGCTGGCGATGGCGCTGATGCCCTCGTGGCAGGCGAGGCAACCCTGCCGGCCGCCGGGCGCGCGGGAGAAGTATTCCGAGCGGGCAGGCTCCCAGCGCTCCTCGGACGCGCGGACCTCGCGGCGCGGTGCGGCGCGCGCCGCAGCCCGCCGCGCCGCGAAGAAGCGGTCCCAGGCGGCGCGGCGGGCCGCGTCGCCTTCGCGCACCAGGCGCTCGACGTGGGCCGCGAGGGCCCACAGGTCCTCTGCCGGGAGGTCGGAGGCGCCGGCCATCTTCGTTCCGGGACGGCCCAAGTAAATGGAACGCGCGATGTCTTCTTGGCGTGCTCCCCCGCGCAGCACCGCGGGGCCCCGTCGCAGGTCGGTGGGCGGACAGGGGCGTCCCTCGGCGTCGGCGAGGTCCTTCGCCGCAGGCCCGCGTCCGTCGCCGTCCGCTCCGTGGCAGAACGCGCAGCGCGCGGCGAAGACCTCCGCCCCCCGGGACGGATCGATGCGCTGGGGACGGGCCGGCAGCGGCGTCGGGCGGGCGAGGGCGGCGTCTTCCCCGCGCAGGGCGAGGACGAAGGCCACCAGGCTCCAGCGTTCGAAGGGCGAGAGGTGGGCGAAGGCCGGCATGCCCTGCGCGGGGGCGCCGGCGCTGAGGACGCGGTAGAGCTCGGAGGGCGCGATGGGGCCCTCGCGGTCGCGAGTCCGTAGCGCGCCGCCGGCGAGGTCTCGGGGGGGACGCACGAGCGACGAAGCGAGCGGCCCGTCGCCGCGCCCTCCGTTGCCGTGGCAGGCGGCGCAGCGGAGCAGGAAGGTGGCCTGCCCCGGGCCGACCCAGGCCGCCAGCGCCTGCGACGACGGGATCGCGCCCACTTCGATTGCCCAGGGAGTGGGGCGGGGCTCGTTGGTGGTCAGCCAGGCCAGCTCGGGCGCGGGTCGCGGTGGCGACTCCTGCGCGCAGAGGGGGGCGAGGACTGCGGTCGTCCCGAGCGCGACCGACGCGCACAGAACGGTCCGCAGCGAACCCAGGCAACGGGTCACGTGCATGCCTCCGGGCTTCGAGACGGCGCCGGCGCGCGCGGAGCCGAAGCCGCGCGCGCCTGCCGAAGGTAGCGTACTCCGTCGGCGCAGGCCCCCCTTGCCGCGATCGCAGGGGCGAGTGCGCTGAGGTCCGCACTCCTCGGCGCGGGCCGCTCTGCGCGCCCGGCTCAGGCGCCCTCCGCTCCTCCGACGCGCTCGTCTCCCTGCAAGACCGGGACGGCCACCTTGAGCGCCACGGTGAAGACCATCAGGCCCAGGGCCCAGATGCCCGCCGAGATCTGCCACTCCACCAGGCTGGGGACGTACTCCACGACTTCGTGCAGGGTCGAGGGAATGAAGCCGGGAATGATGAGCCCCATGCCCTTCTCGATCCAAATGCCCACGAAGGAGAGGGCGCAGGCTGCGAGGAGGGGCCGGGGCCGCTCCGCCACACCGGGGAGGAGGAAGAGGAGCGCGCTGGCGACGCTGAACAGTAGCGAGGTCCAGGTCCAGGGAACCAGCGCGTGGTGGCCTTCGATTCCGAAGAACAGGTAGCGCGCCGAAGCGGTGTGGCTGCCGCCGGCGTAGAAATCGGTGAACGACTCCGAGACGAGCATCAGCAGGTTGATGAGCACGGTCACCCGGCAAATGTTCGTGAGCACCGAGATTGCTCCGGGGCGAACCGTGAGGCTGCCCCAGCGACGAAGGACCGCCAAGGAGACGATGAGGAAGGCCGGACCGGAGACGAAGGCCGAGGCGAGGAAGCGGGGCGCGAGGAGGGCGGTGTTCCAGAACGGCCGTCCGCCCAGCCCGCAGTAGAGGAAGGCGGTCACCGTGTGGATGGAGATGGCCCAGAAGATCGACACGAACACGAAGGGCAGGTACCAACGCTTCTCCGGCGTGCGTCCGAGGAAGCGCATGTAGAGCTGGTAGCCGCAGATGTGCAGGTTGAGGAGCAGGTAGCCGCCGAGGACGATGACGTCCCAGGTGAGCATCGAGATCGGCCAGTTGAACCGGCCCACACCGGGAACGATGTGCCAGAAGCGGTCCGGGCGACCGAGGTCGACGGTCACGAACGCGAGGCACATGACGATGGCGGCGATGGCGAGGAGTTCGCCCACGATGGCGACGGAGTGCACGTCTCGGTCGTCGTAGAGGTAGGCGGGGATGACCATCATCACGCCGCCCGCCGCGAGCCCGACCAGGAACGTGAAATTGGCGATGTAGAGCCCCCAGGAGACGTGATCGCTCATGTTCGTGACGATCATTCCGTCGCGAACCTGAACCGCCCAGGCGTGGGCGCCGACGAGGGCGACGGCGGTGAGGATCGTCATCCACGCGTAGAAGGCCGGGCTGCCTTCCGTCGCCAACCAGAGGGAGCGGAGCAAGAAGCGCGGGTAGTTGGTCGCGTGCGAGGGAGGCTCGCCGGAGGCGGGGAGTGCGTCGGCCGCGGAGGTGGTCATGGCTACTCGTCGAAGAAGTAGAAGAACTTGGGGCGCGTTCCCAGGTCTTCCTTGAGGACGTAGACCCGCTTGTTCTCGAGTACCCAGCGGATCTCGGAGGAAGGGTCCTGGAGGTTGCCGAAGACGCGGGCCCCGGTGGGACACGCTTCGAGGCATGCGGGCAGCCGGCCCACGCGGGTGCGGTGGAGGCAGAAGGTGCACTTCTCCATCACGCCCTTGGGGCGAATTCGGTTGGAGAGGTAGCCCTGGTCGGGGTTGATCTCCTCGCTGGGGATCTCGGGCGCTTTCCAGTTGAAGCGCCGGGCGTGGTAGGGGCAGGCTGCTTCGCAATAGCGGCAGCCGATGCACCACCCGTAGTCCACCACGACGATTCCGTCGGGCTCCTTCCAGGTCGCCTCCACCGGGCACACCGCGACGCAGGGGGGATTCTCGCACTGGTGGCACTGCACCGGCATGTAGAACTTGTCCGGCTGCGGCACCGGGTGGTCGTAGTGGGCGTTGCCGCGCTCGAGGTCGAGCGATCCCTTCTCCATTTCCAGCACGCGGATGTAGCTGTTGCCGCTGGACCGGTCGTGGTTGTTCTCGCGGTGGCAGGCCTCCGCGCACTTGCGGCAGCCGATGCAAATGCTGAGGTTCAATGCGTAGGCGAAGGTGACCCCCTCCGTCGGAGCGGGGTCGTTGATTCGGACCTCCACGCCGTAGCGCTCGCGGGTTTCCTCCTCGAGGCGCCGGAAGAGTCGCTCCTTGTCCTCGGGAGAGAGTTCCTTGTAGTGCCTCTGGAGGAAGTCCTCGGCCGAGACCTCCTCGCTCCAGGCCGCGAGGGGGGCTAGGGCCTTGGCGAAGGCCGCCGCGCCGAGCGTCGCGCCCACGCCCTTGAGTACGGTCCGCCGATTCGCCAGCGGCAAGCGCCTACTCGTCACCGTGCGCTCCTTCGGAGGGTCGGCCGTCGCGGGGCGGGAAGACCGGGAGGACCCGCGGGTAGGCGGGCGCGTGCGGGTCGTGGCAGTCGGTGCAGCCGTTGCGGACGCGGTCGCCGCGCGAGAGGTCCCAGAAGCCGGTCATGCCGCCGTGCGATCCGTGCCGGTAGTCGCGAGTTTGCGGTCCGTGGCACTGGCCGCAGACCTGCATGACCTCTTGGAAGGGCACCGAGATCCCGTCGGGGCGGCGTAGGGAGTCGTAGTCGCCCGGGTCGTGGCACGCCAGGCAGCCCACGTCTCCGTGGCGCACGACGAGTCCGCGGTGCATGCGGTCGAGGTCTTCCGAGCGCCTCGTTTCCGGGCGTGGCGGGCGCGTGGCGTGGCACGACGAACACGCCACGCGGACCGGCTCGCCGCGCGCGTTCCGCCGTCCCGTGGCGACCGTGGGAGGGCCGGCGGGGCGGTGAATGCGTACTCGTCCGGTTGCCTTTCGGCCAGGCGCTGGGTTCCGCGCGGGCCGCCTCGGTTCTTGCGACCAGCCCAGGGTGCCTCCCACGCCGAGGGCGAAGAGGGCGGGGACGGCGAGGGCGACTCGGCGGCGCCAAAGGCTCGCGGCGGTCTTCACGGACGGTCACCTCCGCGCGGCCCTTCGCAAACCGTGGGCCCGAGCCAAAGGCGCCGCGGACCGCCTCAACGCGGCGGATGCGGCGAGGAGGCGTCACGTTCGTCGGACCTCGGGGTCCAGTGAGGAGCCGCCGCGTATCGTCTCCGCGACCCGGACGAGCCCCCATGCGCTGGCCGTTTGCCGAACGCCGCCCCGCGGTCGCCTCCGCGGCCGTTCCACGAGCGTGACAAGATCGCATCCCTTCGCTGTCCAAGGGGCAGCGTAGCGATCGCGGTCGCCGGCACGTCTCCTGCTATTCCGCGCAGCCGACCGAGCGGTCGCGGAGCTCCTTGCCCCTGGAGCCTGCGCGACGTGCGGACAGCGGGGCGGGCCGCGGAGGCCTTTGCTCCCCACGACGAAGCGGCGAAAGAGCAACGGAGGCAGCCTCGTGCCCGTCAGCTCCCTACTCCTGCACCTCCCTCGCGAAGAGGAGCGCGCGCGCGCGCTCTTGGAGGAACTCGCGGCCCGCCCCGAATTCTGGGTGGGCCCGAGCGAGGGCCGACGCGCCGCCCTCGTCCTCGACACCCCATCCGAGGAGGCCAACCGCCGCGCCTGGCGGTGGCTCCGCGATCACCCGGCGGCCGTCCACGTGGACGTCCTGGCCATTCACTTCGAAGACGCCGAGGCCGAACGATGAGCGACATGGACCGGAGGACCTTCCTGCGCAACGCCGCCATGGCGACTGCGGCCGCCGCCGTCGGCTCGACCTGGCCCGTCCGCGGCCAGGACCTCGAGTCCCGCGGCAAGCGCCTCCCGGGTGCCGAGGGCGTCGCCCCCTTGCCGGGCGTCGAGTGGCACAAGGCGCCGTGCCGCTTCTGCGGCACGGGCTGCCACGTGCAGGTCGGCGTCAAGGAGGGCAGGGTGGCGGCCATCGCCGGCGATCCCCAGGCTGCTGTCAACAAGGGCCTGCTGTGCGTGAAGGGCTACCACGTGGGCGGAATCCTCTACGGAGAGGATCGCCTTCGCGAGCCGCTCCTGCGCAAGAACGGCAAGCTGGTGCCCATCGGGTGGGACGAGGCGATCGACATCATCGCCCGACGCATCCTGCGCGCCCCCGAGAAGTTCGGCTTCTACGGCTCGGGGCAATGGACGATTCCCGAGGGCTTCGCCGCGCAGACCTTCATGAAGGCCGGCCTCTCGAACAACAACATCGAGCCCAACGCGCGCCTTTGCATGGCCTCGGCCGTCACGGGCTTCTTGAGCACCTACGGCGTCGACGAGCCCGCGAGCTGCTACGACGACCTGGACGTGTGCGACGTCGTCATCATGTGGGGGAACAACCCCGCGGAGATGCACCCGGTCCTCTTCAGCCGCATCGTCGATCGCCGCTCGCGCGGCGAGACGGTGCAGATCGTCGACCTGACCACCCGCACCACGCGGACCTCTCAGCAGGCGGACCGGGTCCTGTTCTTCGAGCCCGGCAGCGACTTGGCCGTCGCCAACGGCATCGCCCACATCCTCATCCGCGACGGCACCTGGGATCGCGAGTTCGTCGAGCGCTACTGCAACTTCCGCGGAGACTCGGACCCTCGGACGCTGTGGGGCAAGCCCATCACCTTCGACGAATACAAGGCCTTCGTGAGCGAATACACCCCCGAGAAGGTCGCCAAGATCTCGGGACTCTCGGTGGAGGACGTGGAGTTCCTCGGCAAGCTCTTCGGCGACCGCGAACGGAAGATCGTCAGCCTCTGGTGCATGGGCATGAACCAGCACACCCAAGGGACGGCCATCAACAACCTGGTGCACGCCGTTCACCTGTTGAGCGGCCACTGGGGCAAGCCCGGAGACGGACCCCAGAGCCTCACCGGGCAACCCGCGGCTTGCGGCACCGCCCGCGAAGTGGGCACGCTCTGTCACGCGCTCCCCGGCGGCCGGGTGGTCATGAACGCCAAGCACCGCGAGCAGTGCGAGAAGCTCTGGAACGTCCCCCCGGGCCGGATCAAGGGAAAGCCCGGCCTGCACACCCTCGCCCTCTGGCGTGAGTTCTGTACTCCCGGCGGCGCCGTGGACACCATCTGGGTGCAGGTCACCAATCCCGGCCAAAGCCTGCCGAACGCCCACGAGCTGTTCCTCAAGAAGAAGGATCTGCCCGAGAAGTTCCTCATCGTCAACGAGGTCTATCCGACGAAGACCACCGAGCTGGCCGACCTGGTGCTCCCCGCCTCCCTGTGGGTGGAGAAGAACGGCGTCTACGGCAATTCGGAGCGGCGCACCCAGCAGTGGTTCAAGATGGTCGAGCCGCCGGGGCAAGCCCGCGACGATTGCTGGACGACCATCGCGGTCGCCCATCGGCTCTACGAGCTCGGCTTCCCGGGCATGAAGGACAAGGACGGAAAGTTCCTCTTCCGCGTCGAAGACGACGCAGGGAAGGAAGTCCCCGTGTGGAAGTGGGAGCACTACTACGACGTCAACGTGGACGAAGTCCTCTACGAGCGCTACCGGCCGTTCACCCACATGAAGCACAAGAACGTGGCCCCCTACCGGGAACTGGTCAAGGCGCGCGGGCTCCGCTGGCCGGTGGTGGAGCAGCGCGACGGGAGCTGGCGCGAGACGCGCTGGCGCTTCGTCGAGGGCGATGACCCCTTCGTGGAGAAGGGCAAGGGGATCCAGTTCTACCACTCGCGCACCAAGGACGACCGGGCCTTGATCTGGTTCCGACCCTACGTACCGCCGCCCGAGGTCCCGGGCGACGGCTACGACATGTGGCTCTGCACGGGTCGCGTCCTCGAGCACTGGCACACGGGGACGATGACCGGGCGGGTTCCCCAGCTGCAGCGGGCCATGCCGCGCGCCTACGCCGAACTGCATCCCGAGGACGCCCGCGCCTTGGGGGTGAGCAACGGCGACGTGATCACCATCAGCACCCGGCGGGGCGAGATTCGCCTGCCGGTGTGGATCAACGGCCGGGGGAGGCCGCGCAAGGGCTCCATCTTCGTTCCCTTTTTCGATGCGGAGACGCCCATCAACGAACTCACCAACGACGCCCACGACCCCTTCTCCAAGCAGCCCGACTACAAGAAGTGCGCCGTGCGCGTCGGGAAGCGAAGCCCCGAGTAGGCCATGAGCGACGAAGCGCCCCCTTCTTCTGCCGAGTCCTCCACCGCGGACGCCCCCGATCCCGCCCCGGCGGACGCCGCCGAGCCCGCCGCCCCGGACCGCAAGGCCCCAGGGTCCGCGTCCCCTCGGAGATCCCTCAAGGCCTACGGACTGATCGGCTACGGGGCCCTCTGCGTCGCCTTGGCCGGCTACGTCACCGGCCTTGCGCAGCTGAAGGAGCCGCCGCAGCGCAGCTTCTCCGCCCCGCCTCCGTCGCTTTCGGAGGAGGGCCTGCTCCCTGCGCCCAGCTACCGCGAGCTGCCCAATCTGCGCCGAGGCCCCAACGCCTCCTTCGAGAGCCGCATCGACGAACTGCGGGAAGACGTCCCCGCCCCCACCGACCCGGTCGTAGTCGATGAGGACCAGCGGCGCGCGGCGGCCGCAGCGCTCGCGGACCGCCGCGCCTACGAGGGCGCGCCGCCGCTCGTTCCGCATCCGGTGGACGCCCAGGACGTCGCCGCGTGCCTGGTCTGCCACGAGGCGGGCAAGGACGTCGACGGAGTGCTTGCCCCCGCGGTCCCCCACGGCCACGAGCTGGGCAACTGCACGCAGTGCCACGCCCCGCCGGCCCCCACCTTCTTCGCGGCGGCCGAGCCACCGCCGGCCAACACCTTCGAGGGTGCGCGCGCTCCCCTCCACGGCGAACGAGCGCACCCGCTCGCGCCGCCGGTGATTCCCCACGCCACGCTGATGCGCGAGGACTGCCGGGCCTGCCACGGCGTACGCGCCCGACCCGGCCTCCGCACCACGCATCCCTGGCGGGTCAACTGCACGCAGTGCCACGCCTCCGGCACGGGCTTCGCCAGGTGACCGCCTTTCGTCGCCGCGAACTGCTGGGAGGAGCCTTCCTCCGCCGCCTGGCGGCGCAGCGAGTCGCTTCGCGCCCGGCGACCGGCAACGCCACGCGACCGGCGCCGGTGGCCCGCGTCGGGGCCCCGGCCCGCAGAGCCCGCGTCCTGCCCCTCCTCCGACCGCCCGGCGCCATCGCGGAAGAGCGCTTCCTCGAGCGCTGCACCCGCTGCGGCGACTGCCTGAGCGCGTGCCCGACCGGTGCCCTGCGGCCCTTGCCCCCCGCGCGCGGGCCACGGGCCGGCACCCCCGTCCTCGACTTCGAGCACGGCCCCTGCGTCCTGTGCGCGGACCGCCCCTGCGCGGCGGCCTGCACGCCCCGCGCCCTCGACCCCCTCCTCCCCGCGGACATGGGCCGGGCGCGCATCGACCCCCTCTCCTGCCTGGCCGCGGCCGGCAGTCCCTGCTCGATTTGCGCGGAGCGTTGCCCCATCGAGGGAGCTCTAACCCTAGACAGAACAGGGCCTCCCCAGGTCTCCCCCGCTCTGTGCACGGGTTGCGGCGTTTGCCAGCATGTCTGTCCCGCGCCGCAGAATGCGGTCATGATCTTGCCGGTCGCACAACGGCCCGAACCCAGGGAGGAACGGATCGCGTGACGGTCGAGTTGCCTGAATTGCAGCAAGAGATCATCGATGCCTCCACGCTCGAGCGCCTGCTCGACGACCTGGCCGCTTGCGCCGAGGACCTCGAGGTCCTCCCCAAGCGGGGTCGTCACCGGCCCTGCGAGCCCGGAGGGAGCGAGTGGACCCTCGCCGCGACGCGGGAGGCCCTGCTCTGCGGCGAACTGCACGGAGTGCAGTTCCGCTACCGCCATCAGGGACAAGCCTGGTGCGACACGGTCCTCCCGGCGCCCGGTGGCTGGCGGCTGACGCGCATGGCGCTCGGCGCCAGCAGTCCGCCCGGAACGCCCTGACCGCTTCCGTCCGCCGCCCAGCGGCCGAAGGCGGTCGGGCCGCCTCGTCAGCCCCTCCACGGCCTTTGCGAGCGGGTCCGAACCTTGGCCTCGAAGCGGCGGCCTCTCCGGGCTAGGAACGAGTGTGCCTCCTCGACGCCCCCCGGAGGGCCCTGGCGCCTTTGGCCTCGCCGGGGCGCGCGGCGGGCGCGACGGACACGAACCTGCAGTGCGCGACGGTGGCTCCGCTCCGAGTTCCCGGCGCCGTGCGAAGTCAAGAACGCGCGCCGGTGCGCGGACGGGAGCCGGTGCGCGGGCGCGCTCGGATCTTCTTCTTGCCCTTCTTCCTGCCCTTTCCGCCGCCGAGGAGCGCGGGCAGGTTCCCCTTGTGCAGGGTCAGGATCAGCACGTAGGTCGCCGTGGTCCAGCGCGGACCGACGGTGCGGTCGGTGTTGTTCCTCAGGCTGCGCGACTCGTGGGTCGGCGTCGGCGCAAAGGAACCATCCGGCTTGCGCACTCCCATGACGTGGGTCCGGTAGGTCTTCCAGTAGGTCTTCCAGGCGCTCTTGCCCAGCACGTGGGCCGCCATGGCCCCCGCGAGGAGGTGCATGGCCGGCGATACGTGTCCTGCGGGGAGCTTGCGCAAGTTGCCCTGGTAGAAGCCAACCATCTTTCGGAAGAAGGGATGCCGCTCGGCCCCCAGAGCCTGGAACGCGACGATGGCGCCCGCGGTGCGACCTGCGTCGCCGAAGCCCTTCTGGCCCGGCCGCGTGGAGTAGCCGACGCCCCCCGTGCCACCGCTCGTCTCCTCGATCCAGGACAAGGCCTTGGAGAGCTTGGCGGCATCGAGTTCGACCCCCAGCCCGCGGGCCGCGGCCATGCCGAGCAGGGCGTAGTTGGAGACGATCTCGAGTTCCACGTAGCCGAGTGCGTTGGGGCCGCCCGGCCCGTGGGCCCAGCCACCCGAGGCTTCCTGGGTGCGCTCGAGGGCCGTTACGAGTTCGTGGCACTTCTGCAAGAACTCCGGGCGGCCCGTGCGGTGGGCCATCTCCGCCAGGAACATCAGCCCGTAGGCGAGTTCCCAGTTGACCTGGTTCCAGTTTCCCCCGCCGGCGCCCGCCAGAGGCGACGCTTCCTCCTTGCCCACGTGGGAGAGAACGTAGCGCGCGGCGCGATCGAGCGGTCCGCCGCGCCCCGGCTTGACCCCCGCCGACAGGAAGGCCAGGCCGCCCAGGGAGGTGACGACGACCTTGCCCGTCTTGCCGCCTAGGTCGGTGGGGAACTCCCCGCTCGGCCCCTGCGTCCGGGCCAGGAAGGCCAGGCCCTGCTCCACCACCCGCGCGCACTTCTTGCACTTGGAGGGGCAGGAGCGCGAATGCTTGCCCAGGTAGGGGACCCGCACGCTCACCTGCACCTCTTCGGCGCCGCGGCGGACGGCGAGCACCACGACCGGCTTCTTCTTGGTCGCTTCGGCCCGCTCCACCGCGGCGATCACCTGTTCGACCGGACCGGCCAGGGGGTCCGCAGTCTTCTGGAGGCGGGCGCCGGCGACGCCGACGATGACGTCTCCCACCCGCAAGCCCGCCTGGGCCGCAGGCCCACCCGGGAGGACGAGGCGCACGGGGAGAGTCTCCTCCTGCACGTCGACGCCCGCCCCCAGGACGCCGAGGTTGACGACGTCGGGCTCTTGCTTGCCGAAGCCGAAGCCTTGAGCGGCGGTCGGCGCCGCGCAAGCGAGCGCAAGGAGCACCACTGCGATGCGCACCATTGCCTGCCTTCCCTTCTTCCCCACGGCCAGGCTTCGTCGTCGCAGGCGACGCGAGGCCGCCCGCCGAGGGACGGATCCTTCCTCGGTGGGGAGCCTAAGGACCGCCGCGCGCCGAAGGGTCTCGGTTCTGTAACGAACGACTCCGCCAATGGATACGCGCCGGAGCGCCGCGCGTTAGACTGCCCCCGTGCTGAGGGCCACGGACGTCGTTGCGGGGAAGATCGTGGTGCAGATGGGCCTCTGCCCGCCGGACACCGTGCGCGAGGTCCTCCGCCTCCTCGACCAAGACGCCGATCCGCGCTGGGACCTGGTCAACGGGTTGGTGCACCGCGGCGCCCTGGATCCGAGCGCCGTGGCCTTCGTCCGCCATCGCACCGCCCTCTACGAACACGTGCGGCGCGAGGCGATCTACGTGCGTCTCCTCGAACGCGACACGACCATCAAAAAGGAGAAGGTCGCCAAGCTGCTCGCCCAGCTCGAGCGCGCCTCCTTCCGCCGGCGCCTCGGCGACGTCCTCGTGCGGAGAGGAAACCTCCGCCCCGAGGACGATCGGGACCTCGTCGACGAGCAGCAGCGCGTCCTCGCCCGAGACGACGAACGGGTCCTCTCCCGTTACCGACGCGAGGACTTCGCGGGGGTCGAGAAGCCGCTCGTTCCCGGCAGCCGCTCCCTCGACCCGGAGGAATTCAAGATCTCGACTCTCTTTCGCTCCAAGGCCACACGCGCGCTGGTGGACAAAGCCGAGCTCGAGCTGCTGCGCGAGGTCGCCCGCCGTCGTGGGGCGGCGCACCCGCCGTCCGCGAAGGACGCCGACCGGCCAACGGGCCAGGCCCCCGCCGTCGATCCGTACGCCGAGACGGCCAAGGTCGATCCGCAGGCGGTGGCCGCGGCCAAGGCCGACGCAGAGGCCGGGGTGAGCTCGGCCGCTCCCGCCGCCGGGCTCCCCTCGGCGCAGCCCGTCCTCGCCAGCCCCGACGACGTGCGCAAGCTGCAGCGCATCGGAGACTACGGCGTCGTCGAGGTCCTGGGGGTGGGCGGCATGGGGGCGGTCTTCCTCGGCCAAAAGGACGGGGCGGGCGAACTCGTCGCCATCAAGGTCCTCCTCAACCAAGCTGCCAGCGAGGAGGAGAAGGGGCGTTTCCAGAGGGAAATCGACCTCACCCGGCGCGTCCAGCACCCCAACGTGATCCACATCATCGAGACCGGGACGACCCCCAGCGGGCTCAGCTACGTGGTGGTTCCCGCGCTGGCGGGCCGAGAGCTGCGCGATCTGCTCGAGCAGGCGGGCGGACAACCGCTCAATCCCGAGCTCACCGCGCCGATCTTCACGCAGATCCTCGAGGGCATGCAGGCCGTCCACGAAGCCGGCATCGTCCATCGCGACCTCAAGCCGGAGAACGTGTTCGTCGTGGCCGGCGGGCAGCACGAGGTGAAGATCATGGACTTCGGCCTGGCCAAGCCCACGACCGAGCGCCAGGACGAACTCAACGTCTTCCTCACCAGCACGGGAGAGGTCAGTGGCTCGCCGGCCTACATGGCACCCGAGAGCGTGACCAACGACCCCATCGACGGGCGCACGGACATCTACTCGCTGGGCGTGATGCTCTTCGAGCTGCTCACGGGGAAGCTGCCGCTCGAGTCCGAGACCAGCCAGGGCTACCTCAGCCAGCACCTGATCTGTCCGCCGCTGACCCTCGTGGAGGCGCGCCCCGAGCTGGAGTGGCCGGCGGAACTCGAGGAGCTCGTGGCGAGCATGCTGGCCAAGACGCGCGAGGAGCGGCCTCCGAGCTGCCGCGCGATCCTGGAGCGCTTCGGCGCCGGCCTGGCCATCAAGATCCGAGAGCTCCGGCCCGCAGCCGACGCAGAGGACACGGGCCTCGACCTCCAGAGCACCCCCCAGCTCGACGGCTGGGGCTTCAAGGGCTTGCTCGGGCGGCTCGTTGGCCGCCGCTGATCCGCCGCAACCTGCGCGTAGCCTCCGAAGGCCTTTCTCCGAGCGGGCTCCAGCGCGCGCGAGGTATAGTGGCGGGCGCGGCCCGCGGCCCCCGCGGGAGCGTCGACCGAGGCGCGTGACAACCGGATGACCCCCGCCGGCGACCATGCTCGCTTCGCCGGAGAACCCTATGAGACCTCCGCTCCTCCTGGTGCCCATCCTCCTCCTCGCCGCCGGCGCAGCGCGCGGGGACACCGTCTACCTCAAGGACGGCCGCGTCCTCAGCGGTCGGGTCGTCGACCAAGGCGACCGGCTCTTCGTCGAGCACCCGAAATACGGAGGAATCTCCGTCGACCGCGAGGACGTGATCCGCGTCGACCGCGACGCCGCAGACGAACCCGCCAAGCGCGAGGCGGACGAAGTGCTCCTCAAGGACGGGCGCGTGGTCCGTGGCGACGTGCGCCTCTCACCCGACGGGACCCAGGTCATCGTCGCCTTCGGCGACCGCGGAGAGGTCCGCCACCCGCGCACCGCCGTGGACACCATCACCTGGCGAGACGGTCGCCGCGAGAAGGCCTCCCAAGGGCTCCCGGAGGGAGGCGGCACCGAGCTCGAGCGCAGAGTTCGCCGCCTCGTCGAGGACCTTGCCAAGGTCGACGAAACGGGGGCGCCCGACCTGCGGACGCGCGGCGCGGCGCGGAAGGCCCTCATCGGCCTGGGCGTCTTCGCCCGCTCCTACTTGGAGACCCTCGAAGGCGAAGCCGCCGAGCGGGTCAAGCCCGTCCTCGATGTTCTCGACCGTCTCGAGGCCCTGCGCCGTGTCCTGCCGGGCAAAGTGGAGAAGAAGCACGAGCGCATCGGCGAGCGGCTGATCAGCGAGGACCCGAGCGAGCGCATGTCCGCGCTCCGCCTGTGCGTCATGGAGGCCCCGCACCGCGTCGGCCCCCTCCTCCTCCACGTGGTGAAGACGGATGCCGACCCGCAGATCCGCGCCTTCTGCGTCAGCCAGATGTCGGCCCTGCGCAAGTTCGAGGAGCTTGCCGAGGTGTTGCGTCTCCCCGAGGGACCGTTGCGCCTGGCCGCAGCCTTCGCGCTGGGGGACGCAGGGATCTACGCAGGGGTTCCCATTCTCATCGAGGCCCTGCGCCTCAGCGATCCGGAGATCCGCCGGGCGGCGGTCCACAAGCTGCGCGAATACACCGGCCAGACCTTCGGCTACCTCCCCGGGGGCTCCAAGCAGCAGCGCGAGGCGGCCATCGCCAAGTGGAGTGCGTGGTGGAACGAGAACGGGCGCGACCTGGTGCGCAAGGGCATCCGCGAGGTGGCGCCCAACCTCGAAGGCGCGCGGCTCACCGAGGAAGAGCGCCAGGCGGCGCGTCGGCTGTGGGCCCAAGCGGCCGAGATCATCGCCCGCGACCCGGCAAGAGCCGAGGAGCCTGCGGCGAGCCCGAAGGAACTAGCCCAGCGGCGGCTCCAGCTCGAGCGTGCCTTGGACCTCCTGCGCCGGGCGCTGGACATCGACCCTTCGCTCTCGAGCGCCCGCATGACCCGGGCGGTGCTCCTCTACGAGGAACTCGAGCGCATGGAGGAGGCCCGGGCCGAGTTGCATCGGATCATCGACCGAGCGGACTTCGATGCCGGAGACCCCGACGAAGCGCGGAAGTTCGCCTACTACCACCTGGGCCAAATCGCGCTTCGCGAGCAGTCCTACCGCAAGGCCATCCTCGCCTTCAGCCAGGCGCTCAGCTACGACGAGGACTACTTGGACGCCTTGGTGGGCCAGGCCGACGCCTACCTTGGCAACGCTCTCGACGATCGTCCCGGCGAGCGCCTCCCCACCGCCAAGCGGTTGGAGGCCCTTAGCTCGGCTCGGGTCGCCTTCGACCGCGCCCTCGAGACCCTGGAGCGACGAAGCAAGGAGCTGCTCGAGACCGTGCGGGAGCTCGACGCCAAGGGCACCAAGACCCTCGAGGAGGGACAAGTCATCCAAGCCGTGCGCCGGAGTCGACGCGTTCTCGAGCTGCAAAAGGCCGCGGTCCACTTCAAGCTTGGACGACTCGAAGCGGCTCGCCAGAAGGACGAACTCGCCCTGGAGCACTACCGAGCGGCGGCGCTCCTCGACCCAGGCAACGCCGAGTACGAGCAGGCCCGCGCCTTCTGGGAGCGCCTCGCTCGACAGAAGCAGGGCGCGGGGGGCTCCTAGGACGCCGCCCCTCCCTCGCCAGGGCAGGAAGGAAGCGCGTGCTTCGCCAGCGGACCGTTCCCACCCTCGGGCTCGTGGCCCTTGCCGGCTGCGTGAGCACCGTCCGCCCGCTCGATCCGGAGCCGGTGGCGTCCGCTGCTCCCTGGCTGGGGCGCTGGGACCAGGCCCAGGAACGCCTCGATGCCACGGGCGAGCGAGCCGTGGAACTGTCCTTCTTCGAGGGCATGCACATGCAGATCGGGGCGCTGCGCGCCTCAGGACGCCTTCCTCCGCCTGCGGAGGCCGCAGCAGAGGTCCTCGTCGTCACCGAAGGGCAGGGAATCTTGGAGGCCGGCGGCCAGCGCGTTCCCCTCGACCCCGGTTGCTTGGTGTTCCTCCCCAAGGGGGCGCGCGGCGCGCTCCTGGGGGACGCGCGCGCGCCGGTCTACGCCCTCGTCGCGCGCCGTCCGCGAGCCCCCGTCGGAGGCGCCGTTCGCGTACTCCGTAGCGAGGAGGCCTTCCCGCGCGACGTGGTGGCTGCGCCGGGCGGGAACGCGGCGCGCGTTCTGGCCGAGCTTCCCGGGGCCTTCACGGCACGCTTGCTCGGCGTCTCGGGCGTCGTCGACCGGCACCTCCATCGCCGACACGACGAACTGTGGTTCGTCATCAGCGGTTGGGGAACCCTCGGCGTCGGCAACGAGGGCACCGCGCGGAACTTCATCAGCCAGCCCTTGCGCGAGCGGAGCCTGGTCTACTTGCCTCCCCTGCACCCCCACAGCTTCGCCGACGAGGGAGGACGAACCATCCTCCTCGCCCTTGACGCTCCGCCCCTGCCGCGCCTCGAGGAGGACACCGTCGCGGTGCCGACGCGCGAGAAGGCGAACAACGGGCGCCCTGCGTTCCCCGAGCAGGTCGCGCCCCGTCCACCCCGTTGACCCAGAGCGGACGTGCCGCGAGTTGCCCCAGCGGCGAGCGCGTCGGCGCTCCAGCGAACGCGGCGCCGTCGGCGCCCGACGGCGTGGGGGCGTCGACGGACCGAGGGACTAGGGTCCGCCTCGCGCTGGTGCGGTGAAGGGTGCGTCCCTGGGGACTTGCAGGGCTGCTCGTCGCCATGAGTCTGCTTCGAAAAGTTCGGTTGCCCCTGCCCCGCCGCGTCTTTGCCCGCGCGAGCTAGGCCGGAGACGCTTCGAGCCTGACCTGATGCCCGAGACGCTGGAGGCGTGCGACGAGCCTGCGAGTTACAGGGAATCGCCCTCGAGAGGAGGTGCCGGATCGCATTGAGGATCGAGTGGGCGACGGCGACCTGGGCGCGCATGCTGCCGCGCTGGGCGGCGAGCCTGCGGTATTGGCTCGAGAGGTAGCCCTTGGTTCGGCGGAGGCCACGCGCAGCCATGACCCGTGCGCTGCGGAGCCACTTGTTTCCCTTGGTGGTCTTGCCGCTGAGCCGCTTGCCGGCGGACTGGTTGTTCCCAGGGCCGGCGTCGTCAGGGTCAGGGGCGTCGGAGAAGAGCGGGAGGTCGTCGGGAGGAGGCGGGGCCGGAGGCGGCGTGTTGAGCTCCAGGATCCGCTCGTCGATC
>RFHU01000512.1 GCA_003695705.1 Planctomycetota bacterium
CCGTCGCCTTCGGCCTGCTCGGGGGACATGTAGGCGGGCGTGCCCACGGCCTCGCCGGTTCGGGTGAGGGAGGCGCGGCTGGCGGTGGTGAGGCGGGCCAGCCCGAAGTCGGTCACCCGCACGCGCCCGTCGGCGGTGAGGAGGAGGTTGGCGGGCTTCAGGTCGCGGTGGAGGACCCCGGCGCGGTGCGCGGCGTCGACGGCCTCGGCGCACTGGCGCGCCAGCGCGCAGGCCGAGGCCACCTCGAGGGGTCCTTCCTCGGCGAGCACGCGGTCGAGGGAGCGGCCGTCGACGAGCTCCATGGCGAACCAGGGGTTCCCGCGGTGCTCTCCGCGCTCGTGCACGGCCACCAACCCGGGGTGCCGCAGGCGGGCGGTGGCTTCGGCCTCGCGGGCGAAGCGCTCGAGGGCCGAGGGGTCGTCCACCCGGTCGGCGGCGAGCATCTTGAGGGCGACGCGCCGGCCCGAGACGGTGTGGCGCGCGGCGTAGACCACCCCCATGCCGCCGCGTCCGAGGACCGACTCGACGGCGTAGGGCCCGACGCGCTCGCCCACGGCGGGAAGGGGCTCGCTCCGGTGAGCCGGGGAGGACGGAGAGGGCACGGGGCCGAGGACGCTCGGGCCAGGGGAGAGGGTCGGCGCGTCGGCGCCGGGGCCGAGGGCGCCCGAAGGAGGCGGGAGGGTCGGCGCGTCGTCGAGGGCGCGCTGCCAGGCCGCCCGCAGCTCGTCGCGTCGCGCGGGCAAGGCGGTCGCGAGCCGCCGCAAGAAGTCCTCGGCGGGTCCCTCGGCTTCGAGCGAGGCCAGCGCTTCGGGGGAAAGGTAGCCCCGTTCGAGCACGTGCGCGACGACGGCCCGTTCGGCAGCGCTCACGTCCGTCACCCTACGCCGGAGCTTCCCGGCGCGCGAGGTCGGTCCCTGGGCCAAGGCGCCGCACCCTCGGCGAGGGCTCGGAGCAGCCCCGGGGCGAGCGACCCTCGCGGGCGACGCTTGCGGCGCCGCTGCACCGAGGCTTGCCCGCGGGCCCCGGGAAGGAGAGGATAAAACGCTTGTTTGAATCGATCGTT
Source organism: Planctomycetota bacterium (assembly GCA_003695705.1). Taxonomy (GTDB): domain Bacteria; phylum Planctomycetota; class J058; order J058; family J058; genus J058. The sequence goes on from RFHU01000512.1 coordinate 1,064, forward strand.
CGAAGGGAGCGGACCGTGGACGAACCGCGCGGAACCCGGGCGCGCTTGCTCGAAGCGGCCGGCGAAGTCTTTGCGGCCGAGGGCTTTCGTGGCGCCACGGTGCGCTCGATCTGCGAGCGGGCCGGCGCGAACCTCGCCGCGGTGAACTACCACTTCGGGAGCAAGCAGGCTCTCTACCGCGAAACCCTCCGCCACGCCTTCGAGAGCGCCCGCCGCCGACATCCCGCACGCTTCGACGGCGAGGACGTCCCCGAGCAAGTGCGCAGTTTCGTCCTCTCCATGCTGCGCCGGCTCTACTCGGTGGGTCGCTCCTGGCAAGGGCGACTCGTTGCCCGCGAACTCGCCGATCCGAGCGAGGCCTTGCAGGAAGTGGCCGAAACCCACATCCGGCCCCTGATCGAAGGGGTGGACGCCCTGGTCGAACGGGCCCGCCCCGACCTCGACCCGGACGCGCGCCGACTCTACACCTTCGGACTCATCGGCCAGTGCGTCTTCTTCCGCCACGCTCGCCCCGTGCTCGACCGCCTTTTCGGTCCCGAAGCCTTCGGCGAAGAGCAGATCCCCGCGCTTGGCGAGCACATCGCGAGCAGTTTCCTCAAGACCCTCGGCCTCGAGGTGCGGGCATGACCCCCCCCGAAGACGCAAGCCTCGAACCGCCTCCGGGTTCCCCGGCCGGTACCCGCGAACCCGCTGCCGGCGCGAGCCCGGGCCGGACGGAGCAGCGGGAAGCCAGCCCCCCCGAAGCGACAGTTTCGGAAGCCGCCTCGGCGCAGGCGAGGGAAGCAGACCGCGTCTCCTCCTTCGCGGCGTCCGGCGGGACGGACGAGCCCCAGGCGACCCCACGCCGCGGCGGGGCGGGCGGCCACGATCCGCGGGCGCTCGAAGTCGTCGACTGGCGACGGACCGGCCTCGCGGTCGGGGGCGTCTTCGTCCTCTGCGCGGTCGCCGTCGCGGCCGTCGTGCTCTCCCGCCGCAAGCCGCCCCGCGTGGCTCCGACACCGTCTCGAGTCGGGGTGCGCGTCGTCGAACTCCGCGAACGCGCTGTACGGCCGGAGATCGTCGCCTACGCCCGCGCTCGGCCGAGTCGCTACGCCATCGTCTCCGCCCGCGTCGGCGGCGAGGCCGTTCGCGTCCATCCTCGGCTCGAAGGCGGAGCGACCCTGCCCGCGGGCACGGCGGTCATCGAACTCGACGACGCCGACTACCGCGTCGAAGCGCAGCGGCTGACCGCCCTCGCCGACGCGGCCAAGGCCGAAGTGGACCGTCTGCGGGCCCAGATCGCCTCCATCCATTCCCGAGTCGACGTCGCCCGGCGCCTGCGCGACCTCGAAGGCGAGCAGCTTCAGCGGATCCGAGAACAACACGGCGAGGGAGTCCGCACCGACCGCGAACTGGACACGGCTCGGATCTCCGCCTTGCGTGCCGAGGACGCGCTCCTCGCTCTCGAAGCGACCCGCGATCAGCTCGGACCGCAGCTCGCAGCCGCCCGTGCCCGCCTGGCGGAAGCGCGCGCCCGGCAGCGCCGGGCCGAACTCGACCTCGAGCGCACACGGATCCGCCTGCCCTTCGGCGGGCAAATCTCCCACGTGCAGATCGAGCAGCACCAGCTCGTCAAGGCCGGGCAGGAGCTGTTCGTGGTCTCCGACGATCGCCGCATGGAACTCCCCGCGCCCCTCTCCCTGGGGGACGCGTTGCTCCTGGGAGGCGGGGCCGGGACGCCGCCGCAGGGAAGCCCCGAGGAGGCCGAAGAGATTTCGGTCGAGGCCGAAGCCGACGGCGTCACCTACCGCTGGAGCGGTCGCTTGGTTCGCTTCGAGCCCGTCGACGGCGACACGCAGACGGTGCGCGCCGTCGTCGAAGTCGAGAACCATGCCGGTCGCATGCCGCTGCTCAACGAAGTCTTCTGCCGGGTGCGCCTGCGCCCCGCGGCCCCTCTGCGCGGCCTGCTCCTGCCGGAAGAAGCGTTGCAGGAGCGGGGCATGGTCTACGTCGTGCGCGACGGACGCCTGGCCATCGCGACCCCGCGGATCGGTCGCCGCGCCGCGGGCTGGGTCCTCGTCGAAGAGGGGCTCGAGTCCGGGGAGCAGGTGGTCGTTAGCCCCCTGGAGCGGGTGGTCGAAGGCACCCCCCTGGCGGTGGTCGAGGTGGTCGAACCTGAGGAGACGCCGTGAAGCGGGCCCTGGCGGCGGCGGCGAGCAGCCCGGTCTTCGCGAATCTGCTCATGGTGTGCCTCATGGCCGCCGGCATCGCGGCCGTGCTCAACCTTCGCCGGGAAATGTTTCCCGAGTTCAACTTCGACACCATCACGGTCACCGCCGTCTATCCGGGCGCGACCCCGGACGACATCGAGGAGTCGGTCACCATCAAGATCGAGGAGGCCGTGCGCAGCCTGGAGGGGGTGCGCAAGGTCGAGAGCACCAGCTCCGAAGGCCTCGCGAGCGTGCGGATCGAAGTCGACGACGAAATTGCCGACCCCCGCGACGTGCTCGTCGACGTGCGCAACGAAGTCAGCCGCCTCACCACCTTCCCCGACGAAGTCGAGGACCCCGACGTCGAGCTCCTCGCCAATCGCCGCAACGCCATCGAAGTCGTCCTCTCCGGAGAGCTGCGCGAGGTGAGCCTGAAGAACCTCGCCCGCCAGCTCGAAGAAGAGCTCCTCCTCCTGCCGGACGTGAGCGAGGTGACCACCAGCGGGCTGCGCCCCCTCGAACTCGCCGTAGAACTGCGCGAGGACGACCTCGAGCGCTACGGTCTCTCCTTCGCCGACGTCTCGCGGGCCATCCGCCGGTCCAGCCTCGACCGCCCCCTAGGGGTCATCCGCTCGCCCGGCGAGGAGCGCCTCGTGCGGGTCCAGCGGCAGCGAGAAGTCGGCCGCGAGTTGCTCGACGTGCCGGTCCTCACCCGCCCCGACGGGACGCGCGTCCTCCTCCGCGACGTGGCCCGCGTCAGCGACGGATTCGTCGAGGACCGGCGCCTGCTCCGCCTCGACGGGCGTCCCGGGGTCCTGTTCACGGTCTTCAAGAGCAAGGAGGCCGACACCATCCGCGTGGCCGAGCGCGTGAAGGCCTGGCTGAGCGAACGGCGGGCGACCTTGCCCGAAGGCTGCGAGCTCGCGGTGTGGAACGACGGCTCGCAGGCGGTCATCGACCGCCTCTCCATGCTCACCGAGAACGGCCTGCAAGGCCTGGTCCTGGTCTTCGGCGTGCTCGTTTTCTTCCTCGGCTTCCGCCTCTCCTTCTGGGTGGCCTGGGGCCTCCCCGTGGCCTTCCTCGCCGCCATGGCCCTTTTGCTCCTCTTCGGCGGCAGCCTGAACATGATCAGCTCCTTCGGCCTGATCATGATCCTGGGCATCCTGGTCGACGACTCCATCGTCGTCGGCGAGAACATCGCCCGGCACATGCGCGAGGAGGGCTACACGCTGGAGGCCGCCCTTCGCGGCCTCGCCGAAGTCACGTGGCCGGTCATCGCCTCGGTCACCACCACCGCGGTGGCCTTCCTGCCGCTGTTCTTCGTGGGCGGCATGATGGGCAAGTTCATTCGCATCATGCCCGTGGCCGTCGTCGCTTGCCTGATCGCGTCGCTGATCGAGGCCTTGCTCATCCTGCCCGCCCACCTCGCCCACGGCCACGCACCCGCCCGGACGGGCACCCGTCTCCAGCGCTGGCGGGAGCGCGTCGAGGCCTGGACGGAGGACTTCGTGGAGCGGCGCTACGGACGCAGCATCGACTGGGCTTTGCGCTACCGCTACGTGGTCCTGGCCGGTGCAACGGCGCTCCTCGTCGTGGTCGGCGCCCTCGTGGCGACGGGACGGCCTGCGTTCATCTTCTTCCCGCGCCTCGACGCGCGCATGATCGAGGCCAAGGTCACCATGCCCCAGGGGACCTCCTTCGAGCGCACGCGCGCGGTGGTCGAGCGGTTGGCGCGCGCCGCGGCCGATCTGCGCAAGCGCTACGGCCTCGCGCGCGACGGGCGGCCCATCGTGCGCCGCGTCCTGGCCCGTGTGGGAGAGGGCGGCAGCCACAAGGGCTCGGTCCGCGTCGAGCTCGCGCGGAGCAACCAGCGCGACGTGAAGGCCTTCGCCATCGTCAAGGAATGGCGCGAGCGGGTGGGGCCCCTCCCCGAGGTCCGCACCCTCGTCATGGGGGGAACCCGCCACCGTCCAGGCGGACGTCCCCTGGAGCTTCGCATTCTCAGCTCGGATCCAGAGCGCGCCCGCGCGGTGGCGGGCGAGAGCCGCGCGGCCTGGGGCGGCTACCCAGGGGTCTTCGACATCGAGGACAACCTCGAACCCGGCAAGCGGGAGCTGCGCTTCGACGTGCGCCCCGGCGCCGACGCCCTGGGCTCGAGTGTGGCCGACCTCGCTGGGCAGCTCTATGCGGGCTTCAACGGCGAGGAAGTCATGACCCTCCAGCGCGGACGGGACGAAGTCGAGGTGCGGGTGCGCTACGCGCGCTCGCTGCGCCGTAGCGCCAGCGAACTGGAGCGCATGCGCCTGCGCCGCGCGGGCGGTCCGCCCTTGCCTCTTGCCTGGGCCGCCCGCGTCGAGCGCGGTCGGAGCCTGAGCCGCATCGACCGCCGCGACGGCCGCCGCCAGGTCACCCTCTCGGCCGACGTGGACGACACCCAGACCAACGCCAACCTCGTCGTTCAGGAGATGAAGGAGCGCGTCCTCCCGGCGCTCCGGGCTCGCTTTCCCGAAACGCGCTTCGTCTTTGGCGGGCAGCAAGAAGAGCAAGCCCAGACCCTCAGCTCGCTGGGGATCGGCTTCCTCCTCTCGCTCCTGGGGATCTACGCCATTTTGGCCCTGCTCTTCGACAGCTACACGCAGCCGCTCATCGTGATGAGCGTCGTGCCGCTCGGCTTCGCCGGGGCCGTCCTCGGGCACCTGCTCTTCGGCCTGCCGCTGATGATCTTCAGCATCTTCGGCATGGTGGGCCTGGCGGGCATCGTAGTGAACGACGCCTTGGTGCTCATCGACTTTGCCAACTCGCGCCGCACGGCCGGCGCCAGCCCCGCCGAGGCAGCCTCGCAGGCCGGTCGGGTGCGCTTCCGGCCCGTGTTCCTCACCACCGTGACCACGGTCGTGGGCCTCTTGCCCATCCTCCTCGAGACCAGCCTCCAGGCGCAGTTCGTCATTCCCATGGCCCTCTCCATTGCGAGCGGGGTGTTCGCCGCGACGGTCCTGACCCTCTACGCGGTCCCCTGCCTCTTCGTGGCCCTCGAGGACCTGCGGCGCGTCTTCCTGCGGCCTTCGCCCGCTCCGCCGGCAGCGGCCTTGGCGACGGCGCACGGCGTGGCGTGACCCGAGTCCAACCGGCGCGCAGGGCATGAGTTAGGAAAACTTTACGCGGCGTCAAATAAACCGGCAGGAGCTCCGTCGGAGGGGGCGAAGCGGGGTCGATCGCGGCCCTCCACACCCGACCGCAGGAGCCAGTCATGAAGCCAAACGTCGCGCTCTTCGCCCTCTCCTCGATCCTCGGCGTCGCCTCGGCGGCCTCGGCCTGCGACGACGGGCGCACCTGCCCGGACGTGGTCCTGAGCCCGGGGCACTACGAGACGCGCACCCAGCAGGTGACCGTTCCCGGTCGCTGGGTCGTGCGCCCCTGCCCGGAAACGGTGCCCGGACGCTGGGAGACGACCTCCGAGCGCGTGTGCGTGCAACCCGGGCACTACGAAACGGTCACCCGGCGGGTGGTCCTGCGTCCGGGCCGGTGGGTGAGCACGGATTCCTGCGCGCGCTGTCGGGCGCACGCGCGCATCGCCTTCCGCCCCTTCCGCGGCGTCAGGGTCCGCGTCGCCCTTCCCTGCGCCAACTCCCACCGGCGCTGGGTGCCCCCGGTCTACGAGACTCGTTGCGAGCGCGTGTGGGTCCCGGCGCGCTACGAGGTCCGCCACCAGCGCCATTGGATCCCGGCGCGCACGGTCACCCGCTACGAGCGGACGTGGGTGCCGCCCCGCTGCGAGACCCGCCAGGTCCGGGTGTGGGTGCCGGCCGTCACGGTGAAGGCCTGCTCGCCGCGCGCCCTGCGCCGGACCGCCCGTCGCCGCGCTCGCAGCCGCGCTCGCCAGCGGAGTCGCGTTGCGCCGACCTGCGAGGTGCCCGTCGTGCCCGCAGAGCCTTGCGAACCCCGCAGCACCACCGTCGAGGTCGACCTCTTCCGCTGAAGCACCCCGGGGCGAAGCCGCCCGGGCGGCGCGTCCCGTCACTCCCCAACACCGCTGTTCCCCGCGGGGGGCCGTCGGCC
>RFHU01000513.1 GCA_003695705.1 Planctomycetota bacterium
CCCCGCACGAAGCCCGCTCCGCGCGGCCCCCGCCCCTTCCTGGGGGTGAAGGCCGCCGAGCTCCGCAGCGGTCTGCCCAAGGGCTACTCCTGCGGCATCGCCGTGCGCGAGGTCCAGCCCCAAGGGCCGGCCCAGAAGGGCGGGCTCCAAGACGGCGACGTCGTCCTCGAGCTCGACGGCGTCCGCTTCGACAGCATCGACGCCTTCGGCGCGGCCATCGCCCAGCATCGACCTGGCGACCAGGTCGTCTTCACCGTCCTGCGAGGGGGCGCGGTGCTCGTCAAGGTCACGGTGACCCTCGGCCGACGTTGAGCCGAGTGGAGGTCCCGCCCCTCCTCGATGCCGACGCGGTGGAGCGCGCCCTGGGCGGGCTCCCCTCCTGGCGCCTCGTCGACGGCAAGTTGCGCTTCGAGCGTCGCTTCGCCGACTTCAACGAGGCCTTCGGCTTCCTCTCCCGAGTGGCGCTCCTCGCCGAGGCCCAGGGACACCACCCCGCCTGGAGCAACGTCTACGCCGACGTCCGCATCGACCTCTGGACCCACGACGCCGGCGGCCTCACCGAACGAGACCTACGCCTCGCGCGCTCCATCGAGTCCCTGCTCGCCTGACTCCGAGGGGCGCTCCGTAGGGACAGGGGTCGACCGCACCCTTTGTCGTCCCCGAAGGCCGGACCCCACGGCCTGCCGCGGGGAAGCCGGTCCGCCGGAGGGGACGGGCGGTCGGCAGCGCGACGGGAGAGGGAAGACGTCGTCCTTCAAGGGCCGCCAGCGGCCTCGGGCGCCCTGCGCCGCTCGGAGGACGCGCGTTCTTCCCTCCGGCGCGCTCCGCGGCGGGAGCTACGCCAGCGGACGGCGAACCGGCCGGGGGACGCCGCCGCGCCGACGACCGCCTGGGCGGCGGCGGGCGCAGGCTCCGCGCGCGTCGACTGCATCCGCGCCCACACCGCACCGCCGAGGACGAGGCCGTAGAAGCCGGCGTAGATGACGCCGGCGAGGGCCGCGGGCGGTCCGAGCACCAGCACGGCCCCGAGGGCCACGAAGAAGACCACGCCGACCGCCCAGACGACGGGTCCCAGCCCGTCCCTCGGCTCCTCGACGAGGGGTCGGGCACCCCATGCCTGCGGACCCGCAGCCCACTCGTCCGGCGCTGCCGCGCGAGGCCTCGGGCGTTCCGCAACGGAGTACCACTTCGCCAGGTCCCTCGGCTCGGGAACGGAACTCGTCGTCGAGGAGGCGGCGAGGCCGTGACCCTCCGCTCCCTGCGCCGCGCGGCGGCGCCCTTCGACCACCGCGGCGAGGGTCGCGAAGGCGATCCGATCGCGGCGCGAGAGACGACCCCTCGCGCGGGTTTCGCACGAAGTCTCCTTCGACGTCATGTCGCACCTCTCCGTAGAATTGTGTGTCTCGCTTGCGCGTCCCGGGCCCCCCTCCTCTTTCCGAACCCGCCTCTGCGCGCAGGGCCCGCAAGCCCGCTCCGTGCGCACGGCGCGGCGTCGCCAAGGCCCTCAGCGCAGCCGCACGAGCCAGCAACGGGCTCGGGGCTTCTCCAAGAGGAGCAGCACCTCGCGGCCTAGCCAGCCGGGCGAGGCCGCGCCCCCTTCCGCCCGAGGAACGGTGGGAACCCCAGGGACCCCGTGGGGCCAGGGGGCCGCTCGGGGACCCAGGAACGGAGGCGGGGGCGCGGTCCGCGCGGGATGGATCCGTGCGGGCGGAGGGGACCGCTCCGCCACCGTTGCGCCCGCCCCCCCTGGGGCGGCCACCGTAGGTTGCGCGCCGAAGAGGAAGAGGAAGAACGCCAGGAGCAGCGGCGCCGCGGCGCCCAGCCACCGCTTGGCAAGGGACCAGAGCCCAACGGCCCGCGAGGTCACGAGACACCTCCTCCCTGTGCCGATGCCTTCGACCCGTCCGCGCTCCGCGACCCGCGGCGGGACCGCAGAGGGGACCCCTCGGCAAGGCACCATGCATTCCCCGTGCCGCCTGCCCTCGGAGCACGGAGCCCCGGAGCCGTGGGCGCTTGCGCCGATCGAGCCCAGGGGGCCGAACGGCGGATTCGGCGGATCGGCCTGCCGTTTCGACCGTTTCTGCAGGCCTTCGTCCCTCAACGCCTCGCCCGCGGCGGCGCGTCGAGGGCGCAGGCCGGGCAGGCAGGTTTGCAGGCGAAGGGCGCCGAGGCGCGGGGCACGCCCGGCCCGGCGGCCCCCCTCTGGACGAGGCGGAGGAGCGGCCCGCCCGCCCGAAGGATCGGAACGCTCAAGGGTCGCCGGGGGGGTGCTCCGTGCCCCCCGCGGCGGCCTCGCCGCCGCCCTGCCGGGAGAGGCCTTTGGCGACAGACTCCTCGTCTGCGGAGACGACCCGGGCGAGCAAGGCCTCGAGTTCATCGCCGGCAAGGGTCTCCTTCTCCAGGAGTACCCGCGCGCCTTCGCGCAGGAGGTCGCGGTTCGACTCCAGGACGATCCGGGCCAGGCGATGGGCCGCGTCGGCGAGTCCGCGGACGGCCTCGTCGATGTCCCGAGCGGTGGACTCGCTGAACAGCCGGCGGGAGGTGGGCTGCGGACCGAGGAAGCCGCTCGGCTCGGTTTCGTACGCCACCGGCCCGAGTTCGGGAACCATGGCGTAGCGGGTGACCATGGTGCGCGCGATGTCGGTGGCCTTGCTGATGTCGTCGGCCGCGCCTGAGGAAAGGTGCCCGAAGACCAACTCTTCGGCCGCTCGCCCCCCCATGAGGACGGCCATCTTCCGCTCCAGCTCCTCGCGGGTCATGAGGTAACGGTCTTCGGTGGGCCGCTGGAGGGTGTAGCCCAGCGCGCCGACGCCGCGGGGGATGATGCTGATCTTGTGCACGGGATCGCAGCCGGGCAGCGCCCGGGCGACGATGGCGTGTCCCATCTCGTGGTGGGCGACGACTTCCCGCTCCCGGGGGTTGAGAAGGCGGTTGCGCCGCTCCAGGCCGGCCACGATGCGCTCCACGGCGGCGGTGAAGTCCTCGAGGGCCACTTCCTCGGCGCCGCGACGAGTGGCCGCGAGGGCGGCCTCGTTGACCAGGTTCTCGAGGTCCGCTCCCGAGAAGCCAGGTGTCAGCCCGGCGATGGCGTCGGGGTCCACGTCGGGGGCGAGTTTCTTCACTCGCCGCAGGTGCACGCGAAGGATGTCCGCGCGTCCCTTGCGGTCGGGCCGATCGACGAGAACCTGGCGGTCGAAGCGCCCGGCACGGAGGAGCGCGGGGTCGAGGATCTCGGGGCGATTCGTGGCGCCGATGATCACGATGCCCGTGGAGGGGTCGAAGCCGTCGAGTTCGACGAGCAGCTGGTTGAGGGTCTGCTCCTTCTCGTCGTTGGCGCCGAGCATCGGCCCCGCGTTGCGCGCCCGCCCCAGGGCATCCAGTTCGTCGATGAAGATGATGCAGGGCGCCTTGCGGCGGGCTTGCTCGAACAGGTCGCGCACCCGCGCAGCCCCGACGCCGACGAACATTTCGACGAACTCCGAGCCGCTGATGGAGAAGAAGGGGACGCCGGCCTCGCCGGCCACGGCGCGGGCCAGAAGAGTCTTGCCCGTTCCCGGGGGGCCGACGAGGAGCACGCCCTTGGGCATGCGCGCCCCCAGGCGGCCGTAGGCGGCGGGGTTCTTGAGGAAGGAGACGACCTCGCGCAGTTCGTCCACGGCCTCGTCCACGCCGGCCACGTCGGCAAAGGTCACCTGCGTGTCGGTCTCGAGGTAGACCTTCGCCTTGCTCTTTCCGATGGCCATCAGCCCGGGTCCCCCGGCCTGGCCGAAGGCCCGGCGCATGAGGAAGGCCCAGAGGCCGAAGAAGACCAGCGCGGGAACGACCCAGGAGAGGATGAGCGGCAGGAGGGTGCTCTCGGGGCGACGGGAGAAGGTGACGCCTCGCTGGGCGAGTTCCTTCGCCAGCTCGGGCTCGACCCGGCGTGCGATGACGAAGCGGCGCCCCTTCTCGTCGCGTTCCTTGAGGCGCCCGGTGACCTCATCGCTGTCCACCACGACTTCTTCGAGCTTGCCCTGCTCGAGGAGCTGCAGGAATTCGCTGTAGGGAACCACGGCCGGAGCCATGGCGGCGTTCCAGGCGGCTTGGAGGAGCAAGATGCTCCCCGCCGCGAAGAGGAGGAAGAAGAGGTTGAAGCGGCGTTGCTCGTTCACGGAAGGACTCGCCAGGATCCGATGGCGCAGGGATCGAGGGGCAGGCGTCGCGGCAAGCGGCCGATCCCCGCACGGGCGATGCCCCCGCCGCGCGGCGGGCTGGTGTCGGGTCGCACCATACAGCGGAGGCCGCTCCGGGGACACCCCGGACGAAGGGACGCGACGACCGAGAGGACGCGCGAGGTCCCTGCGGCCGGGCCAGCCCGCGGAGCCCTCCTCGGACACCGGCCGGGTCCGCGGGCTGGCTCCTTCTCGATTGGCCGAAGGGGACGGACAAGGCGCGAGCGGCGGTCGAAACGGGGGGGGCGTAGAGGAGCCGGACGACCACGCACTCGGGCGTGCGCGTGGCGGCTTGGGAACCAAGATCCACCTCGTCACCGATTCGAACAGCTCGCGGTGAACTACCTGGCGACGATCGACCTCGCGATCGTTCCGCGCCTGC
>RFHU01000514.1 GCA_003695705.1 Planctomycetota bacterium
CCCGAGGCCTGGCGGGCGCGGCCCGAGGCCTGGCGGGCGCGGCCCGAGGCCTTCCGGCCCTGTGGGCGACGGCGCGCAGGGGGACGGGGCGCGCTCGCCCCTCCGGCGAGGGCCCGGGCCCGCTCGGCGACCTCGGCCGCCGGGGGCCGGGCGCCAGCGGCCTTGGAGAGGAGTTCGGAGAGAAGGGCGGCCCCCGCCCCTGCCAGGCCGGAAGGAAGCGGGGCCGGATCGCGGGCATGGTGCGCGAGGACCTCCCGGGGTGTGCCCCGGAAGGGGAGTTCGCCCGAGAGGAGCCGGTAGGCCACCACCCCGAGCGAGTAGAGGTCGGCGGCGGGGCCGGCCGGCTCGCCGCGGGCCTCTTCGGGGGAGGCGAAGTTCGCCTGGAGCGCACGGTCGGGGCGGTGGGGCGCAAGCCGCTCCTCTTCGGCGGGGCCGCAGAGCTTGGCGCCCGCCGCGGTCAGGGCGACGCAGGCGGGGGTCAGGGAGCCGTGGCAGAGGTCGCGAGCGTGCACGTGGGCGAGGGCTTCGGCCACTTCGGCGACGATCCTCCAGGCGCGCTCGCGCTCGAAGGCTGCCCGCTCCATGGCCTCGGCGAGCGTGCGGCCGCAGAGGAGTTCGCGGACTGCGTAGAGGCAGGAGCCGTCGCGCCCCGAGTCGTAGACCGCCTGCAAGCGCGGGTGGTCGAAGGAGCCTGCGCAGCGCACGGCGCGCCGGAAAGCCTCGGCGAAGTCGGGGTCTCCCGAGAGGTCGGGGTCCACCAGCAAGAGCTCGACCTCGCGGTCGAGGCGGAGCTGTCGCGCGCGGTAAAGGGCTCCGGTGCGAGCGCGGCCGGCAGGCGAGAGGACGCGGCAGCCCGCGGCCTCGGCGCCCGCCGGGAGGGGCGGGGGTGCCGAGGAGAACACGATCGTGGTCTCGCCGACTCCGAGGCGGTCGCCGTGGGTGAGGGGGGCCTCCCGACGGACGCGGACTCCGTTGAGGAGGGTCCCGTTGCGACTGCCGAGGTCGCGGACGATCCAGCGGGTCCCCCGGAGAAAGAGCTCGAAGTGCTGCCGCGACGCCTGGACCTCGCCCGCCAGGCGAAGCGCGCAGCTCTGCAGGCGGCCCGCCACGCACGGGGTCGCGGGGTCGAGCTCCACCGCTGCTGCGCCCTCGACGACCAAGCGTGCCAAGCCGCGCGCTCCTTCGTTGGCCCGACAGGCAGGGAGGGGGGAGACGTCCTTGCTCTTCGGAGCCGTTGATCGCTGCCTTCCGCGCATGGTATCAAGGACGCCTGGCTCGGGCCTTTGCCGAGGACCTCATGACCGCACCCCAACGCTTCGCCTCTTCCCTCGCCCGCCTCGCCGAACGGCACAAGGGCGAAGACGTGGTCGTCCTCGACGTCTCCGAGCTGCACAGCCTGATTCGCTGCTTCGTGGTGGTGACCGCCCGCAACGAGCGGCACGCCGCCCTGATCTGCGACGAGGCGTGCCGCGAAGCGCGTGCGCTTGGCGACGCGCCCCACCATCGAGAAGAGGGGGGGGAGTGGTCGTGCCTCGACTTCTTCGACGTGGTCCTGCACGTCTTCTCCCCCGAGGCGCGCGAATACTACGATTTCGAGTCCCTCTGGGCGGACGCACCCCGGATCGCCTGGGAGGCCGAGGCCGCCCCCCTGCCCGCGCAGGCTTGAGGCGGGTCTTGGGCTCGGTTCTGCGCCCCGGCCACGAGCACGCCTTCAAGACCGACTTCGGTCGCGTCTTGCACGGGACGCTCTACCCGGGAGAGGCCGCCGGCGAGCGGGCGGTGGTTCTCCTGGGTGCCCTGGCCGCCCCGCAGCGCTACCTGCGTCACGTCGCCCGCGACCTGGCGGCGGCCGGCTACGGGGTGCTGACCTTCGACTACCGGGGGATCGGGGCCAGCCGCCTGAGCGGCGACCCGCGCACGAACCTCGACGACTGGGGCGAAGACGTGCGCGCCGCGCTCGCCGAGGCGCGCGCGCTGTTCTCCCCGCGGCGCCTGCTCGCCCTGGGGCACAGCCTGGGGGGCATGCTGCTCGGGCATTCGGGGGCGGGCGAGTGCGTCGACGGTGCCTTGCTCGTCGGGGCGACGCACGCGCGCCCCGCCCACTACGGCGGCGTCGCGCGCCTCAAGGTCGAGGCGGCGTACCGGATCTTGCCTCCGCTGGCGCGCGCCCTGGGCGAGCTCCCCGGTTGGGCGGGTCTCCGGACCCCGGTTCCACGGGACGCGATCGTCCAGTGGAGTCGCTGGGGAAAGCGCGGCCGCTTCGAGCGCTGGAACGGCGCGTCGAGCGAGGGCGCCTTCGCGAGCCTGCGCGGTCCGCTGCTTGGGGTTGCGGTGAGCGACGACGCCGACGCGCCCGTGGCGGCGGTGGACGCTCTGCTCGGCAAGTTCCGCCGGGCGGGCGTTCGCCGCGAGCGGCTCGAGCCGCGCCCCGGCGAGCGGATCGGTCACTTCGGCCTCTTTCGCGCCGACGCGCCGGTGTGGCTGCGTCGCCGCTTGCGGGCGTGGCTCGCGGAACTCGCCGAGTCCTGAGCGTGCGCGCGCGCCGGGAACTCCAGCTTGAGTGCTTGCTGCAGGGGGCAGGCGATCCCGAAGGAGGGCCCGTCGCCCGGCGTCCAGAGGGGCCCGAACAGGGGGCGCAGGTCCAGGGTGGCCACGCCGCGGGTGGGCAGGAAGAGGGCGAGGCCAAAGGCGAGGCGGTCGGGGACGTCGAGGGGGATCGTGCTTGCGATCGAGAGGCCGGGCGCGGGGAGGTCGCACGGGGGCCCTTCCCGCCCCGCTGCTGCGGGGCGGGCGAATCCGAACCGCACGGGCTAGGCTGGAGCGAAGGAGGTGGGCCATGCCCGACGTCTTCGGCGGAGAGGGAGGAGGCCCCGGCCAGGCTCGGGGCGCGGAGCACGGCAACGCGCCGCGCGCGGGGGAGGGGCCCGCGGGTCGCTACATGCGCTTCGACAACGAGGCCGGGGTCATGGAACTCTGCCTCCCCCCGCGCCTCGCCAAGTACCGTGCCGAACTTCAGGAAGAACTTCTCGACGCCTTCTACGGAGCTCCGGCGGGAGCGCGGGAGACCCACCAGACGATCAACCAGTGGATCGCCGAGTGGATCCGCAAGAAGGAAGAGGAAGACCCCGACCTCGTGGCGCCCGACGCCGAGTGAGGGCGGGGCTCCGCGCGTCGGGGCACCCCCTTGGCCCCGGACCCGGAGGTGGGCACAATGCCCGCCGTGGGACCGCGCCGTATTGTCCGCTGCACCACCGATCGCGTTCCGGGGCTTCGCCCCGCCGAGCGAGACGCCATGTACGCGCTCATGGAACGCTACTACGAGGGCTGCGAGCGAGCGCAATTCGAGCGCGACCTCGCCGAGAAGCAATACGTCCTGCGGCTCTTCGACGCCGAGGGTGGGCTGTGTGGCTTCAGCACCATTCAGTTGCTCGAGTTCGAGCACGGAGGGCGGCGGGCGGTGTGCGTCTTCTCGGGCGACACGGTGATCGACCGCGCCTGCTGGGGGCAGAAGCGGCTGCAGCGCGCGTTCGCGGCCTTCTTGCTGCGACTGCGCCTCTCTCGGCGGGGGAGGGTCTACTGGTTCTTGATTTCCAAGGGCTACAAGACCTACCTGTTCATGCGCCACAACCTGCGCTCCTACCCAAACCACGCCGAGGAAACGCCGCCCGAGGTGCAGGCGGTCCTCGACCGCGTGGCGCGCCTCAAGTATCCGGAAAACTACGACCCCGTGCGCGGGGTCATTTCCTTTGCGGGGCCCGCGCAGGCGGTGCGCGAAGTCCACCGCGACCTCGAGGCGAAGGACCTCGCCGACCCCGACATACGCTTCTTCGTCGAGCGGAACCCCGGCTACGCCCGGGGAGACGAGCTCTGCTGCCTGGCGGAGGTTACCCTCCGGGGCGTGGCCTACGGGCTCTGGCGCTACGGCGTCCTCCACCCCCTGCGGCGGCTTTTCGGCCGCGAGGCGCGACCGCGAGGCGGGGTCTCGGCTCCCGGTGCGACCGCGTCCGCGCCCCGCGGGTGAGCGAGGCGGCGGAGCGCGCTCACCCGTCGCCGTTCTGTGCGCGCAGCCGCAGCGTGCCCGTGCGCGGGTCCACCGAGAGGCCGAGCTCGCCCCGGAGGATCTTGAGCAGGTCCGCGCCCACCAGTTCGCCGCGCCAGCCGCGGAGTAGGGGGTGCTGGTGTGCGAAGCGTTCGCGCGCCGCGTCGCGGGCGAGGCGCTCGAGCTCGGCGCTCGTTGCCACCGTCTCGGGGGCGAGGTCCTCTTCGGAGCAGCGCTGGGCGAGGTAGGCCCGCAGCAGGTCGACTGCGGCCCCCACGCTCTGGGTCGGACGCTCCTTGCGTCGCGCGGGCGGGAGCTTCGAATCGGGGAGCCGGCGGACCTCTTCGAGAATGCCCAAGAGCTTCTTCCCGCTCCGCTCCGCCTCGCGCGGGTGCAGGCCGCGGACCTCGCGCAGGGCGCGCAGGCTGCGCGGGCGGCGGGCGGCGAGTTGCACCAGGGTGGCGTCCTTGATCACGTGGCCGGGGCGGCGGTCGCGTCGGCGCGCCTCTTCGTCCCGCCAACGGGCGAGTCGTTGCAAGGCGGCCAGCCCCCGCCGGTCGAGGGTCTTGTGTCGCTTGATCTTCGTGTAGAGCTCGTCGGGCGGGGGCTCGGCGTAGCTCCGGGGGTCGGTGAGGGAGGTCATTTCCTCCTCGGCCCAGGCCAGTCGTCCGCGCTCTTCCAGGCGCGCGCGGAGCCGCTCGTGGACTTCGACGAGGGGGACCACGTCCAGGAGGGCGTAGTCGACTTGGGAGGCGCGCAGCGGACGTCGGGTCCAGTCCGTGTATTGCTCGCCCTTGGCCAATCGCCGACCAAGGATCGCTTCGACGAGGTTTGCGTAGCCGATCTGGGGGCCCAGCCCGAGCAGCGCCGCCGCGCGCTGGGTGTCGAAGGCCGGGCGCAGCGGGGCCCCCGCGAGGCGCACGGCGATCTGCTGGTCGAGGCGACCGGCGTGCAAGACCTTGAGTGTGTCCGTCCGCAGCAGGCGCTCCCACACCGGCGCGAGGTCCACGGCGAGGGGGTCGAAGGCGAAGCCACGCACTGCGCCCGCGGCGTCGCGGCCGGCGACTTGCAAGAGGGCCAGCTTGGGGTGGTAGGTGCGCTCCCAGAGGAACTCGGTGTCCACCGCCAGGACTTCCATGTCTTCGAGGACCTCGAGGGCTCGGCGGAGGGCGCCTTCGTCCACGACCAGTCGCTCGTCCTTGGGCAGTCCGCGGGCGGCGTCGGCTGCTGCGCTGGCTCCTGGCTCGGCTCCTCCGTCCGCCTCGCGGGTCACGACGGCCTCCTTGGGGCGACCCAGCCTATCAGGGGGCGCCTTGGCCTGCGCGCAGCGCGTCGAGGGCGGCGACGAGGTCGTCGAGGGCGGCCGGGGGAGCCGCCGCGCCGGCGCGCAGGTCGCGCGCGAGCCGGGCGGCGC
>RFHU01000515.1 GCA_003695705.1 Planctomycetota bacterium
CTCACCGCCTGCATCTCCACCGCGGCGTTGAGCTTCATGGTGCAGGAGCCGAGCGGGATCATGGAGGTGGTCAGCGAGAGGTCACGGGCCTGCAGGCGGTGCAGGTAGCGCTGCAGCTCGGTCTCGCTGCGGTAGCGGTGGAACACCGGGCTGGTGAGGTACTCGCTCGTCCGCGCGTGGGGAGCGGAGTAGGGAACGAAGTCCGCGGCCTCCGCCGGCGCGCTCCAGTCCGCGGCGCCGCCGAAGGCGCGCACCAGCGCGCGCACGTCCTCACCCGAGGTGGTCTCGTCGAGGCTGATGCCCAGGCTGCCGTCGCCGAAGTCGCGCAGGTTGTAGCCCAGGGCGCGCGCCGCGCCGAGGGCGTCCACGCCCGCGGGCGGCGTGACGCGCAGCGTGTCGAACACGGGCCCTTCGCCCACCCCGCAGCCGAGCGCGCGCAGCGCGTCGCCGAGGATGCGCGTCAGGCTGGCGACGCGGGCGGCGATGCGCCGCAGCCCCTCGGGGCCGTGGTAGACGGCGTAGGTGGCCGCCATGATGGCCAGGAGCACCTGCGCCGTGCAGATGTTGCTGGTGGCCTTCTCGCGGCGGATGTGCTGTTCCCGCGTCTGCAGGGCCAGACGCAGCGCGGGGCGCCCCTGGGCGTCCTTGCTCACGCCGACGATGCGCCCCGGTAGCTGGCGCTTCGCCTCCTCGCGCGCGGCCAAGAAGGCCGCGTGCGGACCGCCGTAGCCGAGGGGGACTCCGAAGCGCTGGCTGCTGCCCACGGCGACGTCGGCGCCGAACTCGCCCGGCGGGCGGAGGAGGGTCAGCGCGAGCAGGTCGGTGGCGACGACCAAGCGCCCGCCCACGGCATGGACTCGCTCGGCAAAGGGGCCGTAGTCGAGGATGCGCCCGTCGCTGGTGGGATACTGCACCAGGGCGCCGAAGACCTCCTCGTCCAGGTCGACCTGCTCGAAGTCGCCCACGCGCACCTCGATGCCCAGCGGTTCGGCGCGGGTGCGCACCACGTCCAGGGTCTGCGGATGGCAGCCGGCGTCGACGAAGAACACCCGCCCGCCCTTGCCGCGCCGCATGCGCCGGCAGAGGGTCATGGCCTCGGCGGCGGCCGTCCCCTCGTCGAGCAAGGACGCGTTGGCGATCTCGAAACCGGTCAGGTCGCACACCAGAGTCTGAAAGTTGAGCAGCGCCTCCAACCGGCCCTGAGAAATCTCCGGCTGGTAGGGGGTGTACTGGGTGTACCAACCAGGGTTCTCCAAGATGTTGCGCTGGATCACCGGGGGAACGACGCAGTCCGAGTAGCCCATGCCGATGCACGAGCGCAGGCGCTGGTTGCGCCCGGCCAGGTCGCGCAGATCGGCGAGCACCTCGGCCTCGCTCCGTGGAGGGTCGAGGTCCAACGGGCGTTCGCTGCGAATCGCCTCCGGGACGGCCTCTTCGATGAGACGCTCGAGCGAATCGACCCCAATGGCTTCGAGCATGGCGGGCAGGTCGCCGGGCCGCGGCCCGAGGTGGCGATCGACGAAGGCGTCGGGGTGGCGCAGGGGACGTTGGTCGTGGCTCCAGCGGTTCACGGGCTTCCTCCTGGCGAGCGGGGACCGGCGAGCAGCAGCGCTGGCGGACGGGCGCTGCGCGGCCTCGGGGTGCGAGCGCCGCCGCGGAGCCGGGCAGCGCTCGGCGGACTTCCCGAGCGCGCGCAGACGGGAGCGGTGGATTCCCGCCCGCGACCGCTGAGCAACGGCGTCCCGGCTCCCTTCAACGAGCGGCTAGCCTTGGGCGCAGTGCTGCCGGTAGGCCTCGGCGTCGAGGAGCGCCGAGAACTCGGCCGGGTCGCTCGCCTTGATCTTGACCAGCCACCCATCGCTCTCCGGCGCGGCGCTGAGGGCGGCGAGCTCGTCTTCGTTCTGGAAGCGCTCGTTCACGGCTTCGACGGTGCCCCCCACCGGGGCGTAGATCTCGGAGGTCGCCTTGACCGAGTCGATCTCTCCGATCACGTCGCCCTTGCTGACGCTCGCCCCGGGCTCGACGCGGTAGTCCAGGAAGGTCAGGTCGCCCAGTTCGTCGACCGCGTGCTGGGTCAGGCCGCAGGTGGCGATGCCGTCTTCGAGGCGGCACCACTCGTGCGAGGTGCTGTAGCGGGTCTCGGCCATGCGCTTCCTCCGGGCAGGGCGCGGCATTCTACCCCTTCGCCCGACCACCCCAAGGGCCGGCGCCCCGTTGCCAGGCGGCGGGCGGTGGTGTCCCATAGCGGAGTCAGGAGTCGAGCGATGACCAAGCTCCCCGGGTGGGCGAACCAGCTCGCCGATCAGTACCGCGGCGGGACCATCATCGAGTTCATCGTCTACGGGAACGTCGACGACAAGGTCGAGTGGGAGGGCTCGGACGGGAAACCTCGCTTCGGCTCCTTGAGGACCTTCCTGGCCAACAAGCTCTTCCCGCGCCGCGACGCGGTGATCTTCTACGACCCCAGCCACGGCATCTCCTTCCGCGACGACGACACCTTCGGA
The DNA here is from genome assembly GCA_003695705.1 of Planctomycetota bacterium. Lineage (GTDB taxonomy): Bacteria > Planctomycetota > J058 > J058 > J058 > J058. The sequence continues at coordinate 2,505 of RFHU01000515.1, forward strand.
GACTTCCACCGGGTGGTGCAGGCGGTCGACGCCTCGAGCGGGACGAAATACGCCTCGCAGGGGTTGCCCCGCGACGCCAACCGCGCCCTGCATCTCGTCGAGCGCTTCATGCGGGCCAAGGTCGATCCGCGGGGCGGCGCCAAACCGAAGAGCGTCGCCTTGATCATCGACTACGCCGACCTGATCCTCCCCGCCGGCGACCCCGGGCACATGAGCATGGCCCAGCAAGCCACCCTGGTGCGCTTCCTCAGCTGGGCGCGCGACCCCGTCTTCCTCGACGCGGACCTGACCATCGTCCTGGTCGCGGAGAACCTCGCCGGACTCAACCAAGCCCTCGTGGAGAGCCCCTACATCGGCCGCGTGGAGATCGAGCTTCCCGACGCCGAAGAGCGCGCCAGCTACTTGCGCTGGAAGTTCGAGCGCAACCCTCGCCTCGAAGACCTCGCGCAGGTGAGTGTGGAGCAGTTCGCCAAGCTCACCGGCGGCCTCTCGCGCGTGAACCTCAACCACGTAACCAGCCAGGCGCTGGCCAACGAGCGGCCCATAACGCCCGAATACGTGGGCGAGATGAAGAAGGCCCTCATCGAGAAGGAGTGCTTCGGGATGCTGGAGTTCCTCTCCAGCCCCTACGGCCTGGACACCGTCTGCGGCCACGGCCCCCAGAAAACGTGGCTGCGCGAGGACGCGCGCCTCATTCGCGAGGGGCGCATCGACGCCCTCCCCATGGGCTATCTGATCTGCGGCCCGGTGGGAACGGGCAAGACCTTCCTCGCCCAGTGCACGACCCACGACATCGGCATCCCCTGCGTCAAGCTGAAGAACTTCCGCTCCCAGTGGTACGGATCCACCGAGGCCAACTGGCAGAAGATCCTCAGCGTGCTCGTCGCCACCGGCCCCGTCGGAGTGATCATCGACGAGGCGGACGCCGCGGTCGGCGACCGCGAATCGGGCCACGAGGTAAGCAACCGGGTCTTCTCCATGCTGGCCACGCAGATGGGCGACACGCGCTACCGCGGGCACATCCTGTGGTTCCTGCTCACCAGCCGCCCGGACCTGCTGCCGGTGGACCTCAAGCGGCAAGGCCGCGCCGAGGTCCACATCCCGCTCTTCTACCCGGACACCCCCGAGGAGCGGCGCGAAATGCGCCAGATCCTGATGAAGAAGTGCGGCATCCGCGTTGCCGAAGAAGCCCTCGACGTGGACATCGCGCTTCTGGCGGTGCAGAACACCGAGCCCCCCGACCCGGAAGAAGACCTCGCGGAGGAGGAGGACGACGACGAGGAGGAACGGGACGAGCCGGTGTGGCAAGCGGTCGACGACTACTTGAACGATTCGGGGCTCTCCGGCGCGGAGATCGAGTCCATTCTGATCCGCGCCAAGCGGCGCGCCTACCTCGGCGGGCGCGAGGAGGTTCGGCGCGAAGACCTCGAACTCGAGGCGGCCTCCTACATTCCCAACCTGCCCAAGCGGGAGCTCGAGTTGCAAATTCTCGCGGCCATCGTCGAGTGCTCGGACAAGCGCTTCCTCCCCGAGCGCCTCGCCCGGCTCGACCGCGGGCGCGTGCGCGAGCGCATGCGGGCCATCAAGCGCGCCATGGCCACCCACACCGACATTCGCGA
>RFHU01000516.1 GCA_003695705.1 Planctomycetota bacterium
CGGCCCCGTCAACCGCACCGACGGCCCCGTCAACCGCACCGACGGCCCCGTCAACCGCACCCTGCAGCCTCCGGCGGGAGCCGGCGGGCAGTGCCGCCCGCCCGACCGAGCCCGCTCGGAGACCCAGGACGAGGGCCCTCCCTCCTGAGCGCAGGCGGCGCCGACCCCCGCCAGGGCCCCCAAGAGCCCCGCCACGAAGGGAAGGATTCGCCCGCCCATTGCCTTTCGGTGGTCCCGCACTCCTTCACCGTGCCCTCTCCGGCGGGCCCGCGCAAGCCCGCCCCGGGAGGAGACGCCTGCGGCGAGGCTTTGTTCGCTCCCTCCCGCCGCCGGCTTCTCCTGCGTCGCCGGCCCGGGGGGGGCGACCGGTCGAACCCCTCCGCGACGATCGACGCCCTCCCCCCCTACGGATCCACCGCGGGGGAAAGGCTTCGGGGCCCGCCGCCGCGGGGGGCTTCTCGGACGTGCGGGCATCGCCTACCCTCGGGGCGAAAGAGGGCCCCATGACCACGCACCCCCGCGCTGCAGCGTTCCTGGTGGCGCTGTCCGCGCTCCTCTGGGCCGCCCCCGCAGGGGCAACCCCCGACGAGCACTGCGACCTTTCCTTCGAGAAGACACCCCTCCGAGAGGTCCTCGCCGAACTCGAAGCGAAGCAGGGCCTCAATTACGTGATCAGCGAGCGAACCCTCGCGGCCGCAGCGCCCGTGACGCTGCGCCTGCGCGGCGTCTCCTTGCCCGACGCCCTCCGGGCCATCGCCGCCGCCTGCGGCCTCGAGGTCCGCATGCAGGGGAGCATCGCCATCCTCCTCCCCCGCACCGAGCAGCCGCTCCCGCAGGTGCGCGAGGGCCTCCTGCCGCCGGGGAGCAGCCGGACCCTCCCCCTCCGGCCTCCGCCCGCACGGAAGCGCCCCGCCCCGGACCGAACCACCGAAGAAGCCCTCCCCCCGCGGGCACCGGCCCGCCCGCCCATCGACGCTCCGCCGGGCATGGTCGTGGGCAAGATCCGCTCCCTCGACCTGCGGACGGGCGTGATCCGCATCGAAGACGCCGGGGTCGTCCGCGATTTCTTCCTGCCCAGCGCCGCGGAGACCGAAGGCGACCCGCTCGGCGCCGGACGTCTCCGGCGTGCCGCGGCCGTGCTTCGCCCCGGAGACCGCGTGGCGCTCCTCTACCGGCGCCACCCCACCAAGCCCCGCATCACCGACCTGATCGGCGGCGACGCAGTGCGCCCCCCCGCCACCGTCGCCGAGGCCGAGGCCGCCCGTCGGGCACGCCACCGCGCGCGCCGCGGCCGCGCGCCAGCCCCGCCCCGCGGACCGGCCCCCACCGCCCGCCGGACCAAGTCCGGGGAGAGCGAGGCGCCGCAAGCGCCGGCGCCTGCCCGGGAAGCGCCTCCATCCGCCGCGGAGCCCGCTCCGCAGCCGGGCGCAGACCTCCCCCCCGGGGAGGTGGGCGTCCTCGCCGGGCGCTTCGCGGGCCGCAAGGGCGAGGAGGTGCGCATTCGCGCCGCGGACGGCAAGGTCGTCGCGTGCGCTCTCCCCCGGAGTTCCGCCGAGCGCAAGAAAGTCCTCGCCGTCCTCGAAGGCCTCGAGGACGGCGCGAAGGTCTACATGACCTTCACACGCCGCAGCGACGGAACCCTCGTCCTCCAAGGCGGACTGAGCGAGTCTCGCTGAGGCTCCCGCGCTCGTCCCGGTCCCTCCGCATCCCGCCGGGTATCCTGTCGCTTCCGTGAGCGCCCGTCATACCCTCGCCCTCGTCTGCCTGCTCTGCGCGGCCTGCCCCAACCGCACCCAGGCCCCCGCTCCCCCTGCGCAAGGTTCGCAGGCCGCGCCGGCCGGACCGGGCACGGCAGCTCCCGAAGCAGACGGCCCCCGCCCCGAGTTGCCCACCGTCCGCCTCGAAGCCGGCCCCTTCGTCATGGGCAGCGAGGGGTCTCGCGCCGGAGGCCAGGACTGCGAGCGCCCCCGGCACGAGCGCTCCCTCGAGCGCCCGGTCGACATCGACCGGACCGAGGTCACCAACGCAGCCTACGCGCGGTTCCTCGCCTCGCCCGCCGCCAAGAACCACCGCCTCTGCCACTCCGAGGAGCCGCCCGACAAGGACCACACCCCCGGCCGCCCCGACGAACGAGAGCTCGCTTGGGGGGCCGTGCGGGAGCCCTTCGACCCCGTTGGGCGCGCCGATCACCCCGTGGTGTGCGTCGACTGGTTCGACGCCTACGCCTTCGCCGCCTGGGCAGGACGACGCCTGCCCAGCGAGGCCGAATGGGAGCGGGCCGCCCGAGGCCGGGACGGCCGCACCTACCCCTGGGGCGAGGCCCCGCCCGTGGACGGCGGGGCGGCGCGCGCCAACCTCCTCGACCCCGCCGACGGAGTGGCCATGACCGCTCCAGTGGGCAGCTTCCCCACCGGCGCCGCACCCTGCGGCGCCCTCGACCTGTCGGGCAACGTGTGGGAATGGACCGCCGACGCCTTCTACGCCTACGAAGGTGCGCCCGAAGACACCCCCGAAGACGGCTCGCTCTACGTCCTCCGCGGCGGCGGCTGGAACTCCCCCTCGCCCTTCCTCCTGCGGGGAGCCATGCGGGCCGCCAAACCGCGAACCTTCCGCTCGGCCGCCGTGGGCTTCCGTACGGTGCGCGACGTTCCGGAGGAGGCGCGGTGAGCCCCTGGGATCGCGCGCTCGTCCTCGTCCTGCTCGCCTGCTGCGCCGGCGCCCCCGCGCGGGCCCAGGACGACGACCCCGGCCTGGGGCCGGGCCCCGGCTCGGCGCCGGCCCTCCTGGAGCGGGCCGTGGAGGCCATGGGCGGCGAGGACGCTCTGCGGGCCGTCTCGACCGCGGTGCTGCGGATCGTGCCCAGCAAGTCCGCGCCCCTGCTCGAGCGCCACAGCCTGCGACTGCGCGGCCGCTGGATGCACTACGCCTCCCGTCGCCGCTCCGGGGCAGGCTTCGACGTGGTCCTCGCCGGCCCGCAGGCCTTCCTCTGCGACCGCGACGCAACCGGTCGCGCCACCTACGTGGAAGACCTCGCCCCCGCCGACGCCCGCGAGGGAGGCTACGAGCGAGACATCCTCTTCATGCCCTTGTTGCTCGTGCACCTGCTCGACGCGCGCGCCCCCATGGACGCGCGCGGCCCGAACTCGGTGGGCGACGAAGTGGTGCGCGTGCGGATCCCCCCGGCGGGACCCCACGACGCACCCTTCGTGATTCGACTGCGTTTCGACGCAGACACCCACCTCCTCCGCGCGTCCATGGGTGCGATCCCCTGGGGAACGGACAAGGGCAAGAAACGCTACTGCTTCTACGAGGACTACCGGCCCTTGGGACGCGGAGGCATCCTGCTCCCCCACCGCTACTCGGACCAGCGCGGGAAGAAGGCCCGCCCTCGGAAGTTCCGGGTCGAGTGGGAACTCGACCGCAAGCTCCCCGGGGCGCTCTTCCTCCGCCCACGCGTCGAGGAGAAGGAATGAAGCCATGAAGAGCCTGCCGCCGCTCTCCGCTTGCCTCTCCCTCCTCGCCCTCCTCCTGCCCGCCACGCTCCGCGCCGAGGACGGCCCCTCCGTCGAGGTGGAACCAAACCGCTGCGAGGAAGGGCGTCCCGTCGAGTTGCGCGTCTCCCTGCGAACGGGCAGGCAGACGCCCTCGGCGCTCCTCCGCCTCGCGGTCCGCCTCGGGTCCTCCGCGCGCGAGCACACCTGGGGAACGCCCCAGCCCGCGGTGGCACTCTCCCCCGCCCTGGCGTCCGAGGTGATCACCCTGGACTTCGTCGCCCGCGAGGACCTCTCGCGTGCCATGGTGGCGCGCGCCCCCCGCCCGGACGTTCGCGCCCGCCTTGGCCCGGCGACCTTCCTCCGCTGCCGCCTGGCCGCGCCCGGCGAAGCCCTCCAGACCCGCCTCTCCGTCGTCCCGCGGCCAGACCGCACCCAACTCGTCGTGGAGTGGAAAGAACTGCGCCTTGCGCCCTCCACCGCAGGGGTCTACGCGCCAGCGCGCACCTACACCTGGGACCCCGACGCCGCCCGCCTTCCTCCCACCGAGCGCGGAGGCCCCGCGCCCCTCCCGGGCGCCGCACCCGGCGGGGTACGCCTGAACGTCTCCCTCACCCGCTGGAGGCCCTGGCGCGGCGAAACCGTCCGCGAGGTCCTCCTCGACCGTGCGCTCGCCGAGGACCTCGAAGCGCACACGGAGCGAGCGGAGGTCTCCCTGCAAATCCTTCCGGCTCCCTTCGGCCGCGCCGCCGCCGCCGCCCGAGCCGGCGTCGAGCCCAGCGCCGCCGTACGCCTGGCCGACGACCGCTGGGTCTTGCAGGCCGGAGAACGCTGGCACGTCGTCCCGCCCGAGGGCCCGCTCCACCAAGGCCAGGGCAGGGTGTTTCCCTTCGCCCTCGAGCTCGCCCGGCGCGGGCGCGCGGGGCTGCTCTGGTACGACCACTCCGAGCATGGTGCGCTGGCCGCGGCGCTCCGCGAGGCGGGCTTCGCGCGCGCCCCGGGCAAGGCGCTCGCGGTGGAGGTGGACGCAGGGCGACTGGTCGACTTCCTCGAGTTGCTCGCGCGCCACGGCGCGCGCCTCGACGGCGACGGGATCGCGTTCGCCGACTAAGCTCGCTACCCTGGGTTCCCCCGGACGGGTCGCACCCCACGCCAGCACTTCCTCCATGCCCACGCCTTCCTTGCCTCGCTTCCGCTTCGGCGAACGCTTCCGCGTCCGCAGCCAATCGGGCAAGGACTACACCGCCCGCTACCTCGCGGTGGGCGAAAAGGAGAGCGGACTCTTCGTCCGCCTCGACTCCGGCGAACTCGCCCGCCTCGAACTTCGCCGCTTGCGCTGGTCGACCCTCGAGCGGCTGGAAAGCTTGCCGGGCCAGAGCACGGTGCGGGAAGGCGACGACGTGCTCGTCGAGTGCTCGGCGGGCAAACTGCGCGGGAAGCTCGCCTCGGGACTCGGCGAGAGCATGCTCCGCCTGGAGAACGGGCTGTGCGTGGACACCCGCGAGGTCTACGCACTGCACCTGCTCTTCCGCGCTCCCTCCCTCCGGGCCGGAGACCGTTTCTTCGTCCGTAGCCTTTCCGGGAGGAACTACGAAGGGCTCTGCCTCTCCGCAGGAGGCGAAGAAGCCCACGCGCGGCTCGACTCCCGCGAGGAAGTCCGCCTACGCCTCGCCAGCCTCGACGCGGACACCCTCTACGTGGCGGTTCCCGTGCCCCGCAACGCCTACCGCGGCTACGGCGGCGAGACCCGCTGATCCCCTCCGCAGGCGGAGAGACCCCGCCGAAAGCGGAGGACGTTCAGGCCTGCCGGATCGCAACCGACCCGGCGCAGCCGAAGCACAACCTCAACGGCCTCTGACCCTGCGGGGCCGCGCCGCGAACCGACGACGCAAGGCCCTGGCGACCCGCCGCCAGCGTGGCGGAGGAGGCCCCACCGCGCGCGCACGCCCCAAGACCTCCCCGAGGGGCAGGGGAGGGTCGTCGCGCCCGTTGGCGTCGCCGCGGGTCACCACCCCCGCCGGTCCGAACGCTACCACGCGGTGCACACGCAACCGATCCCCCACGCGGCAGGCGACCACCTCCCCCACCCGCGGGGGACGGCGCAACGGCTCGATCTCGATGCGCTGCCCGTCGTGGAGCGAAGGCGCCATGCTCCCCCCGCGCACGCGCAGACGCACGCGCAGCCCGCGGGCCAGCGCTGCGGCCAGCAACGCACAGCGGCGCCCGCCTCCGGCCTCCGGCCCGCCGGAAGCCATCAGCGCACCGGGTCCACGCCGACCACGTCCACGCGCCGCAGCCGTACCCGCGCCCCACCCGGGAGCTGGACCTCCAGCGACGACCGGTCCTCGGACACCAGGCGCCCGCGCAGCGACCGCCCGCCCCGCAAGGAGAAGACGACCTCGGGAGGGCGCGCGGCGCCCCCAGGACCCGCGAGCCGCGCGCCCTCGGGCGGCGCCCCGGCAGCGGCTCCGCCCGGCGAGCGACGCACGGAGAGGACGCGCCGGCGGAAGACGAGGCGTTGCCGGCCGTCGGGGAGGGCCACGACGAAATGCTCGGGGCCGCCGCGCAGCACCTCGCCGTCGAGGCGTTCGCCGTCGCGAAGCACCACCCGGTGCGGCGGAGGGTGCCCCGCGTCCGCGGCGGGCCGCGCCGAGGGGGTTGGCTCGAGCCCGGCCGGGAGGAGGAGGGCGGCCAGCCCCGCCGCGAGCGGGGCGGCGGCCAGCCAGGTCCAACGGCGGGAGACACGCCGACGAAGCACACTGCGAGCGTAGCGCCTTGCTCGGGCCTCGTCGACCGAGCACCATGGGCGCGTGACCCTCCGCTACCGCCGCCGCAGCGACTGCCTCTCGCAGAGCGTCGCGGGCGAGGTCCTGCTCGTCCCGTGCGTCGAGAAGGTCGTGGACCTCGACGACCTGGTGTTCTACCTCAGCGATCCCGTGGCCCTGCGCGTGTGGGAACTCCTCGCCACCCCCCGCAGCCTCGACGACCTGCTCGCGGCCGTCGTCGAGGAGTTCGCCGTCGCCGAAGACCGCGCCCGTGCCGACCTCGAGCGCTTCCTTGGCGAGCTGCTCGCGGCCCGCGTCGTGGAGAAGAGCTGAGGGGGGCGTGGCCTTTTGCCTGCGCATCGCCGACTGCGTGGCCCGCGTGCGCGGCGACGGAGTGCCGCTCTCGCCCGGCCCAGACCATGCGCCCTTCCTCTGCGAGGAAGTGGCCTCCCCCGACCTCGACTGGCGGTGCGCGGCCCTCGAGCGCTCGCACCCCTCGGGCCGCCGCTGCTTCGCCGCGGAGGGCGTCCTCGAAGCCTCGCGGCTCCCTGGCGGAGACTTCTTGCTGAAGATCCCCTGCGGACCGCGCCTGCGCTGCGAAACCATCCTCACCCCCGACGCCGCCCACGGCCGCTTCGCCCTCGCCCCTTGGCCGGAGGACGCCCAACTCACCACCCTCCCCCGCGGCTTCGAGCTCGCCTGCCAAAGCCTCCTCGCACGCCGCGGATCCTTCCTCGTCCATGCCGCCGGACTCTCCCTCGGCGGCGTGGGCGTCCTCCTCCCCGCCTCGTCGGGCGGCGGCAAGTCCACCCTCGCCGGCCGCTGCGGCCCGCTCGAGGTGCTCTCCGACGAGCGTGTGGCCGTATCGACGCGCAACGGACCCCGCATCCACGGGACGCCCTGGCGGGGCACCGCCGGGCGGGTCCGCGCAGACAGCGCGCCCCTCGGAGCGATCCTCTTCCTGGGGCCCCACGGTCCGCCCCACGGACTCCGCCCCCTCGGCCGAGCCGAGGCCTTCCGTCGCCTCTACTTCCACAGCTTCCCCCCCCTCTGGGACCGAACCGGCGTCGCCGAGGTCCTCGCGGCCGCCGAGGAGATCGCCTCCCGCGTCCCTTCGGGCGAACTGCGCTTGCCTCCGACCGCGGGCCCCGAGGCGGTCCGCGCTGCCCTCCACGAACTGGGGGCCGCGTGAGGCGCTACCTCCGTCGTCGGGACGCGGTCTTGCGCGAAGTGCCGGGGCACTGCGTGGTGCTCCCCGGCCGCGGCGCCCTCCCGCCGGGGGTCTGCGCCTTCTTGCTCGACGGCCCCGTCGCGCGCTTCCTCTGGGACGCCCTCGGCGAGCCCCGCACCCTCGACGAGCTCGCGGACCTGGTCAGCGACTCCTTCGCGGTCGAGCGCGCACGCGCCCGCGACGACGCGCGCGCCTTCCTCGACCAGCTCGCCGCCGCCGACCTCCTGGCGAACCGCGCCTGAACCGACGCGGCGCGATCAGCTCCCGTCGAACTGGCAGGGCTCGGGGCCCGCGTCGCAGGGCGTGTCCGACGGGCCGCCCACGCTGGGGCTCTTGCAACCCGTGACCAGCTGGTCGCCCGGCACGCGCTCCTGCACCTTGAGGAGACGCGGCGGCACGTAGGGACGCCGAGGCGGGGGGGGCGCTTCGCTCATGGACCCAGCATGGACGAGGCCCCGAACCGGCGTCAAGCGCAGGCTTGCCTTTGCGAGGGAATGGGCGAGGATCCCTGCATGCTCGTGCCCATCGTGCGATTCCTCCGCTCGGCGGCGCGCCTCGACGCCGACGCCTTCGCCCGCGAGCACCCCGACCCGGTGCTCGTGATCGAGCCCTTCGTCGGCGGCGGCGAGCGCACCTCCTTCGAAACCCTCGCGCCCGGCCCGGGGGGCAGCTCGGTGGGCCGTAGCGTGGCGATCCTGCGCAAGCGCGAAGGAGCCAACGCCTTCGGCATGATGGTCACCCTGGGGAGGGCGACGAACAACGACGTGCAGATCCCCAACCCCCAGGTGTCGAAATTCCACGCCTACGTGATGTTCGACGCCGAGGGACGCGCCTCCCTGAACGACGCCGGCTCGACGCACGGCACCTTCGTCGCGGGAAGGCGCCTCGCCCCCAAGACCGAGAAAGCCCTCCTCGAGGACGGCGTCGTCGTGCGCCTCGGCCCGGTCAAGGCCACCTACTACTCACCGGCCGCGTTCTTCGCCTACCTGACCTCCCAGTAAGCGGCGCGGCGAACAGCCCGGCCGACGGCCCCGCAGGGCCGAGCCCGGCCGCGCGCCCGCGCCCGCTCCGCCGAAGGCGAGGGGAAGCCGCCGCGGCGCGGAAGCCGTGACGCCGACTTGCCCGGGCAGGGGCTCGCGCACCTCGTGCAGCCACGGCCGCGGGCAGGGGCGGGAGCGGTGGAGGGGCAGCTCCCGCCCCGCGGGCGGAGGAAGGCGCGGACGCAGGTCGTCGCAGAAGGCCCGCACCCGCGCGTAGGCGATCTCGCACAGGTAGTCGGGCGGCGCTTCGGGGTCGCCCCCGCTCTCGAGGGCGTTGTTGCCCGGGCACGCGCCGCAGAGCACGACCTTGTCGCACGTCCGACAGCGGGTCGGTCGGGTGACTTCGCGCTGGACGACGCGGCGCAGGTGCCGCCACCCCTCGGCGACGCTCCCCGTGCGCAGGTCGAAGGCCTCGCCCCGGTAGAGCGCGCAGGTCTGCAGGCGACCGCGCGGGTCGACGACGACCTCGGTGGTCGCGGCCCCGCAGCGAAACAAGCGCGGGCTGCGCTCCCGCCGGCCGCGTGCCGCGCGGTAGAGACGGCGAAACTCGGCAACGCGCCGCGGGTGCAGCCGGTCCTGAGCCACGACCTCCTCCGCGCTCAGGCGCTGTCCCGTGGGCCCCCTCCCGCAGTCGAGGCGCGCGGTGATCTGGTTGTCGAAGCGAAAGAACGCACCCACGCCGCGTCGCTCGGCCTCGGCGCGCAAGGCCGCGAGTTCTCCGCGGTTGGCGTCGAGCCCTACGGCCTTGAGGTGAACGCGCACCCCGAGGGCACGGAGCCGGTCGACCCCTGCGAGGACGTGCTTTCGCACGCCACGACGGCGCGTCACCCGTGCGTAGCTCTCCTCGCTGGCGCCGTAGAGCGTGACTTCCACCTTCCGCGGGGGGAGTTCTGCGAACAACGCACACACCGCGTCGTCGATCAGGGCGGCGTTGGTGTAGACGGTGACCAAGAACCCCAACGCCCGCGCGTGCCGATAGATTTCCGCGAAGTCGGGCCGCGTGAGGGGCTCACCGCCGCTCAGGGTGAGGGAGAGGACTCCGAGGTCGCGCAGCTCGGCAAGGATCCGCAAGACCTCGCCCGTCTCCAACTCCCCCTGGGGACGATGCTCCACCACGTAGCAGTGCACGCAGTCGAAATTGCAGCGGTAGGTGAGCTCGAAGAGCGCACCGACGGGGGTCCCTTCCGCCCGCGCCGCGCGCACGAGGGCGCGGCCGAATTCGGCGTAGGAGACGCTCTCGAGCTCTCTTCCGGCCAAGGCCCGCCCCTTCTCTCCAAGGCTACGGGAGCCTCGCGAGGAGCGCAAACCTCGCCCGCTCCCTTCTCTCGTACCTTGCGCCGCTCGCCTCGAAGAACGATAACGCCAATGACCACAATGCAGCTCACCCGCACCGAGCGCCTGATCCTCGAAACCGCGGCGGAGAAGTTCTGCCTGAGCTGGTCGCCCACCGAAGCGGCCATGCTCACCGAAATCGTCCTCACCCCCGAGGAGCAGGCCCGCTGGCAAGGCCGCCGCCCCCAACTCGGAGAGCTCCTCGTCGCGCGCGGCGAACTCACCGAGTCCATGCTCGACGACGTGCTCGAAGCGGTCTACGCCGACGTGCGCCTCCTGAGCGACCGCCTCGCTCCCCCGCGTCCCGCCCCGGTTCCACGACCGCCCGCCCCGCCGGCGAACGGAGAGGACGCGCTGCGCGCAGAGCTGACCGAACTCGTCGCCCAGCTCACGGCCCTCCTCGACCGCCTGGTCGGTGAGGGCGCCCTCGCTGCGCCCGCGGAGCCCGCTGCGCCCGCGGAGTCTGCCGCGCGCCGCGTCGACACGCTCGCCCCCACCCCGGCCCTGGACCGATCGCCCCGAGAGGACGAAGCCCCCACCCGAGACGGCCTGCGGCTGGCGGGGCCGGCCGCCGCCACGGCCGACGACCCCGACGAAGCGCCGACTCGGGCCGGCGGCGCCTGGGCGCTTCGCACGGACGCGGCGCCCCCCAACGAGGGCGAGGCCGCCGACCGACCCGCGGCGGGCGACGCCACCCTGCAGCGCGAACGCCCCTTGCGGGCGGCGACCGAAGGGCGGACCCAACGCTCGGAGCGCGTGCGGGGCCCGGACCCCGCGGATCCCACCCTCGAGGTGGAGCGACCGCCGCCCCCCGAAGAAACCCTGCAGCTCGAACGGAAGGTCCCCCCGGGAGACACCCTGAAGCTCGAGCCCGCCAGCCTGAAGGACGCGAGCTGAGGGGACCGTGACCCCCACGGCCGAGGCCATTTGCCGCGCCGGCGCCGAGCTGTGCGGCCTCCCGTTCGAGCGCCTGCGCCAGGCCGTCGCCGGTCGACGGGACCCCGCCCGCGCCCTCCTCGAAGCCGGCCTCCTCGACGAGGAGGAACTCGACCTCGTCCTGGAGTCCGCCTACGGCGAGGTGCAGGCGGCGGGCGGAGCCCTCGCCGCCCTGGGGAGCGCGCAATCGACGACGCCCCGGGGATCCGCGCGCGAGGACGCCGACGACGTCCGGCCCGCGGCGGAGGAAGCGATCCCCGGCTTGCGCCCGCTCCTCGAGCGCCTGCGCCGGCTGAACTCGGAAGCCGCGGCGCTTCCTCCGCTTGCTTCGCGCGCCGCTCCCCGCACCCTTCGCCCGAGCGACCGCGGACCCGAGGCCGAGGCCGGACGAACCGTGGCTCCGGCGGACCCGCGGAGAAGCTCCGACGTCGCCGCCGAGGTGACCCCCGAGCTCCCGCCCCGCACCCTCGCCCCCATCGGCGCGCCCAGCGCCCTCGGCACCGCCCGGCCGGCAACGCCACCCACCTCGACCCTCGGCCCGCAGCGAGGGGCTCCCGAACCCGAGGAAGCCCCCTCCGAGGCGAGCTCGACCCCGCCGCAAGCTCGCGGCGCGGCCGGCGTGGACCTGCTCGCGGGCGCGGCCGCACCCGCAGCGCCTCCTCCCGAGAACGAGGAGAGCCCCACCGTGCGCGCGGAACCCGGCCCGCCCCTCTGCGACCAGGAAGCGCAGGAGCGCCTCGCCGAGGCGGTCTTCGCCGCCTGGGCTCGCCGCCAAGGCGCGAGCGAAGCCGACCTCGCGGCGGCGCGCGCCAGCGGCGACGCGCTTCCGCAGGCCCTCGTCGACGCGGGCGCGCTGGACGCCGAAGCGGTGGCTTTGGCCCTCGAAGGCGAAGAAGACCTCTCCTGTGCCCGCTGCGCCTCCCCCTACAGCCTCTCCGCCTCGCTGCTCGAGCTGGGCCTCGTGCGCCCCTGTCCTCGCTGCGGCGGCCCCCTGCGTCGCGGAACGCCGCCCGCCGCTCCCCCGGACTCTGGCGAACCAACCACCCCGCCCGCCTACCGCCCGCGGCCCGCGGACGACGACGCGCGCACCCAGGCCAAGGCCTCCGACCGGCTCCCCCAAGCCCCGGACAGCGACCGGCTCGCAGGACTCCACGACTACGAGATCTTGGGAGAGCTTGCGCGCGGAGGCATGGGGATCGTCTACAAGGCCCGCCAGAAGAGCCTCGGGCGGCTGGTGTGCCTCAAGGTCATGCGGAGCGCGGCGACCGCCTCCCCGGACGACAAGCGGCGTTTCTTGCGCGAAGCCGAAGCCGCCGCCCGCCTGAGCCACCCGAACATCGTTCCCGTCTACGAGGTCGGGGAGCACCAGGGGCAGTGCTTCTTCAGCATGGAATACGTCGACGGCGAGGAACTCGGACGCTGGGTAAAGAAGACCCGCCCCCCCCTGCACCAACTCGTCTCGGTGCTCGCCGAGGTCTGCCGAGCGGTGCACTTCGCCCACCAGCACGGGATCATCCACCGTGACCTCAAGCCCGCAAACGTCATGGTCGACCGCCAGGGGCGTCCCCACGTCATGGACTTCGGGATCGCCAAGCGCCTCGACGCCGCCGACGACAGCCGCCGCGGCCCGCTGACCCAGGAGGGGGAGATCATGGGCACCCCCCACTACATGGCGCCCGAACAGGCGGAAGGCAAGGTGCGCGAAGTCGACGTCCGCAGCGACGTCTGGGCGCTCGGTGTGATCGGATACGAACTCTTCACCGGCCAACGCCCCTTCCGCGACGAGAACATCCTCCGCCTCCTCAAGCTCGTCGCCCACGCGGAGCCCAAGCCCCCGAGCGTCTTGCGACCGGAACTCGACCCCGACCTAGAGACGATCGTCCTCAAGGCCCTCGAGAAGGAGAAGGAACGCCGCTACCCCACCGCCCTCTCCCTCGCCGAAGAGCTCGAGCGGTGGCAGAAGGGCGAAGCCATCCTCGCGCGACGCGCCAGCCGCCTCTACCGGCTCCGCAAGTGGGCGCAGCGCAACCGCGCCTTGGCGACCACGCTCGCCGCCTCCGCAGCGGCCCTGTTGCTGCTCACCGGGCTCTTCACCGCCAAGCTCGTCGGGGACCGTGCCCGCCGCCGGCAAGCGCTCGACGCCCTCCTCGCGCGCGCCCGCCTCGACCTCGAAGGCGGACGAGCGCGCGCGGCCTTCGCCAAGTATGCCGAGGCGGTCTACCGCGACCGCGAGCGCCTCGAGGCCCGCGAAGGATACGTGACCGCCGGCCTGAGCATTGCCCGGACCCTCCTCGCCGAGGGGGCGCCGGGCCGCGCGGAAGAAGTCCTCCGCCAACTCCGCTACGTGGACGCACGACGGGCCGAAGTCGAAAAAGAACTGGCTCGGGCCGCGGACCAGCGCCGGCGGGCGGTGGAGATCGGGGTCGCGCGCCAGCGCCGCGCCATCGCCGAGGTCCGCCGACTCCTCCGCGAACTCGACGCCTTGCCGAAGGAGCGCGCGCTCTCCGCCACCGAAGAGCGGGACTACGTGGTGAGCCTCGTGCGCAACCAGGACCCAGAGACCGTGGCCCTCCTCCGCCGTCGCCTGCGCAGCGAAGGCGACCGCACGCGCCGGCTCGTCGCCCGCGCGCTGGGCTGGATCGGCGACGCAAGCGCCCTCCCCGAACTGACGCGCCTCCTCGACGGCCCGCTGGACCTTGCCGCCGAAGCGGCCGGCGCCCTGGGGCAAATCGGCGGAGAGCGCGCCTGGGAAGCCCTGTGCGCAGCCCGCGCGCGCCGAGGGCCCCGCTTCGCCCAACGAACCCAGCCGGCGTTGCGACGGCTCGCCCGCAGCCTCGACGACGCTGCCGAGGAACGCGTCCTCGCCGAGTCCCCGGACCTGGCCGGGCTCGACCCCGACGACCCGCGGCGAATCCGCGAAATCCGCCTCCGAACCCTCTGCCTGCGCGCCGATCGCCTCCGCTTGGCCGGAGAGGCCGAGGCCGCGGCCCGCGCCTACGGCGAGGCCCTCCTCCTCGCCCCCGACGCGGTCGAAGCTCGCCTCGGCCGCGGCCTGGCCCTCCTGGCCTTGGGGAAGATCGCCCCGGCCGAAGCGGACTTCGGCGCGGTGGCGCGGGCCGGCGGTCGCACCCTGGGCGCCGCGCTCCTCGGACGGGCCGAGTGCCGTCGCCGTCGCGGCGACGTCGCCGGCGCCCTCTCCGACCTCGACGAACTCCTCCGCGCCGACCCCGGACGAGCCGACGCCCATCTCGCGCGCGCCCGGATTCTCCTCGCGGCGAATCGCCGCGGCGAAGCGGAGGAGGCCATCGACGCCGCCCTGCGCCTGCGCGCGGACTACCCGGACGCCCTCGCCACCCGGGCCGAGCTCTCCCTGCTCGCCGGCGACGCCGAGCGCGCCCTCGCCGAGGTCGAGGCCGCCCTGAAGCTCGCCCCCGCCACGCCCGGCTTCCTGCTGGTGCGCGCCCGCGCGCTCAGGGCCCGAGGAGACTTCTCGACGGCCGCGCGCGCCGCCGGCGAGGCCGCCCGCCAGCTCCCCCGCAACTCCGCCGCCCACCAGCTCCTCGCGGAGTGCCTCTGGGAGGGAGGGCACCCCGAGGAGGCCTGCGAGGCCCTCGCCCGAGGCGCCGCCGCGACGAAGGACCCTGCCCTCCTGCTTGCGCGGGCGCGGCTCCTCTCGCGGGCCAACCGCTTCGCCGAAGCCGCCGCGGCCCTCGACGCGCTCCTCTCTCGGCACGACCTCCGCGACGAGATCCGCGCGAGCGCCCTCGAGTTGCGGGGCGTTGCCCGCGTGCGCCAGGGGCAGCCGGGGCCAGCGCTGGCGGACCTGCGCCTCGCCGTGGCGGCGGCGCCGGAGCGCCCCAGCACGCACTACAACCTGGCCTGCGCCCTCGCCCGCTTGGGAGCCCTGGACGAAGCCGAGCGCGCCCTCTCCCGCGCCGCGTCCCTGGGGAGCGATCCCGCCGGCTGGGGCGCGGACCCCGACCTCGCCGCCCTGCGCGGGCGCCCCGCCTTCGAACGGCTCCTCGCCAAAGGCGGGGCGCCGAACGAACGCTGAATGGTCCCCCCCTTGAACGCAAGGGCCCCCTCGCGTATCCCTGGGCGCATGAAGCCCTTGCGCGCCGTCGCGCTCTGCTCGCTCCTTGCGGCCGGCTGCCAGGAGCCCCCCC
>RFHU01000517.1 GCA_003695705.1 Planctomycetota bacterium
CGCCAGGCCGCCAGGGCGTCGGCGAAGGTGGCGGCGCCGGCGGGCCGCGCGGCCGGGTCCTTGGCGAGGCAGGCGAGGCACAGCGCCTCGAGCTCGGGGGGAAGCTCGGGGCGGAGCGCGCGGGGCGCGGGCGGCGCCTCCTCCACGACGCGCGCGAGGACGGCGAGCACCGAGCGCCCGGGAAAGGGGGGCCGTCCGGTAAGGGCGGCGTAGAGCGTGGCCCCAAGGCCGTAGACGTCGCTCTGCGGGCCCACGCGCGCCCGGTCCCCCAGGGCCTGCTCGGGCGGCAGAAAGGCCGGCGTGCCGAGCACCGTCCCGCTCAAGGTCAGGCGCTCGGCTTCGTCGCCCACCCGGCGCGCCAAGCCGAAGTCGGTCAGCCAGGGCGTCCCTTCCCTGTCGAGGAGCACGTTGGCGGGCTTGAGGTCCCGGTGGAGGATCCCCTGGGCGTGGGCGCGGGCCACCGCGCGGGCCACCCCCTCGAGCACCCGCGCGGCCTCCTCGGGAGGCAAGGGGCCTGTGCGCTCGAGCCGCGCCTGCAGGGACTCGCCCTCGACGAGCTCCATGACCAGGTACGGATGTCCTCCGTGCTGGCCCACGTCGACCACCGCGACGATCCCGGGGCCGCGGAGCCGCGCCGCGGCGCGGGCCTCGCGCGCAAAGCGGAGCCGGTCCTCGGCGTCGCCTCCCTGCAGCACCTTCACGGCCACGGAGCGCCCGCTGCGCTCGTCGCGGGCCCGGTAGACCACCCCCACCCCCCCGCGCCCGAGGAGGGCCTCCACGAGGTAGGGCCCCACCCGCGGGGGGAGGGAAGGTTCCCGAGGAGCAGGCGAGGCGACGCTCATGGGGTCTCCTGCGCCCACCCTCGCAGCGCGGCGCCGGAGCGTCCAGGGGCCCCACCGCCCTCGTCCGGACGCCCTCGCCACCTCCCGCGGCCAGGACCCTCCCGCCAGCGGCCGCCGGCGGGACTTCCTCAGCGCGCGCCGAGGGTGCGCTTGGTCACGTAGAAATCGCCGAGAACGAGGTGTTCGAGGCCCGAGCCGAAGAACATGCTCAGGGCGTCCTCGGGGGAGCACACCATGGGTTCGCCGCGCCGGTTGAGGCTGGTGTTGATGAGCACCGGGAGGCCCGTCCGCTCCTTGAAGGCGGAGAGCAAGGCGTGGTAGCGAGGATTGGTTTCGGCGCTCACCGTCTGCGGGCGGGCCGAACCGTCCACGTGGACCGCCTCGGGGATCCGCGCCCGCCAGGTCTCGTCGACCAGGAAGCTAAAGGTCATGAAGGGCGAGGGGTGCTCGGTGCCAAGCACCGCGGGGGCGTCCTCCGCGAGGATGCTCGGACAGAAGGGGCGCCACTTCTCGCGGAACTTGATGCGGGCGTTGATCTCGTCGGAGATGCCCGGCGCCGCGGGGCTCGCCAGGATCGATCGGTTGCCCAGGGCGCGGGGCCCGAACTCCATGCGCCCTTGGAACCAAGCGACGATCTCCCCCTCCGCGAGGAGCGCCGCCGTCTCGCCCGCCACGTCCTCCATGCGCCGGTAGGGGACCCGGATCCGCTCCAAGGCCGCTAGGATGTCCGCCTCGCCGTACTCGGGGCCCAAGTAGGCGTGGGTCATGGGGCGCAGCCGCTCGCCCTGCTGCCAGGCCACGTAGCTCGCCGCGCCGAGGGGCGCTCCGGCGTCGTGGGCGGCGGGCTGCACGTAGACCTGCTCGACGAGGGGGTGGTCGAGGATCTTGCGGTTCATGCGCACGTTGAGGGCGCAACCCCCCGCCAGGCAGAGCCGCCCGCCGTTGCGGCGCAAGACCTCGCCGAGGTGGCGCTCGAGGAGGCGCAGCACGTGGTCCTCGAGCGCCTTCTGCGCGGCGGCGGCGACGTGGATGTAGGGTTCGGCGAGGCCATCGCCCTCGCGGGGCGGGCCCCACTCCTCGACGAGCTTGCGCGAAAACATGGTCTCCTCGCGGTAGCGCAGCTCCCGAGGCGCCCACACATACTCGTCGTTGATCCGATACCCGTCGTCGGTGGCCCAGAGCAAGTGCGAGACGTCGACCTTGCTCGGGTCCCCGTAGGCCGACATGCCCATGGTCTTGAATTCGCCGTTGTCGCGGCGGAAGCCGAGGTATTCGGTGATGGTCGAGTAGAAGAAGCCGAGCGAGTCGGGGTTGAGGATCTCGTGGAGGACGCGGATCTCCCCACCCACCCCCTCGGCGAAGAGGGTCGAGGTGAACTCTCCGCTGCCGTCGATGGTCAGGATCGCGGCGTCCTCGAAGCCGGAGAGGTGGTAGGCCGACGACGCGTGGCTGAGGTGGTGGTCCACCCAGTGGACCGGCTTCTCCGCAAGCCCGAGGGGGGCGAGGGTCGCGCGGATCTTGCGCTTCTTCTTCTCGTGCTCTCGGCCTCCCCGGTAGAGGGCCTTGAGCGCGCGCGAACGGCGATGCCGCAGGCAGCGGCGAAAGTAAGCGCCCTTGTGCTTCTCGAAGGAGTCGGGGCTCCACGCAAAGGCCACCGCGTCCACTTGCTCGGGCTTCACCCCCGCCTGCTCGAGACAGAAGCGTGTGGCGTGGGTGGCCAGTTGCCGGGTGGCGTGCTTCTTGCGGGTGAACCGCTCCTCCTCGGCGGCGGCAACGACTTCCCCATCGACGAGCAGCGCGGCGGCGGGGTCGTGGTGGAAGGGGCTGCCGAGGCCAAGGACGATCACAGGCGCCGAGGATAGGCGATGCCCCGGCCGACGCAAGCGAAGGGGAGGCGAGCGGGAATCCGCCCTGCCCCCGAGCGTCCGCGCGGAGCGCCGATTCCGTTCAGCGCCGGGGGCTCGCCGCGGGCAGGGAAGAGACGGCGGGGCGCCGTGGGCGACCGCCGCCGCGCGCGGTGGGGCCCGAGCCTCGGGAGGAGGCGCGCGGGAGCGGCGGCAGGCGGACGGGGCGCACGTCGGGTCGGTGCGCCTGGCGCCGGATTCCGGCCAAGGTCTTGACCGGCCAGCTCTCCTGGATGCTGTTCACGAGCCAGGCCGGAAGCAGCCCGCATGGATCGGTGTGGATCTCGACTTCGACCCGCGTGCGGCGCTCTCCGAGAGGAGTGAGCAGGTAGCGGCTGCGCAGGAGTTGGGCGCGAACGCCGACGGTCGGCGGCGCCCGCGGATGCTCCTCGGACTTCATCACCAATTCGACCCGCCCGTCGGCGAGGCGACGCGCCTTTCCACGGTAGACGTAGTCTCGGTCGCTGATGAAGAAGGGAAGTTCGAAGTGTTGGTAGATCACGTACTCGTAGGGCCCCACGGCCTCGAGGATCCGCGAACACGCCAAGCGATCGACCCACTCGGTCCGGCGCGCGTCGTCCATGAGGACCGAGAACACCTTGGTCGCCGGCGCCTCGATGGTGGTGACGCCGCGAAAGGCCACCAAGTCGCTGCCGGGAACTTCCTTGCGAAAGACGCGCACCCCATCCTCGAAGGCCAAGGCCTCCCACCCGCCGTCCCCGTCGGCGGCGTGGAGGACGCAGGGGCTGAGGGCGCCGACCCCGAAAACGGCGCAAAGGAAGCGGGACGCGTTGCGGTTCATGGGACCCCCGACGACGACGCTCCCGGCGCAAGCGCCGTGCCCAACAGGCGCGGCCTGCGGGGAGTTCCGCCGGGCCGC
>RFHU01000518.1 GCA_003695705.1 Planctomycetota bacterium
GCCGACGCCCAGGGAAGAAGCGCCTCCGGACCGCACGTCCCCCCGCACGGAAGCCGAGACACCCCCTCCGCATTCCCCACCTCCGGCCGCCTCTCCTCTTGGGGCGCGCTCCCTCCCTCCACGGACGGTGCCTTCTCCTCGCAGAGCGCCTCCCCACCCCGCGGGCGCTCCGCCGCGGGCGAAGGCGACCTGGGGAGGACCGGTGGCTCCGGCTCCGCGGGCGAAGGCGAGCGCCGGGCAGCGTCCGCGGGCGCCGGGGACCCCGGAGCCGCGGGGTCCTTCCCCCCCGCGTCCCCCCCTGGGAGCCCTGGATCCCGCCGCGCCGGGGAGTCCTCGGGCTCGGGGTCCGGTCGCTGCGCGCGCTCCTTCGCCTGCACTCGTGGCCTCCCTCGCCGCCACGCCGTGCGGGAGCACCCCAGGGGCGAGCGCACGGGCGTCGAGATGCTAACCTCTGCCCCTCGCGCACCGCGCGCACCTGGGGCCGGACCTTTAGGATGCGCGCCCGCGTCCCTCGGAGTCGTCCATGCCTCGCTTCCTTCCCTGGCTTTGCTCGGGCCTGCTGGCCCTGGCCCTCCCCGCCGCGGCCGAGAGCGACCTTTCGGGCCCCGTCAAAGTCGACGAGTTCAACCCCGACGTCGCCCGCAAGGACGGGAGCGAGAACCACCCCGTCCGCGGCGGCACCCTGCGCGTCCGGGTGCCGGGCGATCCCAAGTCGCTCAACCCCATGAACGACAACGACGCGCCCACCCAGCAGGTCTACCAGTACCTCAGCAACGACCTCGTCGAGCGCGACCGGGAGACCTTCGAGTGGCTGCCGATGCTCGCCCGCTGGTTCGAGGTGCAGGACACCGTCGAACTCACCAGCGGCGAGCGCCTGATCGGTCGCATCGTGAGCGAAGAGGACGACGGAAGCGTCGTCTTCGCCCCCGGCGTCAGCCGCGTCACCGTGGGCGAACACGACCTCGAGCGCTTCGAACCCGCAGGCGGGGGCGCGCCCTTCGCCTTCGGCCAAGGCAAGCCCTTCCCGGAGGGCGTGGGTCGGATCGTCCCCCGCGAGGGCACGGGAATTCCCCCCTTCGAAGGCCGCATCGCCCGTCCCCCCGGAGGCCGCTACACGGTGTGGATCGAACGCCGCCCCTCCGAGACGCGGCGCATCGCCCAAAAGGACATTGCCTACGTCCTCGAAGGAGACGAAGGCGCCAAGGAATCCGTCCCCGCCTTGCGCCGCGAAGTGGCCTTCGTGTTCCACCTGCGCCACGGCGTCCGCTGGCACGACCGGCAGCCCTTCAGCGCCGACGACGTGGTGTTCAGCTTCGACACCTTCATGAACCCCGCCGTGGACGCGGCCCAAATGCGCCAGTCCTTCGAGGACCTCGAGCGCTACGAGAAAGTCGACGACCACACCGTCCGCTTCCTCTTCAAGCGGCAGTACTTCGGTGCCTTCAGCGCCTGCGCCGGAGCCCTCGTCTACCCCCGCCACCGCTTCCAGCCCGACCAGTTCCAGGACGCCCCCGAGGAGTTCGGCAAGCACTTCAACGAGCATCCCGACCACAGCGGACCCGTGGGCCTTGGCCCCTACAAGTTCTCCCGCTGGGACCGCGGCAAAATGCTCGAAGTCGTGCGCAACGAGGACTGGTGGGTCACCCCCAAGGGACCCGACGGCAAGCGGCACTCGCTCGTCCCCTGGATCGATCCCGACCGCCCCTACCTCGACCGCATTCGCTGGATCATCATCAACAACAAAGCGGCCGCCCTCAAAGCCCTCCAGAACGGCGAAGTCGACGCCGACTTCGACGTCGAGCCCTCGACCTGGGTCGACCCCGACACGAACACCCCCGAGTTCACCGCGCACTTCGTGCGCGCCAAATTCCTCCAGCCCCTCTACACCTACATCGGCTGGAACGAAGACCGAAAGGGCGTAGGCCCCGAGCGGCAGTTCTTCCGCGACCGCCGCGTGCGCACGGCCATGACCCTGCTCATCCCGCGCGAGAAGATCCTCCGCGAGATCCACCACGGCCTCGGAGAAATCGTCACCGGCCCCTTCTTCAAGTACGGACCCTACTGCGACCCCGAAGTCCCTGTCCTCCCCTACAACCCCCGCCGCGCCAAACTCCTCCTCGACGCCGCCGGCTGGATCGACCACGACGGCGACGGCATCCGCGACCGCGACGGCGTCCCCTTCGAATTCGACTACGTCATCCACAACATGCGCGACTACCACCAGAAGATCGCCGACATCATCAAGGAGTCGGTCGAACAGGCGGGCGTGCGCATGAACATTCGCAAGCTCGACTGGGCCGTCTTCGTCGACACCGTCCAGGACCAGCAGTTCGACGCCGTCCGCTTCGCCTGGGGCGAACCCAACTGCGTCGAAACCGATCCCTTCCAGATCTGGCACAGCTCGCAGGCCTCGGGCCGCGGCTCGAACTACATTTCCTTCCGCAACCCCATCGCGGACCGGATCATCATGGAGAACCGCCGCGAGCTGAGCCTCCCCCGCCGGCAGCGCCTCCTGCGCCGCCTGCACCGCCTCCTCCACCGCGAGCAGCCCTACACCTTCCTGTTCAACTTCTACTCGCTCTACTTCTACGCGCGAAAGTTCCGCAACGTGCGCTTCACCATCATCGGGACGGACCCCTACCGCTGGGACGAGTGGTTCATCCCCCGCGAACTGCAGGACCGCTAGGCGCCCCCCATGTGGCAGTACCTCGTCAAGCGCCTCCTCCTCCTCGTGGTGACCCTGTTCGGGATCTCCGTCATCTCCTTCCTCATCGTCACCATGGCCCCCGGCGACCCCGCCGCCCTCAAAGCCTCCGCCATGGGCAAGGGCCGCTCCTCGGGCATCAGCGAGTTCACCACCCGCAAGAACCGCGAACTCTTCTTCCTCGACCGACCCGTCCTCATCAACTTCTCCCCCGCCGACCGCGCCTCCTCGGTCGCCAAGGCCCTGCGCGAACTCGACGCCCCCCTCGAACTCGAGCGAAAGGACGCCCGCAGCCGCCTGGTCAACGACATCGGCACCGCCGCCCTCGCAGGCATCTTCGCCGCGCTTCCCAAGCGCCTCGAAACCGCCCAGCGGGAAGTCGAAGCCCGCCAGCGCGCCCTCGCCGCCCTCGACGGCGCGACCGGCGACGCCCTCCGCCAAGCCCTGAACGCCCTCGCCGAAGCCTACCCCGCCTTCGAACCCCGCCTCCCGCTCGTCGACGGCAAAGCCCCGCCCCCCGAACGCTTCGCCGACGTGTGGCGCCGCCAGCGCAAGACCCTCCTCGAAGAAGCCGAAGCGCCCGTGCGCCGACTCCTCGACGTCCTCGCCGCCATCGTTCCCCGCGGCGGACCCCAGCTCCCCAAGGACGGGGACCTCGCCGCGAGCGTCCAGGCCTGGCTCGCCTGGTGGGAAGAGCACCGCGCCGACTACACACCCGAGGCTGCCGAACGCGCCGCCCGCGCCTGGCTCGCCCTCTCCGGCAAGAGCGAAGGAACCCCCGAGCGCGCCGCCCTCGAACGCGTGGGCCAACTCGCCGCCCCCACCCTCATGGACGCCCTCTTGGACGCCGACCCCGGCAGCGACGCCGAACGACGCGCCGCCGCCGGCCTCGCCCTGGTGTGCAAGAAGCCCTGGTCCCTCGAACTGACCGCCTCGGAGCTCGAACAGCTACGCAACGAATGGCGCAACAAGAAGGCGGCCATCGAAGAGGAAGCCAAGAAGGCCCCCGAGAGCGTGACCCGCAAGGCCCTCGCCGCTCTGGGCAGCGAAGAGGACTACCTCGCCCGCGAGCGCGAGCGCGAACTCGAGCGCCGCCGGCGCGCCTGGCGCACCTGGTGGTACCGCGCCGCAGAATACACCTCCGACTTCACCGCCCTGCAGCAACTGGGCCGGGCCTTCTCCCAAACCCAGTTCGGCCGCTGGATGTCCCGCCTCGTCGTCTTCGACTTCGGCGAGTCCTACAAGCACAAGCGCCCGGTGTCCGAGCTCATTTGGGAGCGCTTCAAGATCACCTTCGCGCTCAACGTGCCCTCCATTCTGCTCATCTACCTGTGCGCCATTCCCATCGGGATCTTCTCGGCGACGCACCAGCGCTCCACCGGCGACCGCGTGGCCACCCTCGTCCTGTTCGTCCTCTACTCGATCCCCTCCTTCTGGGCGGGGTCCATGCTCATCATGTTCTTCACCGGCGCGCCCTTCCTCGACTGGTTCCCCGCCTACCACATCGCCTCGCTCGACAACCACACCTTCACCCCCTGGGAAAAGGTCGTCGACTACGTGCACCACGGCACCTTGCCCGTGCTCTGCCTCACCTACGGCGGGCTGGCCTACGTGGCCAAGCAAATGCGCTCCAGCATGCTGGAAGTCATTCGCCAGGACTACATTCGCACCGCCAAGGCCAAGGGCCTCCCCCGCAAGAAGGTCATTTACAAGCACGCCCTGCGCAACGCGCTCATTCCCATTTTGACCCTCATGGCCAGCCTCCTCCCCGTCCTCTTCGGAGGCAGCGTCATCATCGAGTCGATCTTCTCCATCGAAGGCCTCGGCAAGCTGGCCTTCGAGGCGATCTTCGACCGCGACTACCCGGTCATCATGGCCAACCTCGTCATCTCGGGATTCCTCACCCTCCTCGGAATCCTCCTCACCGACATCGCCTACGCCATCGTCGACCCCCGCATCGAGTACCGCTGATGGCCGCTCCCGCTGCTCCCGATACCTCCGAGGCCCCGGCCCCCGCCGAATCCCCCGCCGAGCTCCCCGAAGTCGCCGCCGGCGTCAGCAGTTGGGCGGTGGCCTGGCGCCAGTTCCGCAAGGACCGCCTGGCCATGTTCGGCGTCGCCCTGGTCCTGGTCCTCGGCGGCGTCGCGGTCTTCGCCCCCCTCCTCGCCAACGGCCGCCCCCTCTACGTGCGCGGCTACCTGACCGACTTCTACGACGCCGACGCCGCCGCCTTCGCCGACTGGCACCGTCGCCTCATCCACACCGTCCAAGAACTCCGCGCCGGCGTCCCCCGCCGCGACCTCGAGGCCACCGAGCGCCGCTACCGCCTCTACGTCGAGGGCCTCCCCCGCGTCTTGCAACGCCTCGCCGACAACCTCCCCGGCCCCCTCCGCGAAGAGCTCCTCACCCTGCGCGGGCAGTACACCGCCCTTCTCGCCGCCCCCCGAAGCGACATCGACCTCGACGCCCTCGACGTGCTCGGACAGCGCATCGAGCGCCGCTTCGGCGCCCTCAGCCTCTCCTCGGCCTACAAGCGCGCAGCCCTCCCCCTCCTCGAACTGAGCGAGGTCTTCGACGCCGTCCGCGACGGACGGGAAACCCTGGCCGCCCGCGACGCCACCGCCGACGAACGAGCCGAAGCCAAGCGCGCCCTCGCCGCCGCCCGCAAGGACGCCCGCCGCATCGCCGGGACCTTGGCCGAAGCCACCCTCAGCGTGCAGACCTTCCTCGACGCCACCCCCCGCGACCGCCTCGCCCGCTCGACCGGCGCGCTCTGCCGCGGCCTGCTCGCCCTCGCCGACGACCCCCAGAACCCCTCCCTCGAC
>RFHU01000519.1 GCA_003695705.1 Planctomycetota bacterium
GGATCGGAGGGCGGTGCTTCCTCGGGCCGGCGGCCGTCTGCCGAGCGGCTTCCCGCGGAGTCGTCGGACGCGTCCGCGTCTTGTCGGGGGCCGGGCGGGGCGGGCGCCTGGCCGGCTCCCTCCCCTTGCGCACGGGCCAAGCCGCTCAGGGCGAGCGCCAGCGCGACGACCAGGGCGCGCGGAGGGGGCCTCACGGACTCCGTGCGGACTCGGTCCCGGCGATGGCCGCGGCCACGTCGATCTCGTAGGCCTTGATCTTGTTGTAGAGGGTCTTGAGGGCGATGCCGAGGGCCTGGGCGGCCTTGGGCTTGTCTCCCCGGAAGCGGTGCAGGGCGGCGACGATCATGCGGCGCTCCATGGTACGCAAGGGGACGACCTCGGGCTCCCCCGCGCCCGACGCGGAGCTTCTGCGGGCGCCGAGGCGCGCGCGGACCTCTTCGGGGCCGATGACCTCGCCGTCGGCGAGGATGGACAGTCGCTCCACGACCCGCCGCAGCTCGCGCACGTTCCCCGGCCACGGCCAACTCTGAAGCTCGGCCACGGCCTCGGGGGCGAAGCGCCGCGGCGGATGCCCCTTGGCGCGGAGTTCGTCGAGGAAGCGCTGCGCGAGCAACGGGATGTCTCCTCGCCGTTCCCGCAGAGGGGGCAGCTCGAGGCGAATGGTCTCCAGGCGGTAGAGCAGGTCCTCGCGAAATTCCTTGCGGCCCACGGCCTGGTCGATGTCAACGTTGGTCGCGGCCACGATGCGTGCCTCGACCTGTACGGGCTCGGTGGCCCCCACCCGCAGGACCTCCCCCGACTGCAAGAAGCGCAGCAGCTTGACCTGCGCGTCGAGAGGCAGCTCGCCCACTTCGTCGAGGAAGAGGGTTCCCCGGTGCGCCACCTCGGCCAGGCCGAGTTTGCGTCCGTTGGCCCCGGTGAAGGCCCCCTTCTCGTGCCCGAAGAGGGTGCTCTCCACGAGGGAGCCGGGAATGGCCCCGCAGTTGACCACCACGAAGCGGCCACTCTTCACGGAGCTGCGGGCGTGCAGTTCGCGCGCCACCAGCTCCTTGCCGGTGCCGCTCTCCCCGAGGATGAGCACCGGGGCGTCGGTCGGAGCGGCCTTGACGAGGTCGGCGTGCACGCGTGCCATGGCCGGGCTCTCTCCCCACTCGATTCCGGTCTCCGGCCGATCGAGCAGCGCGTCGGCATGGAGGGCGAGGGTCCGCTTCTCGTTCGCCTTGCGAAGCAGCTCCTCGAGTTCGTCGAGATGGCAGGGCTTTTGTTGGTAGTCGTAGGCGCCCGCGCGCATGGCCTCGATGGCGGTTTCGACCGAGCCGTGCCCGGTGAGGATGATCACTTCGGTGTGGGGCCAGCGGCCTTTGATCTTGGGGAGGAGTTCGAGCCCGCTCCGCCCGGGCAGCTTGAGGTCCAAGAGCACGACGGCCACCTCGTCCCCTTCGAGGGCCTCTAGGGCCTTCTCGGCGTCGCTCGCGGTCCGTACCGCGTAGCCCATGCCGGCGACTTCCTTGCCGAGGACGCGGCGTAGGGTCTCCTCGTCGTCGACGATCAAGACAACGGGCTTGCTCACGGTCGGACCTCCGGACTCGACGTGGGATGAGGCTCCGCGGCGGCGCCGGGCGGCGCGGGGGCGACGGTCGCTGGCGGCGGCTCCGCGGTGTCGTCCTCGCCGGCGGTGGGCGCCTCCTCGCAGGGGGTGGGGACCTGCTGAGCCGCCGAGCCGCCGGCGGTCCCTTCGCCGTCCGGCTGGGCGGGCGGATGCGCGGGGAGGTCCACGGTGACCCGTGCACCGCCCTGGACGCGGTTGGCGACCTCCAGGCGGCCGCCGTGGTCGCGGACGATTCCGTAGGCGATGGACAACCCGAGGCCCGTGCCCTCCCCGGTCCCCTTCTGCGTGTAGAAGGGCTCGAGGGCGTGGGCCAGCGCGTCCTCGTCGAAGCCGGGCCCGTCGTCTTCGCACACCAAGCGGACCCCCCCTTCGGTCCGCTCGAGGGACCAGACGACCTCCTCGCGGGCGGCGTCCATGGCGTTCACGCTCAGGTTCAGCACCACCTGCCGCAGCCCCGCGCCGTCGCCTTGGACGCTTGCTCGTCCCTCGGGCAAGCGAAGCACGAGGCGCTTGCGTTGCTTCTCCAGCCGATGGGCGAGGAGGCGCTCGGTGGCGCGCAAGAGCGCGGCGAGGTCCACGGGCTCGCGGCGCCCCGCGTTGCCGCGGCGGCTGAAGTCGAGCAGGTTGCGGGTGATCTCCTTCACCCGGAAGGCCTCGCTGCGAATGATCTCCAGGTATTCGGGGAAGTCGGCGAAGTCGGGATGCCCTCGCAGCGACTCCGAGTTGCGCGCGCGCCGCAAGAGGCCCTCGGCGCAGGAGGCGATGGAGGCGACCGGGTTGTTCACCTCGTGCGCCACCCCGGCGCTGAGCGTTCCCACGCTGGCAAGGGTCTCGGCGCGCAGGAGACGCTTGGTGCGGTCTTCGACCTGTCGCTCGAGGTCCGCCGAGAGGGCGGCGAGGCGCGCGTTCGCATCGAGGAGGGCAAGGGTGCGCTCTTCGATGGTGCGCTCGGCCTTTCGGATCCACAGCCAGAGGGCGAGCATCAAGGCGAGCACCCCCAGGGTGGCAATGGCGACGGTGCGCAGGGTCGCGCGGCGCGTGTCCGCGAGGAGGTCGCTGGCGTCCTGGTAGATCTCGATGACCCCGCGCGGAGGGCCTTGCTCGGGCTTCCCGTCCTTCCCGATGGAGTAGACCGGGACGTAGGTCTCGAGCAGGGGCACCGTGCCGGCGCGTCCGCCGAGGTCGAGGGGGCTGTCGCGGGCCACGAGGTTCGACGAGGGCGCGCCGGCGAGGGCACGGGCAAGGTGCGGGTTCTCGCGGATGAGGAAGCCCCGGTGCGCGAGGTTGGTGGAGTACTCGATCCGACCGTTCGGGTCGAAGAAGTAGACGATGTGAATGCCGAACTCGGCGATGCTGCTGCGCACCACGGCGTCGAGGGCCTCGAGGTGCGGCCCGTCGAGGTCCACGTAGCCGTCGCGCTCGAGGGTGGGGCGAAGGAACCGCTCGTAGACCTGGCGGTTGAGGTGGCGGGCGATGAGGACGGCGAAGTCCTGCCGTTCGCCGAGAAGGTCGCGCTCGACTTCGCGCGCGGAGATGCCGGCCAGGACGGCGCCGACCACCACGGCGGTCACGAGTCCCGTGACGAGGAAGTAGCGGGTGAGGGGGAAGGGGGCGGCGTCGGACGTCACGGCTCCTCGCGCCGCCGGTTAGCAAAGCCTGAGCCCTACCTGCTTTGGCGACTTGGGGCGGCGATTTGGCAATTCTTACACGAACGCTGCGGCGCGGCCGGTGCGGCGCCCGTCGCCGTCCGGGGGCCGGAGGCGCCCGCGGCCTCGTCTCGGTCTCCTCGAGGGGCCATCCCCCGGCGCGGCGGGGAGGGGTCGTCCGCAGGAGGGGAGCGCAGCCTGCGGACTCCCTCGCAGGCCCGTGGCAGGACCTCCGCGCCCAAGACGCTTTCGGCCACCCACACGGCGGGGGGTGGGTCGGGGTCGGCGGCGAGGTCCGCGCGCACGTCGGCGAGGCTGCGGGCGCGGCGTACGTCCCAGGCCGGTCGCCGCCAGCGCAGCGCGCGCGCCTCGCCGCCGGCGTAGAGGCGGGCCCCGGCCGCCGCCCGCGGGGCGAACCACGCCTCCACCGCGTCCAAGGGCCTCCCGCGGGCGCGCTGCGCCGTCGCCCAACGCAGGCTTCCGCTCCCGGCCGCGAGCAGAAGGGCCAGCGCCAGCGCGCCCCCGAGAGGCGCCGAGGGCCTCCCGAGGAGGGAGGAGTGGGCGAGGAGCGCGCAGCCGAGGGGAAGGAGGGGGAGGAGGTGCCGCGGATGCTCGAGGTTCTGGCCGAACAAGACCCAGAGCGCGTAGGGGAGTGCGGCGACGACGACGGCGCGGCGAAGGGACCGGGGCGCCCGCAGGGCGAGGAAGAAGGAGGTCGACGCCAGCACCGCAGCGCCGAGTCCCCCCCTTGCCCCCAGCGCCGGAGGCAGGGCGGCGAGGAAGCGCGCCGTACGCAGCCCCGCGCCTGGTTGTTGGCTGGCGACGCCGCCGCCCCAGTCGCCGAGGTGGCCCGCGCCGAAGCGCAGGGCTTCCCC
>RFHU01000520.1 GCA_003695705.1 Planctomycetota bacterium
CGTATCGAAGTGGAGCTGGGCCAGCTCGAGCTTCAGCACGTCCACGGCCGTCGCGACGACCGACGCGTGCACCGACGACGGGCTCGCCGCGAACAGGTCATCGAGGAGGACCCCGAACGACATCCGGGGAATGTGGGGAACGGCGCGCCCTCCGGCGGGTCGTGGACAGACTCCTCTCCGAAGCGACAAGCCATTGAACTGCTGTCGGTTAGGGGGCGGCGACCGTTTCGGCGAGCACTCCCTGCCTGACGCCGGTATCGTTCGGCCTACCACCCCTGCTGCATCGACGGCAGGCTGCGAGGCCAGCGAGTTCGCTCGCTGGCCTTTGCTATTTGGAGCCCGCCTCATGCTTCAGACCAACGTGTACGTGGACGGGTTCAACCTCTACTACGCGCTGAAGGACACCCCAGAGCACAAGTGGCTCGATCTTCTGGCGCTCTGCCAACGGCTTCCAAAGCGCAACACGATCAACCGAATCCGCTACTTCACTGCGAAGGTCCAGGAGCGCCCCGAGGACCCCGAGGCCCCGAAGCGTCAGGAGGTCTACCTGCGGGCTCTGCGGACCATTCCCAATCTCTCCATGCATTTCGGCAGGTTCCGCTCCGACGAGGCAGACATGCGCCTCAAGAGTCCGCCGCCGGACGGCCCCGAGCGGGTAACCGTGATTCGCACTGTGGAGAAGCGGTCGGACGTGAACCTGGCGACCGAAATGCTGGTGGACGCCCACAAGGGCGACGCACGCTGCATGGCCGTCCTCACAAACGAAAGCGACCTGATTCCGCCGATCAAGGCCGTGCGCGACCATTTCCGTCTCCCCGTCGTCGTCCTCAACCCGAGAGGCCGAAACCAGAACCGCGAGCTTCGTAAGGCGGCGCCGACGGTGATTCCAATTCGCCAGCACCACTACCGCCGGAGCCAGTTCGCCGACGAGGTTGAGGACGCCAAGGGCAAGATCATCGTTCGACCGAGGGAGTGGGCAGCCCCTTCCCAGGACGACTCCGCGAGTTAGCCCCTCGCAGCTCCCCTTCTAGCGACCCCACGCGCCGTAGTATTGGAGTACGACGCCCTCTCGCGGCCGACCTTCGTCGAGGAAGACGACGGCGAGATCCGGGAGACGGTCTACGACGGGCTGAGCCGATCGACGCTGGCGGTGGACGACAACGGGGGCTCGCCCCATCGCTGCGAATTCGTCTACGACTCGCTGTCCCGGGTGCTGGAGGAGCAGCAGAACGGCCGGGCCATCAGCAGCGTGTGGAACGGGGGCGGCAAGCGGGTGCAGTGCACCTACCCCGGGGGCCGGATCCTCGGGCAGAGCTTCGACGCCATTGACCGGGTCCGGGAGATCCGCGACGAGACGGCGGGCCTGCCGGGCCGCCTGGTCGCCGCGAGCAAGTGGATCGGCCCCGGTTACCTGGAACTGCGCCGCCGCTGCGGCAACGGCACGACGCTCACGTACCTGAGCCAGGCGGGAGACGCGGACGTGGGCTACGACGCCGTAAAGCGGATTGTGCGCCTGCGGGTCCTGCCCGCTTCGCCCCGTTCGATCGCGCGTGGGAACGCGGCCGAAAATGAGCCTGGGACCGGCCCTCGCTCCCGCCCCCGGAGCCAGCGACGTCTCACCGGCGCGCACCAGGAGCCGGCGCAGGCGCCGGCGCGCGTCGGCCGCGCCCTCGCACGGTCCGAAGACGCCGATCCCCTTCGCCTCCCAGCCCCACAGCCGCCACGCAGTGCGCGACGCCAGCGGCTCAGGCTGCGCCAGCCCGCCGTGTCGGCGTCGTCGTCGGAGAAGAGGCGGCGGATCCCGCCGGCCGTCTTGCTCGTCACGACGGCGAGCAGGACGGCTTCGAGGGTCACCCAGGCGCCGTACCAGCGCCCAGGGTAGAGCACGTCTGGCAGGACGCTCGTGGTCTGCTGGCACTCGAGGCAGCGGTAGCGCCGGATCTTGACGACCGGCTGGGCGGCAGGCCACGACGGCAGACCGAGCACCACCCGTTTGTAGGTTCCGTGCCCCACGATCCAGAGCAGAGCCCCGAGGTCGTCGCGAGCGAGTCGGCCGCACCCAGGGCAGGACGCCGGCCTGAGCTCCTCCACCGACGGAAGTCGGGTGGCGTATTCGATCAGAGCCTCGACGGCGAGCAAAAGTGTCTGTAGGATCATCGCCGCACCTTGAGTGCCTGGGCGGCGAGGTGATCCGCCAAGATCGTGAGCCTCGTCGCCTGTCTATTCCGGACGGCCGCGCCGACTCCCGGCGCGAAGCACGCCAGGTTAGCCGCGCGCTCCGCTCACCGGAACTCGCACGATCCAGGCGACGCAAGGGTCAAGCGCGGAGGAGGACGACCTGCTCGGGGTCGACGCCCAGCGGGTCGGCGCACCTCCTCCTACGAAGCGCGTAACACTCCCCGCCGCAGACGGCCCCGCAGCTCGGCGCCCGCGCCTATACTCAGCACGTGACGGAGTCCACCGCGCCGCGCCCCTTCGAACCCGCGTTCGGCCCCCAGGCCCTCGAGGTCCTGGAGGCTCGCTACCTTCTGCGCGACGACGCAGGGCGGGTCCGCGAGACCCCCGCCGAACTCCTGTGGCGCGTGGCCCGCGCGGTCGCCGCCGCCGAGGCGCGCTACGGCGACGACCCCCTCGGCTGGGCCGAGCGCTTCTACCGCCTCCTCGCCCGGCTGGAGTTCCTCCCCAACTCCCCGACGCTCATGAACGCCGGGCGCCCCGGCGGTCAGCTCTCGGCGTGTTTCGTCCTCCCCGTGGAAGACGACCTCGAGGCCATCTTCGAGACCGTCAAGCACGCGGCCTTGATCCATCAAACCGGCGGAGGCACCGGCTTCAGCTTCTCTCGGCTGCGCCCCCGCGGAGCCCCCCTCCGCGAGCGCGGGCGCGCCGCCGGCCCGGTGGCCTTTCTGCGCGTCTTCGAAGCAGCGACCGCCGCCGTCCAGCAGGGCGGCGTTCGCCGGGGAGCGAACATGGGGGTCCTCCGCGTGGACCACCCGGACATCTTCGACTTCATCGACGCCAAGCGCGAGCCCGGGGCCCTCTCCCACTTCAACCTCTCGGTGGCAGCCACCGACGCGTTCATGCAAGCCCGCGCGACCGGCGCCAGCTTCTCCCTCGTCGACCCCCGCAGCGGCGAGTCCGTACGCCGCGTGGATGCACAGGCGCTCTGGCGCGCCCTCGTCGATGCGGCCTGGGCCACCGGGGACCCAGGGCTGGTGTTCATCGACCGCATCAACGCCGCCAACCCCACCCCCGCCTTGGGCGCCATCGAAGGCACCAATCCCTGCGCCGAGCAACCCCTCCTCCCCTACGAGTCGTGCAACCTGGGCAGCATCGACGTCTCGAAGCACCTCTGCGACGGCGACCTGGACTGGGAGAAGTTGCGCGGGACGGTCCGCGTCGCCGTGCGCTTCCTCGACGACGTGATCGACGTCAACTCCTTCCCGCTGCGCGCCATCGCCGAGCGCACGCGCGCCACCCGCAAGGTCGGTCTCGGAGTCATGGGCTGGGCCGACGCCCTCATCGAGCTCGGCATCCCCTACGCCAGCGAAGAAGCCCTCTCCCTCGCCGACGAGCTGGGGGCCTTCGTCCTCACGGAGGCCCGCGCCGCCTCCAGGGAGCTCGCCGCCCGGCGCGGCCCCTTCCCCGCCTGGCCCGAGTCGCGCTGGGCGCGCGAGGGGCTGGAGGGCCCCTTGCGCAACGCGACCCTGACCACCGTCGCGCCCACGGGGACCATCTCGCTCCTCGCCGGCTGCTCCTCGGGCATCGAGCCGCTGTTCGCCATCGCCTACCTCCGCCGTGCGCTCGACGGGAAGGTGGAATTCCGCTCCGTTCACCCCGCCTTCGAGCGAGAGGCTCGGGCCCTCGGCGTCTGGTCCGAAGAACTCTCCGAGCGCATCCTCCGCCAAGGTCACCTCTCGCCCACCGACCCGCTCCAGCTCCGTCGGCGCTTCCAGACGGCGCACGAGATCCCTCCCGAATGGCACGTGCGCGTCCAGGCCGCCTTCCAGCGCCACGTCGAGTCGGCCGTGAGCAAGACGGTCAACCTGCCCGCCGAGGCGACGACCGACGACGTGGAGCGTGCCTACCTCCTTGCCTACGAACTCGGCTGCAAGGGGATCACCGTCTACCGCGACGGCACGCGCGCCGGCCAGGTCCTGCGCGTGGAAGGCGCCGGCCCCACGTGCGGAACGGCGGGCTGCTCGCTGTGAGCACCGGGCCACGGCGCGGCCTCCCGGGCGCCCGCCGCGCGCCCCCGCGGCGGCCGCGACCGCGACGGACCGAAGCCGGCATCGCGGGTCCCCTGGCGAGCGGAGCCCCTTAGCGGCTCCTGCGCCGCAGCTCCTCGAAGCGGTTGCGCGCGGCGCTGGCTTCCTCCCCCAGCAGCGTGTTCCGCCGCAACGAAGCGGGCATGTCGTCGGTCCAATCCCGCAGCGCCTCGAGCGCGGTCACCAGGTCGGCGAGTTCCTCCTCGCGGGCTCCGCGTTCTCGGTACAGCTTCGAGCGCGCGTGGGCCGACCGCCACACCCACTCCACGTGGCCGCGCTGCCGCGCGGTCGCCAGCGCCCCGCTCGCGCGCCGCAGCCTCTTCGCCAAGACTCCGGGCAGGGCGACTTCCACCAGCGCGGCCCGCACGCGCAGCGGCGCGCTGCGCGCGCTGCGGGGCGCCGCGCGGAAGCGGGCCAGCGCAGCGCGCGCACCCGCCTCGTCCCCCTCCGCACCGGCGAACGCCGCCCGGGTCAAGGCGAGTTCCGCCTGCTGCGGAACGTTTCCCAGACGACCTGCCAGATCCTCGGCCTCGGTCAAGGCCGCCCACGCCTCGGCGCGCCGGCCGCGCACCCATCCGGCCTCCGCGAGGCCGAGCAGACAAGAGGAGACCAGCCAGGAGCAACCGCACGCAGCGGCCAGGGAACGCGCCACGCGCAACTCTGCCTCGGCCTCCTCGCCGGCGCGCCCAGCCGCAAGGAGGCGCCCCAGTCCCAGGCGCGCAAGGGCCTCCCCGAGCCGGTGCCCGCCACGAGCGAAGGCCTCGCGCGCCTCGCGGTAGTCCACCACGGCGCAGGCGACCCGACCCAGGGCTCGCCGAAGACTCGCCCGGTTCAGGCGCGCGAAGGCGGCCGCGTCCTCGTCGCCGCGCGCCTCGAGCAAGCGCACGCGCTCGTCGTAGAGCGCCGACAGTTCGGCACCTCGCCCGGCGTGCGCGTACACCGCCTCGCCGAGGGTCTGCGGGACGTGCGCCCCGACGGCGTCGCCGAGCAGCGGCGCCTCGTCCTCCTCGGCGAACCGCTCCCAATTCGCCGACAGCGGGAGGGGATCCCGCAGCGCGCCGGCGAAGGTCGGCGTGGCCCCTCCCGATTCCTTCCCAAGGGCGCAAGCACGCGCGAGCGCTTCCCGCGCCGACGCCTCGTCGCCCGCGAAGTGGCAGGCGTGGTGCAACGCCTGCAGCGCCCCCGGCAGGGCCTCTCGCGCAACCGGCGAACGATCGGCGAGCGCTTCGAGGGAGCTCGCAGCCGCCTCGGCGCTGCGCCGCGCCGCGGGGTAGTTGGCTCGCCACAACTCGAGGACCGCTCGCTCGAGCTGCGCGCGCGCGCGCAGCTCGCGGTCGCTCCCCGCCCGAGCGAAGACCGCCTCGAGTTCCTCCCCGGCGGGCGCAAGGTCGCCCTGCTCGCGGAGCAGCCGTGCACGAAGCAACAGCGCCTCCACATCCCCAAGCGCCCGAGCCTCGTCCCCCGCGAGGAGTTCCAGCGCCTTGGGCCGTCCTCCGCTGCGGGCGAGAGCGGTCGCCCACAGCCGCCTCAGACGAAACGCGTCCCGGGGTGCGAGTTCCTCGCCGAGGGGAAGGCGGTCCGCAAGCGCGCATGCGGTCGCGTAGAGGGCGCGCGCCCGCCGCTGCTCTCCGCGCGCGCGCGCCGCGTCGCCGGCCCGCTCCGCATACTCCACCGCGGCCCGCAGCGCGCCGCTGCGTTCGAGGTGCCAGAGGAGTTCCTCGGCCCGATCCGGCGCCTCCTCGTGCGCGACGCCGGCCTGGCCGTCGGGGAGGAGCAGGCTCGCGGGGTGCCGGCTCTCGAGGAGCCTCGCCGCGCGGGCGTGGAGCGCACGCGCCTCCTCGGGGCCCACGGCGCGCAGGGCCGCACGGCGCAGCGGTTCGTGCTCGACGAGGAGGGTCGCCGCGCCGGTGAGCGCGTCGCGTCCGCGCTCCGTTACCAAGCCGCGGCGGACCAGCGCGCGCAGGGCCTCGTCCGCGGCCGGCGCATCCACCCTTGCGACCGCGCGCGCGAAGGCCAACGGGCGTGGTCGAGGCGAGGCCGCAACGGCCGCCAGGAGCCGCTTGGCCACCCCGCCAAGGGCCTCCAGTCGCCGCGCCGCCAGGTCACCCCGCTGCCCTGCGGCCAAGAGGTCCCGGGCAGCGGGCTCGTCGAGGACGAGCACCCCGCCGCGGCGGCGCAGCGCTCCGGCCTCGGCGAGACCGCGCACGATCTCCTCGACCCGGCCTGGCAAGCCCTCACTTACTTCCCACACCCGCCCCACGACCTCGTCGTCGGGCGGAGCGCCCAGCATGCTCCCCAGCAGACGAGCACAGGCCCCCGGCGTCAGGCGCGGCAACTCCACCCGTGCGAGGCGATCGTTCTCGCCCCATTGCCCGAGAGCGCCTCCTCCGCCGTCCTCCGCACGCACTGCGAGCACCAACAGGGCCGGCAGCGGCGGGCCGTCGAGCAGCGCCCGCAGGAGCTCCGCGCTGGCCGGATCCAAGCGCTCGACGTCGTCGACGCAAACCACGAAGGGCACGGACCGCGCCAGCCTGCGAAGCGCTCCCGCGAGGGCCGCGGTCTGCTCTAGGTCCGAAGGCAAGCGCGCGCGCCCGACCGCCCTGCGGGCCAGTTCGGCCGGCGAACGCAGGGAGCCGCCGGCGAACAGGCTGTCATCCCCTGCGCGTCGGCCTAGCTCCGCCAACAGGGAGAGGAAGGGCGCGTACGGCGGCCCCGGCACCTGGGCGGGCCGGAGCACGAAGGCCGGCAAGCCCTCGAGCTGAGCGACGACGCGCAGCTCGTCCAGAAAGCGCGAGCGCCCCCCGCCCTCTTCGCAGAGCACCACGGCCCCCCGCACGGGGGGGACGCCCCCCGCCATCAGGCCACGCGCGAGCTCGGCCAGGTCCTCGAGTTGCCGCCCACGCGCCACCAGGCGGGCGCCGCGCAGGGACGAGAGGAGGCCTTCCTCCGTCTCGAGCGCGAAGCGGCACCCGAGCCCCGCGTTGAGCGCCAAGATCGCCTCCTCGGCGCTGGCAAACCGCTCGCCCGGGTCCTTGGCGAGGAGGCGGAACACCACCGCCTCCAAGGCGGCGGGGACGTGCGCCCCCAGTTCCGCGAAACGGGGCGGAAGACGCTCCATGTGCGCCCGCAACACGTCGAGCGGTCCGCCGGCGTCGGCGAAGGGCGCGCGGCCGCAGAGGGCTTCGTAGAACACCGCGCCGAGGGAATAGAGGTCCGCGCGGGCGTCGACCGGCCGCCCCGCGATGACCTCGGGCGACATGGTGGCCACGGTGCCTCGCGGAGCGGGCAAGGGACGTCCGCTGGGCTCGCAGGCCAAGTGGAAGTCGAGGAGCTTGACCCCTACGTTCCCCTCCTCGACGACGAGGACGTTCTGGGCTTTGAGGTCCATGTGGATCACACCGCGCGCGTGGACGAAGGCCAAGGTCCGCAGGGCTTGAACGAAGAACGGAAGCGCAGCCGTCCACCCCCGCGACCGGCATACCTCGGTCAGCGGCCGCCCCGGCACGTATTCCAGGGTGAAGAACAGCTCGCCGCGCGCCGAGAGCACGCCGAGGTCGTGGACGCGGGCGATGTGCGGATGCCGCAGCAAGGAGAGGAAGCGGAACTCGGACTTGAGGAAGTCGCGGGTCTCGGGGGAAAGGCGGTCGCGGCGGACCACCTTGAGCGCGAGCAAGTCCGCGCCCGCGGGACGGAACCGGTCGCGCACTTGGTACACGCGCCCCAAGGATCCCCAGCCGAGCTCGCGGAGGACCAGGTAGCGCCCGTGCACGTGCTGACCGACGAGCTCGGCCCCCTCGGGGGCCTCGTGCTGGCCGTCGTCGAAGGCCGCGCCACGGGGAGAATCGGCGACTCCGCTCACGGAGCGTCGCCGAGGCGCTGCTGCTCCCGCAGGCGTGAGAACTCCGCGCGGCACTCGGCGCACTCGGGGAGTTCGAGGAAGCGGCCGCGCAGCTCGGGCGGGATGTCTTCGAGGAGGCTGCGGATGTCCGTCATGGCCTCCACGAAGGAGACGAGGGCACCCTCCACCTCGCCCAAGCGCTCGAGCGCCAGGCCGCGGGCCGCGGCGATTCGCCAGCCGAGTTCGCGCGACCGCGCGCGCTCGCCGAGGGCGGCGGCGCGCTCGAGGTAGCCGAGGTGTTTGCTCTCCAGTTCGCCGAACGCCAGGGCGGCCCGCACGCGCAGGAGCAGCAGGCGGGCCCGCAGGGCGTCGGGCAGGCGGGCTTCGTCGACCCCGCTCAGTCCGGCGGCGGTGAGTTCCCGATCGCGCCGGAGGAGAAAGATCTCCACCAGGCTGAGGACGGTGCGGGCGACGCCGACTTCGTCTTCCTGTTTGCGGTAGAGGGTCTGCGCCTGGGTCAAGTGGTGCTCGGCCACGTCGAGGTCCCCACGCGCCATCGTCACCCGACCGAGCACCTCCAGCGCGGCGGCGCGCTGGCGAGGAACATCGCCGAGGAGGGACGCCTGCCGCAGGGCCTCGGTGGCGAGGCCTTCGGCGCCGCGCACGTCGCCGAGCCGCGCGCGCAGAGCGGCCTCGTTGTTGTAGGAGCGAGCGACCTCGGCCCGCAGCCCCAGTTCCAACCCGGCGGCGCGGGCCTCGGACAGGGTGGCGATGGCCTCCTGGTAGTCGCCCACCTCGCCCCGGCTTCGCCCGAGCTGAACCAGCGTGCGCACGGCCTCGGCCCGGTTGCCGGTCTTCCGATGAATGGACAGCGCGCGCCGGAGGAGCCCCGCCGCTCGGTCGAACCGATAGAGACGCTCGCAGGCCTCAGCGAGCAGACGCGAGGAGAGCGCGATCCCTCCCGAGTGCCCCAGGGAGGTCTCGAGCTCCAAGGAGGACTCCAGGCGCTGGACTGCGTCGGCGAGCCTTCCCTGGGCGAGAGAGACACGACCTAGATCGCGCAAGGCCTGGGCGACGCCGGCCTCGTCCCCCAAGCGGCGGTGAATAACCAAGCAGCGCTCGAACTCTCGTTCCGCCTCGCTCAACTCCCCCAGGGCCAGGCGCCCGCTTCCCAAGACCGTGCGCACCCGGGCTGTCTCCGCGCACTCGCTCAGGCCCACCAAGCAGCCCAAGCCGGCCTCACAGAAGCCAATGGCGTCCTGGGTGCGGCCCATTTGCAGATAGATCGAGGCCGTGACCGCGAACACCCCCGCGCTCTCGCGCTCGAGCCCGTCGGCAGAGTAGGCGGTCGCGGTCGCCTGGGAGAGCGCCTCGAGCGCCTCGTCGAACGCGCCGCGCATGCTGAGGGACTCGCCGAGTCGCCGATGAGCGAGCACGAGTTCCTCCGCTCGGAGCCGCTCGACCAGGTCCGGTTCGAGCAGGCGGCGGTACGCGTCGGCGGCGCGCTCGTAGTCGCCGAGAAGCGAAAGGAGCTCGCCGGTGCGCACGAGCAGCTCCCGCCAGCGCGAACTCCCCACCGGCAAGAGGCTGAGGGCGCCGCCGTAGTAGTCCAGGGCGCGGCGGTTGGCGTGCACTGCGCGAGCCTCGTCGCCGGCACGGATTCCGTAGTCGAGCGCCCGCGCGCGGTCTCCCGCGGCGGCGAAGTGTCGCACGAGCTCGCCCGCCCCCACGGTCCCCAGCCCCAGGTCGGCACGGCGCTCCAGGTATTCTCCGCAGCGTTCGTGGAGGCGCAGGCGCACGCTGGGTTGCATCGCGTCGTAGACGGCCTGGCGAGCGCGCTCGTGGACGAAGTCGTAGCGGCGCGTCGCCTCCTCCGCGTCTGCGTCGATCACTTGTCGCCGCTCGAGCGAGGCGAGAAGCGGCAAGAGCGAGCGCGCTTCTCGCTCCAGCAGGGTCGCCAGCTCGGGGAGGGAAGACGGACGCCCGAACACGGCCAGGGCCTCGAGCAGTTCGCGCTCCTCCGCGCCGATCTGCGCCAGGCGCGCGAGGATCACGTCGGCCACGTTCTGTGGCAGGTCGAGATCCTCTCCGTCGAGATCGACCTGCCAGCGGCCGTCCACGCGGACCAGCCGCTCCTGCTCGACGAGAGCGCGCATCAGCTCGACGGTGAAGTACGGATTGCCCTTGGTCTCGGCGTAGATCCGCCGCGCCAAGGCGTCGGGCTTCGATCCCACCCCGAGCATGGATTCGATCAAGGCATGGGTCTGCTCGAAGTCCAGGGGCCCGAGCTCGAGGAGTTCGACCAGCGGTGCCTGCGCACGCAGTTCGGCGAGGAGGGTTTCCTGCTCCGCGGACAGTTCGCTGGGCCGGTAGGAACCGATCACCATCAAACGGAGCGTGCGCCCAGGCCCCTCCCTTCGCAGCGCTTGGGCAGACCGAATCAGGGCCAGGTTCCTGCACAGGTAGCCGAGCAACTCGAAGGTCTTGCGATCGGCCTCCTCGAGGTCGTGCAGGATCACGACCAGAGGCCGAGATCGGCTGTATCCGATGAGGAACTGGGCCAACGCGTCGAGCAGGCGCAGTTCGTCTTCCTCCGGCGAGAGCCGCGCGCGCTGGCCGGACGGCAGCGATCCCAGGTCCAACTCGGGGATGAGCCGCGCAAGCTCCCCGCCGTAGCGCTGCAGGAGGCGACGCCGCAGGGGGTCGCTCTGCCGTAGGCGGAGGGGCGCCCCCTCCTCCCCGGTCGACCAGAGGGCGAGCACACCGCGAAAGGCCTCTGCGAAGGCTGCGTAGGAACCTCGCGAGCGCGAGGCGTGTCCCTGGACCACGGCGACCCGCCGAAGCTGGGCATGGGTCTTGAATTCCCTCAGGAGGCGGGACTTCCCCACCCCCGCCTCGCCGGAGACGAGGAACACCTGCGCCGCACGCTCGGGCTGCTTCCGCTGGGCGGCTGCCGATGGATCCTCGCCGTCCGGAGCCGCTCGCAGAATTGCCGGGCGCGTCGACTCGAAGCCGAATTCCCCCGACTCGAGCTCGAGGATGAAGCCCCCGCTCTGCGTTTCCACGAAGCCCTCCCCGCTGGGCGTGCGGGCGGCGTCTTCCTTGCTGAGCGCCGGGGGGAGGTCGGCGAGCGGGTCGTCGTCATCGCGCCAACTGAAGATGGTGGAGAAGGCCTCCTCGAGGATGGAGAATTCGCGCTCCCTCCCGATGAAGCCGCCCGAGACGACGAAGTGCACCGATTCGTCCTTGGGGGCGGTTGCGTAGTCCTTCCCGTAGATCTTGCTCAACCGGCGGATCACCTCGTTTCCGCTCTGGCAGCGCGCGCCGGGATCCTTCGCCAGCAAGGTCAGGATCAGGTCTCGAAGCCCGCGGGAGAGGTCCCGCCGGAACGCGAAGGGGTCCGGGGGATCGTCGGAGAGGATCTTGCGGACGACGTCGAGGTTGGTCTCCCCAGTAAAGGGGAGGTTGCGCGTGAAGCACTGGAAGAGGGTGACGCCCAGGGAGTAGAGGTCGGCGCGGTGGTCTA
Organism: Planctomycetota bacterium; assembly: GCA_003695705.1. Lineage (GTDB taxonomy): Bacteria > Planctomycetota > J058 > J058 > J058 > J058. The sequence goes on from RFHU01000520.1 coordinate 11,630, forward strand.
CGGGGAGGTGGCGCGCAACCTCGGGGGCGAGGTAGGAGACCGTCCCCTTGATGACCCCGAGCGCCTCCTCCACGCGTTCTGCGGCGAGACCGAAGTCGATCAGCTTGACGCGCGCCTCGTCGCCGCGACCAACGACCATGATGTTCGAAGGCTTCACGTCGTAGTGAATGATCCGCCGCGAGTGGATGTATTCGAGCCCGCGGCAGGTCTGCACGATGAGCGGAGCGAGTTCGTCCTCGTCGAGCCCCTCGCTGACCGCGAACAAGTCCTCGCCGTCGATGAACTCCGAGGTGAAGAACACGTCGCGGGTGCCCTCGATCACGCCGAAGTCGTACACCTCGGCCAAGTTGGGGTTCCGCAGGCGACTCAGGGTGAGGAACTCGTGCTCGAAGTGGGCGAGGTCCTCGACCCTCCGCGCAGCCGGAGGGAAGCTCTTCAGTGCGACCTGCCGCCCCTCTTGGCGGTCGTGCACCAGGTAGACCGCACCCATGCCGCCACGGCCCAGGGGGCGTAGCACCTCGTAGCGGTCGTTGATGAGGGTCGGAGGAGCGCCCTCTTCCGTCTCCTGCACGATCGACAGCCTAGCGGACTCGACGGGCATCCGGAACCGGCCCATCGTCCTGCCCCACAGCGGCGTTGTGCGGCGAGGAGGGGAACGTTATGGTCGTAGCGTCGAGCAGGGGCGCCGAGGCGGAACGCGGCGCCCTGGGCGTCGCGGTCGAAGGCAGGGCATGTCCCAAGACCCGCTGATTGGACAAATACTGGGGGGCGCGCGACTCCTGCAACGCGTCTCCAAGGGACTCCTGGCGGGCGTCTACCGAGGACACTACGAGCGGCTGGGGATTCCCGTCGCGGTGAAAGTGCTCACGCCCAAGGCCATGGCCCAGGGCATGAACAAGGAGCGCTTCGTCCGCGAAGGCCGCGCCCTCGCTCAGCTCTCCCACCCGAACATCATCAAGATCTACAACGTCGGCCACGAGGGCGGCCGCTACTTCTTCATCATCATGGATTGGATCCAGGACGGGATGAACCTGCGCCAGCTGGCGCAGACCCGCCCGCTGACCCCCGCCCAATCCTTGAAGGTCGTCGAGCGCCTCTGCGACGCGCTCGAATACATCCACTCCAAGGGGCTGATCCACCGCGACGTCAAGCCTGCCAACGTGTGCCTGCGCCGCGGAGGCCACCCCGTCCTCATGGACTTCAGCCTCATCAAGGACCAACACTCCGACGTCAAGCTCACCGCCCCGGGCACGATCATGGGCACGGTCAACTTCATGCCGCCCGAGCAAGCCCAACCCGGGGGTCCCTTCGGCGACGTAGGCCCGCGCAGCGACGTCTACAGCCTCGGCGGCACCCTCTACTGGCTCCTCACCGGGAAGCCTCCCTTCAAGGGGAGGACGCCCATGGAGACGATCATCAAGCTCATGCGCGAGGCCCCCGAGCCCCCCTCGAAGCACAACACCAGCCTGGCCTCGTGCATCGACGACCTCGTCCTCACCACCCTCTCCAAGCGCCAGGAGGAGCGACCCGCCAGCGCGCGGGCCCTCGCCGACCAGATCCAATCCCTCTTCCAGCACCACGCCGAAGAACTCAAGGCGGGCCGACCTCCCTCGCTCGCCGAAGGCGGGCGGCCGCCCGCCACGGCGACGCCCGCGCCCGCGTCCGCCGCCCGCGCCTCCGAAGCGCAGTGGGGCTCGGGTTCCTCGCAGGACCAGCGGCTGCGCGAAGAGGCCCTCGCCTCCTCCGGAGGCGACGGCGCGGCGCCTCCTCCTTCCCCTGCCCCAGGCCCTCAGCCGGCGAACCCGGCGCCGGC
>RFHU01000521.1 GCA_003695705.1 Planctomycetota bacterium
CCCGAGGAGTTGCCGCCCGTCGAGGAGCCTCCCGAGGAGTTGCCGCCCGTCGAGGAGCCTCCCGAGGAGTTGCCGCCCGTCGAGGAGCTGCCGCCCGAGGAGTTGCCGCCCGAGGAGTTGCCGCCCGAGGAGTTGCCGCCCGAGGAGTTGCCGCCCGAGGAGTTGCCGCCCGAGGAGCCTCCCGTGGCCGAACCTGCTCCCGGCGAGACCGCTCCCAGCGAAGGATCCCCGCCGACCGAGGAGGCTCCTGCGTCGGAGGAGACCGGTCCTGGCGAGATCGAGGTGGCCGAGGGCGGGGAACTGGTTCGTGTTCGATCGCTCTACCCGGCCGAGGAGCGCGAATGGGGGCCGATCGACCCCGAATACCGGGGCCCGGTGGAACTGTCCCTGACCCTGGGCTGGCAGCGTTTCTTCGGCGAGTTCGACTTGCAAGAGGGCGGCGCGTTCAGCGAGAGCCTTCGCCTCTCCCTGAACTTGCTCGACAACGCCCTCTCGGTCGACTTGACCCTCGACCACAGCTCGCAGCGCTACCGGATCGAAGACGACCCCGCCTTGGGGGTGGCCAACTACGTGGTGCGAGGGAACGTGGACGTCTTCCAGTTCATGGTCGGCGTCACCTACCGAATGACCTTCCTCGGCTTCGACTACGCGACTCCTTACGTCCGCCTGGCGGGCGGGGTGAACCGCTTCGAGGAGCATCACTCGGAGAACATCCAGGCCGTGTCGGCGACCCTGGACAACGACCTCGACAGCGAGACCGGCTTCGGGGGCGCCGTGGCGCTGGGGATCGACTACAAGATGGCCCGCAACTGGACGCTGCGCACCGAACTCGCGGGCTACTACGTCCAGAACGATTGGCACCCGGACGAAGACGCCGACATGGCCGCGTCCTTCCAGTTCGGAGTCGTCTGGCACTTCGAGTGACCGGGCGCAGGTTGCTTTCCGAGGGAGCGGGGACGGTCGCCTCCGGGCCGCCGTCCCCGCGCCGTACGCGAGTGGACTCATGAGCGAAGCGGTGCCGCCCTCGCGCATCTGGCTGCGGTGGTCTTGCGGCGGCATGCTGGCGGTTTCGTTTGCCGCGGTCCTCGGGGTCTCCACCGAGCGGGGCGGGGGGACGCCGAGCGCCCCTCCGGCGCCGCGGCGCGCGGTGCGCGCCGCCACCCCGCCGGCGACCGCGCGGCGCGCCGCGCGCGTCCGGTCGGTCCGCCGGCGGCGGGCCTGGACGCAGCCCGTCGGGCTCACCGTCCTCCACACGAACGACCTGCACGGGCACGTCCTTGGGCGCGGCGAGCGTCCCGCCGACGGTGGCCTGGTGGCCCTGGGGCGCGCGATCTTTCAGGCGCGCGACGAGGCGCGGGCGCGCGGCGACGGGGTGTTGCTGCTCGACGCCGGCGACCTGTGGCAGGGAACTCCCGAAGGCAATCTGACCTCGGGGGAGGTCGTCGTGGCCTGGCTCAATCGCATGGGCTACGACGCGGTGGTCGTGGGCAACCACGAGTTCGATCACGGAGTAGCCGCTTTGGTCCGCCTGGCGAGCCTCGCCGAGCAGCCGTGGCTGGCCTGCAACCTGCTCGAGGAGGCGAGCGGGGTGCGTCCGGGCTGGCTGGGGCGAGGAAGCTCCCCCGAGACCCCGGACCGGCTGCGCGGAGCAGGGCTCGTCAAGATCGTTCGCTGCGGAGACGTCGACGTGCGCGTGGGGATCGTGGGGGTGACCAGCGCCGACACCGAGCAGCTCACGGCCGCGGGGCGCACCGAGGGGCTGCGTTTTCGCGACGAGGTGCGCGCGGTCGAAGACGCCCTGGCGGCCTTGCCGCCGGTGGACGTGGTGCTCCTGCTCAGCCACGCGGGCCTCGAGGAGCCGGCCGGAGCCGGGAGTTCCTGGGGCGGCCCCGACGTGCGTCTCGCGGCGGCCTTCGACGGCCGCGTGGACGTCGTCATCGGCGGACACTCCCACACCCGCCTCGAGTCCGGCTTGCGGGTGGGGGGGGTGCTCGTCGCGCAGGCGGGCGCGAACGGCGAGGCCCTGGGCCAGATCCGTCTGCGGCTCAGGCCGCCGCGGCCGACCGGTCCCCGGGCCGGTCGGCCGCTCGTCGAGGCCAGCGCCTCGCTCCGGCCTCCCGGAGACGACCTCTACGAGACCCTTGCCCCCTACCTGCGTGCGGTGGAGGAGCAGGTCGGCTTGCCGCCCGGGGGACTCGAAGGCGCCGCGGAGCCCGTCGGCGAGCTCACGGCTCCCTTGCGCCGCAGCATGGAATACGAATCCTCGGCCCTCGGCAACTTGGTCACCGACCTCATGCGCGGCGTGAGCCAGGATCCGCCCATCGACGTCGCCTTTCAGAACAAGACGGGCTTGCGCGCCGACCTCGAGGCCGGACCGATCGCGTGGCGCGACATCTACGAGGTTGCGCCCTTCGGGAACACGGTCGTCACACTGCTCCTGCGCGGAGCGGACCTGCGCGACTTGCTCGAGGGCATGCTGCGCGCTCCAAAGAGTCTGCTCGAGTTCAGCGGTCTCGAGGTGGTCTGCGACCCCGCCCGTCCTCTCGGGGAGCGCCTCGTCTCGGTGGCCGTCGGCGGCCGGCCTCTGGACGACGAGGCCATCTACGTGGTCGCCACCAGCGACTTCCTCGCCGCCGGAGGAGACGGGCACGAGGCCTTCACCCGCGGCCTCCACCCTCGCGATACGGGGGTGCGCACCCGCGACCTGCTCCTGCGCTACTTTGCCGAGCGGGCCAAGGTCTCCCCACCTCCCGTGGAACAGCGGCTGCGCCTCGCTCCGCACTGATCCGAGCTCTCCGTACACGGGCGACGCGTGCGGCCGGAAGCCGGGCCCCTGGCAGCGGAGCGGTGCACTCCCGAGGCGCAGCGTGCCCTCGTTCTGCTGCGTTCCGGGGTGTGGGGCTCGTCGACTCCGAGAGGGGTGGGCGAGGAAGCCCGAGGCAGGGGGGCTACACTGTTGCCTCCTCCTGCGTCGAGGATGCAGGGGCGGGTTCCTCGCGGTCGGCGCGAGGGGCGGGGCGCGACGGAGCAGCGGACGAAGGCGGGCAGCCATGCGCGGCGGTGGGGAGCCCTGGGACTACCTGATCATTGGCTCCGGCTTTGGTGGGAGCGTGAGCGCCCTTCGCCTGGTGGAGAAGGGCTACCGGGTCGTCTTGCTGGAGAAGGGGCGTCGCTTCGCTCCGCGCGACTTTCCCACCTCGAACTGGGACCTGCGTCGCTGGCTGTGGCTGCCGCGCCTAGGCTGGCGCGGCCTGTTCCAAATGGCCTTCCTCCCCCACGTGACGGTGCTCTCGGGGGTCGGGGTGGGGGGAGGCTCCTTGGTCTACGCGAACACCCTCCCCACGCCCGGCGACGACTTCTTCACCGCTCCGGGCTGGGGGCGTCTGGCCGATTGGAAGGCGGAGCTGGCGCCGCACTACGTCACCGCGCGCCGGATGCTCGGCGCAACCCCCTGCCCCCTGGAGACCCCCGCCGACCGCGTGCTGGCGCGCGTCGCCGACGAGCTGGGCCGCGCCGAGCATCATCGACCGACCGAGGTGGCGGTCTACTTCGGTGCGCCGGGTCGCACCGACCCCGATCCCTACTTCGGCGGGCAGGGCCCTCCGCGGACCGGTTGCACGGCCTGCGGGGCCTGCATGATCGGCTGCCGCGTGGGTGCCAAGAACACCCTCGACAAGAACTACCTCTACCTCGCCGAACGCCGGGGGCTGGTGCTCGAGGCGGAGACCGAGGCGACCTGGGTGCGCCCCGATCCGGGCGGTGGCTACGTCGTCGACGCACGGAGGCGCGGGCGGGGACGCCGACGCTACCGCGCCCGGCGCGTGGTCTTCGCCGGGGGCGTCCTGGGGACGGTGGGGCTCCTCTTGCGGCTGCGGGCCAGCCCGCGCGGCTTGCCGCGCCTCTCCCCTCGGGTGGGCGACTTCGTGCGCACCAATTCCGAGTCCCTGGTCGCCGTGACCACTCCGCGTCGGGACCTCGATCTCGACCGCGGGGTGGCGATCACCTCGATCCTGCACACCGACGCCCACTCGCACGTCGAGCCCGTGCGCTATCCGCGTGGCTCCGGCTTCTTCCGCCTCCTCGCCGCGCCCCACGTCGCGGGCGGAAGCTTCCCCTTGCGGCTCTTGCGCCTGGTGGGGACCCTGCTGCGGCACCCCTGGCGGCATCTGCGTGCGTTCTTCGTTCCCGACTGGGCGCGCTACACCCTGATCTTGCTCTTCATGCAGACCCTCGAGGGACACCTGCGCCTGCGCCTCGGCCGCACCCTAGGCGGAGCCTGCGCCCCGCGGTTGGTGACTCGCTTGGCCGAAGGACCCGCACCCAGCGCCTTCGTTCCCGAGGCCAGCCAGATCGCGGCCCGCGTCGCCCGCGAGCTGGACGGCGTCCCCCAGAGCATGCTCACCGAGACGCTCCTGGGGATCCCCACCACCGCCCACGTCCTTGGCGGCTGCTGCATGGGGGCAGTGCCCGAGGAAGGAGTGATCGACGCCTCGCACCGGGTGTTCGGCTACGAGGGACTCTACGTCGTCGACGGTTCGGCGGTCTCCGCCAACCCCGGCGTGAACCCTTCCCTTACCATTGCGGCCCTCGCCGAGCGGGCCATGAGCGCGATCCCGCCCCGGGGGGCTGCGGGATGAGCGCCTGGGCGAACCTCCTCGTCCACGTCGCGCTGCTCGTCGCCGGCTTCAAGCTCTGGCGTTGGGCCCGCCGCGCCGAGCGCGCCCAGCGCACCCGCTGGCGGCGACGCTTCGCCGCGTTGTTCTTCGTCTCGCCCATGCTCTTCGGCCTGCTGGCCTTCCTCCTCCCGGCCAACCCTCTCCTCGACGGGCTTCTCGCGACCAGTCGGTGGCTCGACGGCCTCGTCGAGCGCCTCGTGGGCACGGCCCAGGAAGCAGCCCGGGAGAACGCACCGGGCGCCCTCGGCGTCCTGGCGGTCAAGCCCGCGGTCCGCTCGGTCGTCTACGCCCTTCTCGGCGCCGCCGTGGGCTGGCCCCTCGACCGCCGCGCGCGCCGCGCGGCGGCCGAGGGAGACGGTGCCGAGTCGGAGAAGGCGCTGCAATAACGATAGTTACGGGATTCTCGCGCCGCCGCGTGACGCCTCAGCCGCTCGAGCGACGAGGGGGTGTTCAGCAGACGAGGTGCCCCATGCGACGTGCGGTGTTGTGCTTGTTCCTCCTCTCTTCCTTCGCAGCGCCTGCGGGGGCCCGGCCCGGCGACCGCGACCGGGATTGGGACCACGACCGCGACCGAGACCACGAGCGCGACCGGGACCGGGACCGCGACCGGGACCGGGACCGCGACCGCGACCGCGAGCGGGATCGGGACCGCGAGCGGGACCGGGACCGCGACCGGGACCGGGACCGCGACCGCGACCGCGAGCGGGATCGGGACCACGAGCGGGATCGGGACCACGAGCGGGATCGGGACCACGAGCGGGATCGCCCTTGGGAGCTGCCGCGGGACCGGGAGGCGTGGCTCCGTCGCCTGGTGCGCGAGTTCGACGCCGATGGCGACGGGCGCCTCGATCGGGAGGAGCGGAAGCGCTTGAAGGCCTTCGTCCACAACCGCGAGCGCGAGGCACGGGCGGCTTGGGAGCGATACCTCCTCGAGACCTACGACGCCAACGGCGACGGACGCCTCGACCGGCGCGAGCGGGCGCGGGCGCGCAAGGTCGAACGGCGGCTCGCTCGGGAGCGGGCCGCCCGGGAGCGGGCCGAGCGGGAGCGTGCCGAGCGGAGGCGCGGGAAGCGAGAGCGGGCCGAGCGGAGGCGCGGGAAGCGAGAGCGCGCGGAGCGGGAGCGCGCGGAGCGGGAGCGCGCGGAGCGGGAGCGCGCGGAGCGGGAGCGCGCGGAGCGGGAGCGCGCGCGGCGCTGAGGCCGTCGGCCGAGGCGCCAGGCTCCGTTCCGGATGAGGCTCAGCGCCCGCGGCTCGCCTCGGAAGCGGGGCGAGCCGAGCGGGCGCTCACTCCCACTCGATGGTCGCCGGGGGCTTCGAGGAGATGTCGTAGCAGACGCGGTTGATCCCGCGCACCTCGTTGATGATCCGGTTCGAGATGCGCGCGAGGAGCTCGGGGTCGATGCGCGCCCAGTCGGCGGTCATGCCGTCTTGGGAGGTCACGGCGCGAACTACGCACACGTTCTCGTAGGTGCGCTGGTCCCCCATGACCCCTACGGTGCGGATGGGCAGCAGGGTGCAGAAGTACTGCCAGATGGAGCGATGCAGTCCTGCGCCCTTGATTTCGTCGCGCACGATCTTGTCGGCGGGGCGCAGGATCGCCAGTCGCTCGGGGGTGACCTCGCCCAGGATGCGGATCGCCAGGCCCGGCCCGGGGAAGGGCTGGCGCTCGAGGAGCACCTCGGCCAGGCCCAGCTCGCGGGCGAGCGCCCGGACTTCGTCCTTGAAGAGCTGGCGGAGCGGCTCGACCAGCTCGAAGCCGAGTTCCTCGGGGAGCCCGCCGACGTTGTGGTGGCTCTTGATGGTCGCGGTCGGGCCTCCGAAGGCGGAGACGCTCTCGATCACGTCGGGGTAGAGGGTTCCCTGGGCGAGGTAGTGGGCGCCCTCGATGGTCGCCGCCGCTTCCTTGAACACCTCGATGAACTGGTGACCGATGCGCTTGCGCTTCTCCTCGGGGTCCTCCACCCCGGCCAGCCGTTCGAGGAAGGCGTCGCCGGCGCGGACCACGCGCAATCGCTCGCCGAAGAGCGGTCGAAAGGCGGCCTCCACCTCTTCGACTTCGCCTTGGCGGAGCACACCGTTGTCCACGAAGATGCAGGTCAGCCGTTCGCCCACGGCGCGGTCGACGAGGAGCGCGGTCACCGACGAGTCGACGCCGCCCGAGAGCCCGCACACCACGTGCCCTTCGGCGCCCACCTGAGTACGGATCGAGGCGACCGCCTCGTCGACGAAGGAGGCCATGGCCCAGTCGCCGCTGCAGCCGCAGATGCCGCGGACGAAGTTGGCGATGACTTGCTTGCCGTGCTCGGAGTGGACGACTTCGGGGTGGAACTGCACGCCGTAAAGGGGGCGCTCGGTGTGGGCCGCGGCGGCGAAGGGGGTCGACTCGGTGGTGGCGATGGAGCGGAAGGTCCCCTCCACGGCGGTGACGCGGTCTCCGTGGGACATCCACACCACCGACTCCGCGGGGAGGCCGGCGAAGAGGGGACTCTCGGAGTCGACCCGGCACACGGCGCGCCCGTATTCACGCGCGTCGGCGGGCTCCACCCGGCCGCCGAAGTGCTCGATCATGCTCTGGAGCCCGTAGCAGATGCCGAGCACCGGCACCCCGAGCTCGAAGAGCCGACCGTCGACGCGGGGAGACTGGTGTTCGTAGACCGAGGCGGGTCCGCCCGAGAGGATGATGCCCTTGGGCGCGCGGCGGCGAAGCTCGTCTGCGGAGATGTCGTAGCGCACGATCTCCGAGAACACGTCGAGTTCGCGGACCCGGCGGGCGATGAGCTGCGTGTACTGCGAACCCAGGTCGAGGATGAGGATCGTCTCGTGCGCCATGGAGGCTCCTCCCGGACGGCGGATTGTAGCGGGGCCCTCCCTCCGCGTTACACTGGCGACAGCTCGAGGGGCGATGTTCGAAGGAGCGCTGATCGCCGGCCGATACCGGATCGAACGCCAGATCGGGCGGGGGGGGACGGGCCGCGTCTACGCGGCGACCGACACGAAGTTCGACATGGGGGTGGCCCTCAAGATCGCGACCCCCCCCGAGCTCGACTACGACGAGTTCCTCGGCCGCTTCAAGCGAGAGGCCAAGATCGGCCGCTTGCTGGGCCGTCGCTCTTCGCGCTTCGTGCGCGCCTTGGACTGGGGCGAGTACGGCGGGGACTCCCTCTACTTGGTCATGGACCTCGTGGAAGGGGCGCGCGACCTCGACCTCAAGAACGGCTCCTTGGAGGATCGGATCGCGCGGCTCGCGCGCGCGGCCGAGCTGGTGCGCGAGGTGCACGCGCTGGGGATCGTGCACCGCGACGTGAAACCCGCCAACTTCCTCGTGAGCGTCCACGGGCGCATTCACCTGGCGGACTTTGGGCTGGCCAAAGTGATGAACGAGGCCGCCAGCGAGTGGCCGTCCCTCTCGGGGAGCGTCACCCAGTCGGGCTTCGCCATGGGAACGCCCTACTACATGGCGCCCGAGCAGGTCGACGCCAAGGCGGTGGACGCGCGCGCCGACGTCTACGCCCTCGGCGTCATGCTCTTCCTGGCGCTCACGGGCGAGCTCCCGTACGAGGGGAACATCGGCGAGCTGCTGATCGCCCACCAGATCGTCCGCAACGGCGACGCCCCTCCGCCCAACCCGCTCGAGCGCGTGCCCGACCTGCCGGAGGAGCTGGCGGAGCTCTGCCTGCGGGCCATGCACCTCGACGTAGAGCAGCGCCTGCAGTCCGTCGAAGAGCTGCTCGACGGGCTGCGGCCCGGGGGCAGCCGGCCACCGCACACCACTCCCCTGGACCTCAACCGGCTCCTGGGCGAGAGCAAGCTGCAGCTCGCGGCCGACGCCGAGGAGGCCGCGCGACCCCCGGCGCGGCGGGCGACGCCGCCCGAGCCCGCGGAGCTCGTGCGGCGGGGGGAGCGGCTGGTCAATCGGCGGGACGGCTCGGAACTCCTCTACGTTCCGGCGGGGAGCTTCAACCCCTTCCCCGACGAGGAGGACGCGGACCCGGAGGGCACGCGTCCCCTGCAGCGGGTGTCGGCCTACTGGATTGGCCGGCACCCGGTCACCTGGGGGCAATTCCGTGCCTTCTGCGCGGCCACCGGGCGCGAGCCTCCCCAACCGAGCTACCCGGTGACCGATGACCACCCGGTGCACGGAGTCTCCTTCGGCGACGCCTGGGACTACTGCGCCTGGGCCGGCGTGCGCCTTCCCACCGAGGCGGAGTGGGAGTTCGCCGCGCGCGGCGGCGACGACGAGCGGGCCTACCCCTGGGGCGACGAGCCCCCCGACCCCACCCGCTGCAACTGGCGAGGGCATCCCGACTACGGAACCCTGGGTACCTCCCCGGTGGGGAGCTTCCCCGCGGGGGCTTCGCCCTTCGGGGTCGAGGACCTCGGCGGCAACGTGCTCGAGTGGACCGCAGACCCCGAGGACCCGCTCCCGACCGAGGCCCCGCCGCCGCAGCTCCCGCAGCGCACACTGCGCGGCGGCGCCTACCGCTTGGACGAGAGCTACTGCGAGATCCGCACGCGCACCCACCTCTCCCCGGACAGCCGCGAGCCCGACGTGGGCTTCCGCGTCGCCCTCGACGCGGCCGCGGTCGGAGACCCGCCGGGCGGCGAGTCCCCGGCCGCGCCTCCTCGCGAGGAGCCCGCAGGAGACGGCGCCACCACCGACTTCGAGGCGGTCGGTGCCCTCGACGACGTCCTCGACGAGATCGCCCCCGACCTCGACCCCGTCGGCGAGATCCTCGGCACGGCCCCCGCGGCTCCGAGCCGCACCCGCCGCAGTCCTCCCCCCTTGCCTCGGCGGCGGCGGACGGCGCGCACCCTGCGCCAGCCGGGGAGCGGGCCCACGCCCCGCGGGCTCCCGCGACCCGCGCCGCCGCCGGCCGCCGTCCCCCGAGCGGAGGTGTCGCCTCGCGCTTCCCCCGCCGGAGCGCGCTCTTCCGCGCCCTTGCCTCCGGAGCTCGAGTCGGACCTTGCGGACCTGCCCCCGGCGCCTGCCAAGGAGCCCGCACGTCCCCCCGCGCGCGTGCGCCGCAGGACCGCGCCCGCCGAGGCCGAGCGCGAGCGAGAGGAGGCCCTCGCGGCCCGCGTCGGCCCCGACCCCCGCAAGCGGATCTTCCGGCGCACGACGACCGTGCTGCGCGACGTGGGCGAGGCGGTGGCCCGCAAACGCGAGGAGATCAAGTTCATCTACGGGGAGTCGCGGGTAGCGCTCTCCTTCTTGCTCGAAGAGCGTGGACGCTGGGGCTTCCTCGAGCAGCGGGTGACCTTGGATCGCCAGAAGCTCGCCGGCAAGCCGACCGGCTTTCTGAACCTCCTCCGCGCGGTGAACACCGCGAACTTGCGCTGCCACGGGATTCGTGCGCTGGTCTCGGCCGACCGGCTGCGCTTTCGCCGCGAGCTCTTCCTCCAGCGCGAGGAGACCCTCACTCCCCAGGAGATCGAAGCCCACTGCGAGGCTTTGCTGCAGTCCTGGGCCGATCTCTTCCAGCCGCTGCGCGAGGTGCAGGCGGGAGCCCCCGGCGAGGAGGTCCTCCGCGACCTGCAGGGCATTCCCCCCAGCGAGCCCGAGCGGGTCGCCGCGCTGCGGGAGTTGCTCACGGGGGCCGATCTCCACCTCGAACCGCTTTCCGGGGACCGCCTGGGCGTGGGCAAGCGCCCCCGCCAGATCGTCCTCTCGGCCTCGGGAGAGGAAGTGCACGCTTGGCTGCTCCTGCGCGCTTGGGAGGCACCGCCCCACGAGCTCGAGGCCCTGCGCCTCGGCGAGCGGGCTCCGCAAGTCGAAGAGCTCCTCTTGGAGATCAACCAGAAGAACCGCGGCAGCCTCTATTCGCTCGCCTGGGACCCGCAGCGCGGGGTCGTGGGGCGGGCCGTGCTCTCGGAGGCCGACGCCTCGCTGACTCGTCTGCTCGCCTTCCTCGACGCCCTGGACCAGGAGCGCGCGCGGGAAGTCTTCCTCTGCCTGGGCGACGTGGACGAGCGCACTCGCTGACGAGACTGCGCCGAGTCGGCCGGACCGCGCGCGGAGGGCAGGGGCCCGGGCCCTTCCGGAGGGCTGGTAGACTTCCGGGGTGAGCGAGCGCTGTCCCTTCTGCGCCGAAGACCTCAGCGGAGCCGAGGCGGAGCGTTGCCCCGCCTGTGGGGAGTCCTTGCGGAAGGGAGCCCCGTGCCCCGAGCACCCCGAGCGCCCCCTCCTCCGGCCTTGCCCGGACTGCGGTCGCTGGCTGTGTGCGGACTGCACGGGAGCCGAGGGGGTGTGCCCCGCCTGCGCTCCCGCGGCGCGCGCCAAGGCCCAGAGCCACTACGACATTGGCGAGATCCTCTCCGCGGTCACCCGCGACCCCGACTGGGTCAGCAAGGTGATCGTGGGGGCGGCCTGCTTCCTGGGCGGGTTCCTGATCGTTCCCTTGTTCGTGTTCTTCGGCTATCGGCTGCGGGTGATCCGCGCCCAGCGCAAGCGCCCCGACGCTCCGGAGTTGCCGAGCTTCGACGACCTGGGGGAGCTCATCGCAGACGGCTTCAAGATCTGGCTGGCGGAGTTGCTGCCGGTGCTCGCGCTCACCCTCGGAGCGGGCGTTCCCATTGGCGCGGGCGTCTACCTGCTGGCGTCGTCGCCGACCCCTCCGCGAGGTGGCCCCGCCTACCTCGCCGTGGGTCTGCTCGTGCTGGGAGGAGGCGTCTACCTGCTCGGAGCCCTGGTCTACACCTACTTCCTTCCGGCCATCGAAATGGAATACCTCGACTCGGGGAGGGTGAGCGCGGGCTTGCGCCTGGGTCCGCTCTGGCGACGGGTCTGGGGCGCGCCGGTGGACTACCTGATCTTCTTCCTCTTCCACTACCTGATCCAGCAGGTCCTCGCGCCCCTGGGTGTGTTCCTCTGCTTCGTTGGCCTCTACGCCACGCTGCCCTGGGCGTGGCTCACCGACGCCGTCCTCTTCGGTCGCTACCTGGCGGCCAGGGACGAGGAGGCGGCGCGGGCGGAGGCGGCGGCGAGGAACGAGGGCACCGGCCCGGGCGAGGGGGAGGCGGGCGGCGCCGCGTCCGCGGACTTCCCCGAGACAGGCTCTAGGTGAACTCCGTCGCCGGGCGAGGGGTGTGGACGCCGAACTGAGGAGACTCCTCGCGGCCCTCCCCGCGGACGAGCGAGCCGCCGCCCGGCACGCCGTGGCCCGGGGCTGGCTGCCCGTGGAGGACCTCCGCGCGCGCCTCCGGCAGCGACCTCCGGGGGCTTCGTTTCTCCCCTCCCTCCGAGCCCTTCCCCTGGGAGCGCCGCAGCTCGAGGAACTCGGGCGCGTCCTCGAGGCGGAGCGCCGGCGCCTGGGCGGAGCACCTTCTTCCTGGGTCGGCCCCCGCGCCGTCGACGAGGCCGCGCCCTCCGCAGCGCACGGCGGATCCGCAGCGGATTCTTCGCCGACCCTCGTCGCCCCCGGCGACTCCCCGTCGCCTGCGACGGAGAGGAGGGGGGCGCCCGCACGACTGGGTCCCTACCTCGTCGAAGAGGAGCTCGCGCGCGGCGGCATGGGGGTGGTCTACCGGGCACGCCACCGCGACCTCGGTCGGGCCGTGGCCCTCAAGCTCCTTCCGCTCGGAGCAGGCGCCGAGCAGGCCGAGCGCTTCGCCATCGAGGCCCAGGCAGCCGCTCGCCTCGACCACCCGAACATCGTCCGCGTCTACGACGTGGGGCGGGCCGCTGGCCAGAGCTTTCTGGCCATGGAGCTCGTCGAAGGGGAGAGCCTCAAAGAGCGCCTTGCCCGTGGGCCCCTCGACGTGCGCGAAGCCGCGGACATCGCGTTGCGCCTTGCGCGCGCCGTCGCCTACGCCCACTCGCGGGCCATCCTGCACCGCGACATCAAGCCGGCGAACGTCCTCCTCGACGCTCGAGGCGAGCCGCGCCTGAGCGACTTCGGGCTCGCCAAGGAGGTCGGCGCGGGCTCCCGCGGCCTGACCGTCACCGGCCAGGCCGTCGGCACGCCGGCCTACATGCCCCCCGAGCAGGCCGACGGGAACCTCGAGGCCATCGATCGCCGCGCCGACGTCTACTCGCTGGGAGCGACCCTCTACTGCCTGCTCACCGGCCAGCCTCCCTTCGCCGGCAACAGCGCCCTGGGCGTCATCAAGAAGGTCCTCACCGAGGAGGCGCGGCCGCCGTCTCGCTCCCGCCCCGGGATCCCACGGGACCTCGACACCATTGTCCTCACCTGCCTGCAGAAGGAGCCCGAGGCGCGCTACCCCACGGCCAGCGCCTTGGCGGAGGACCTCGAGCGCTTCCTTGCCGGAGAGCCCATCCGGGCGCGCCCGCTGGGCTCCTTCGAGCGAATGGCGCGCTGGGCCTTCCGGCGCCGGCGGGCCGTGGCGCTCGGCGCGTTGGGGGCGCTGCTGCTCGGGTCCCTCGGCCTCGGGGTGCTCTTCGTCGAGCAGCGGCGGCGACTGGCCCTCCAGCGGGCGCGCGCCGAGGCGGAGCGGGCGCGCGCCGAGGCGGAGCGGACGCGCGCCGAAGCGGCAGCCCGCCAGGAGCGAGAGGAGAAGGCCGCCCGGCGGGCGCTCGCCCTCGCCAACCGCTTGCGGCGGGCCGAGATCGCCCTCGAGCGCGGCTACGCTGCCTTGGGGGCCGGGCGTGGCGAAGAGGCCGCCGATCGCTTCGCCCTCGCCTGGACGGCGGTCGACGGCGTCCGGGGCACCGAGGCGCTCGCCTCGCTCGGGGAGGAGCGAGCCGCGCAACTCCGCGAAGGCCTCCTCTCGCCCGAGGACCTGCGGGCCGCGGCCGCGCTCGGTTTGCGCGAGGCCCTCGGCCGCTGGCGTCGGCAGGAGATCGGGACCTCGCCCCCTCGGGGGCTCGCGTCGGCGGCCTTGTCCGCCGACGGTCGAGTCGCCTTCCTGCTGGCCGAGGACGGCCTCGAGGCGTGGGACGCCGAGGCTGCGCAGCCGCGTCGCCTCTGGCGGCAGCCCGCCGCTGCCGGCGCGCAGGACGTGCTTTGCGTGGGGGGCGCCGAGGGAGTGCTCTTGTGCGCCCTGCCGCGCGCTGGGGGTGGGGGTGCGGTGCGCGCCCTCGACCCGCGCGACGGGGCCGTACGCTGGGAGCTCGCGCTTCCCTTCGCGGGTCGCTTGGTCGCTTCCCCCGACGGCACGCTGCTCGCGCTCGTCGATCCGGGACCTCAGGGACGAGTATGGGTCCATCGGCTCGGCGACCGCGCGCGTGTCTTCGCCTGCGAGGCGAGGCAGCGCCCGGGGGCCGCCTACCCTTCGAGCGCCACCGCCGCCGCCTTCGGCGGGGACGGCGCCGTCTTGGCCGTCGGATACGGAGACGGGACCTTCTCCCTCTGGGCGCTCGGCGAAGGGCTGCGCGGGAGGGCTTCGCCGCCGTGCAACGCGCACCCCGGCGGCGCGGTCACCGCCCTGGCCTTCCCGCGCGAGGAAGTGCGCGGCGGGCGCTTCCTCCTCCTTTCGGCGGGCGAGGACGGGCGCGTGGTCGCCTGGGAGCAGACTCCTCGCCGCTTCCTCGCCGTGCGGGTTCTGCTCGAAGGCGCGGAGCCCATCCGCTGCGGCGTCCTGGCGAGCGCCGGTCCCTTCCGTGCGCGCTTCGCGGTGGGCACCGCTCGTGGAGGGGTGCGCGTGTGGCAGCTCGTCGCCGGGACCATCGGCGAAGAGGCGTCCCTCAGGACCGGGAACGGAACCGTGCGGCGTTGCGCGCTATCGCCCGCAGGGGACCGGCTCCTCGCTGTCTCGAGCGGGGAAGGGGCGAAGCTCTGGACCCTGGGCGAGCTCGAGGTCGAGCGGGGCACCGGCCCCTTGGCCTTCGCCCCGGGGGGCCGGCGCGCGTGGGTGGCGCTCCGCTGGGATCCCGGCGAGGGCCACGGGCAGGGCCGGCACGAGGGCTTCCTCGTCCTGCGCAGCGATCGCGGCCGAGGCGGACAGGTGCACCCCCTAGGGCACGCGCGTCCCTGGAGCATGGCCTTCCTCGACGAGGACACGCTCGTGTGGACCATCGACCGGGACTACCGCGAGCGGACTCCTCCCGTCGAGGCGCCCGAGCGCGCGGCCCGCTACGCGGTGGAGCGCTACTCGCTGCGGGAGCGGGCCGTGCTCTGGTCGCGTCCCTTGCCGCTCGCGTTCTCGCTGGCAATCTCCCCGGACGGGGAGCGCCTCGCGGTGGGCACCTGGAGCCGCGCTCGCTCGGAGGGCGCGGAACTCCTCCTGCTCGGCGTCGAGCGCGGGGAGGTGCTGCGGCGCTTGGCCTGGCATGGGCGCACCGTGCGCCGCGCGCTCTTCCTCCCGGACGGCGGCTTGCTGAGCGCCGCCGACGACGGGGCGTTGGCGCGCTGGGGACCGGAGGGGACGGCGCCGCGCTGGGCGCGCGAGGCGGTGGCCGCGCGGTCCCTGCCGGCCCGCGAGGCCGCGCCGACGCCGACGCCCGAGGAGCAGGAGCGCGTAGGGGTGGCCTGGATCGAGGCGAGCACGGACGGCGCCTACGTGCTCAGCGCCGACCGCAGCGGTGGCCTGCGCCGGTGGCGGATCGAGGACGGGGCCCCCGCGCCCCTGGCGCACCCACCTCCCGCGGCCGCTGGCGCCCTGGTCTTCGCCGCGCCGGCGGGTCCCGGGACGTGGGTCCTCGTGGAGGAGGGAGGGAGCTTGCGCTTGGTGGACGAGCGCCTGGGGCGGAGCCTGCGTCGAGCCAAGGTCCCCGCCCGCGTCGAGTTCTGCGCCATCGACCCCGAGCGGCGCACGCTGGCCGTGGCCACGAGCCGGCAGACGGTGTACTTCTGGCGCCTTTCGGTGCCCGTCCTCCCAGACTTGGAGGAGGCCGCGCGCCGGCGGGCGCGGTCCGGCGCGGCGCGCTGAGGATCCGAGCGACGACCGCGGCGCGGGGCTTCAGGCGAGGGCGAGGCCCTCGCCTGAAGCCGCTTCCGCTCCCTCGCCGACCGCGGCGTAGGCGCCGCCGGCCAGGGCCGCGATGGCCGCGCCGTAGACCAAGCCGCCCAGGGCGGTGGCGAGGTGTACGACTTCGTGGGCCTCGAACACCCCCGGCCAGAGCACCGGCGCCTCGAGGGCGTCCACGACCCCGCCCACGGTCGCACCGCCGCCGGCCAGGAGCAGGGGCCAGAAGAAGCGACCGGCGGGGAGGGCCCGCAGTCCCCAGAGGATGGGGAAGCAGGCCCAGCCCATGCCTACGTAGAGGAGGGGGCTCACGAAGGCGGGGAGGCCGTCGAGGCAGAGGGTCTCGAGTCCCGAGCCCAAGCAGGCGAGGGTCCAGATCGGCAGCAGGCGGCGGCGGTGGTCGGGGGGCCGTCCGCCGAGGACCTGCACCGGAGTGTGGAGGGTCGCCAGGCCGAGCCAGATCGAGGCGTGGTCCAGGCGCCAGAAGAGGTCCTTGAGCGGCTCGCCTGGGGGGAGCGCGTGGTAGAGCGCGCTGAAGAGGAACATGCTGCCCACGCCGAGGACGTAGGCCCACAGCGCCGCCCGGCCGAGGCCGCGCGCGCCCGAGCGGCGGAGCAACCAGGCTGCGTGCGCGAAGACGAGCAGCCCCATTGCGCCGTGGCTGAGGGCGGCGAAGGGGTCGCAGAGGCCGAAGAGGGGGACGAGGCTGCGCGAAGGCACGGCGGGGAACCCTAAGGGCATCGGCGGGGCGGCGCAACGACGAGCCTCGGCGCTCGCGGACGGGCGGCGGAGGCCCCCTGCTATGCTCGCTCCGTGGTGTGTCCTGAAGCCAAAGCGCGCCCGATCTCAGGGATTCGCCTCGCCGCGGAGAACGACCCGTGAGCCTCGAGGCCTTCCTCCCCGTCGTGCAGGCTTGGTTCCGGGAGGAGCTCGGCGCGCCCACGGCGCCCCAGCGCGAGGCCTGGCCCGTCATTGCGGCGGGGGAGCACGTCCTCGTCTCGGCGCCCACTGGCTCGGGGAAGACCCTGGCCGCCTTCCTGGCCGGCCTCGACGGCCTCCTCCGGCGCGGCGAGGCGCTGGCCGACCGAACCACCCTCCTCTACGTCTCGCCCCTCAAGGCCCTGGGCAACGACGTGCAGAAGAACCTGCTCGCTCCGCTGCGCGCGCTGCGCGCGCGCGACCCCGCGCTCCCCGAGATCCGCGTCGCCGTGCGCAGCGGCGACACCCCCGCCCGCGAGCGTGCGCGCATGCTGCGCCGGCCACCCCACGTCTTGGTGACCACCCCGGAGTCCCTCGCCATCCTCCTCACCAGCGACGGCGGGCGCGAGGTGCTCCGCGCGGTGCGGACGGTCGTCGTCGACGAGATCCACGCCCTCGCCAACGGCAAGCGGGGGACGCACCTCGCCCTCTCCCTCGAGCGGCTCGTCGAGCTCGCCGGCGAGGTGCAGCGGATTGGCCTCTCGGCCACCCAGCGCCCCTTGGAGCGGGTGGCCCGCTTCCTGGTCGGCGCGGGCCGTCGCTGTCGGATCGTCGACGCCGGGCACCGGCGGGACCTCGACGTCGCCGTCGAGGTCCCGCCCGCTCCGCTGGAGGCCGTGTGCTCCCACGAGACCTGGGAGGACGTCTACGCGCGCATGGCGGCCTTGGTCGAGGAGCACCGCACCACGCTGATCTTCGTGAACACCCGCAAGCTCGCCGAGCGGGTGAGCGCCCGCCTTGCGGACCGCCTCGGCCCGGAGCGCGTGACCTGCCACCACGGGAGCCTCGCACGGGAGCGCCGCCTCGACGCCGAGCGCCGGCTCAAGGAGGGCTCCTTGCGCGCCTTGGTGGCGACGGCCTCCCTCGAACTGGGCATCGACGTGGGCGAGGTCGAGCTCGTCGTGCAGGTCGGCAGTACGCGGCGGATCAGCACCTTCCTGCAGCGCATCGGCCGCGCCGGCCACGGAGTGGGACGCCTGCCCAAGGGGCGCTTGTTCCCGCTCACGCGGGACGAGCTGATCGAGGCCGCCGCCCTGCTCCGCTGCGTGCGCCGCGGGGAGCTCGACCTGCTCGAGGTCCCGCGCGGCGACCTCGCGATCCTCGCCCAGCAGGTCGTCGCCGCTTGCGTTCCGGAGCCCTGGGAGGTGGAGCGCCTCTACCGAATGGTCCGCCGCGCCGATCCCTACCGCGACCTGGCGCGCGAGGACTTCGAGCGCGTCCTCGATCTGCACGCCCGCGGGCGGGTGGGGCTGCTCCATCGCGACCGGGTGAACGGCCGCGTGCGGGCCACCCGGCGCGCCCGCCTCCCGGCCATCACCGCCGGCGGGGCCATCCCCGACGTGGCCGACCACCGAGTCGTCGAGGAGCCGAGCGGCGCGCTGGTGGGCACGGTCAACGAGGACTTCGCCATCGAGTCCAGCCAGGGGGACGTGTTCCAGCTCGGCGCCACCTCCTGGCGGCTGCTCAAGCACGAACCGGGGGTGCTGCGGGTCGCCAACGCCCACGGCGCTCCGCCCACCTTGCCCTTCTGGCTCGGGGAGGCGCCCGCGCGCAGCGAGGAGCTCTCGCGCGCCGTGGCGGAGCTGCGCGAGGCCTGCCCCGAAGGAGAGGAGGGCGTCGGCTGGCTGGCGCGCGAGGCCGGCCTGGGCGCGGAGGCGGCCGAGCAGGTCGTGGAGACCGTCGCCAGCGCCCGCCGCGAGCTGGGCGCGGTGCCCACCCAGACGCGGCTCGTGGCCGAGCGCTTCTTCGACGAGAGCGGCGGCGCGCAGCTCGTCCTGCACGCGCCCTTCGGTGGGCGGATCAACCGTGCCCTCGGCCTCGCGCTGCGCAAGAAGTTCTGCCGGGGGTTCGGCTTCGAGCTGCAGGCCGCGGCCAACGAGGACGCCGTGTTGATCTCGCTCGGGCCGCAGCACTCCTTCCCCCTCGAGGACGTGTTTCGTTTCCTCCGCAGCGAGACCGTTCGCGAGACCTTGATCCAGGCCCTCCTCGCCAGCCCCCTGTTTGCCACCCGCTGGCGGTGGGCCGTGACCCGCTCGCTGCTCGTCCCGCGCACCCGCGGCGGGAAGAAGGTCCCCAGCCCGCTCTTGCGCATGCGCGCCACCGACGAACTCGTGCGCGCCTTCCCCGCGGCCGAGGCCTGCTTCGAGACCCTCCCGCCCGGCGACATCGAGGTCCCTCTCGACCACCCCCTCGTCGGCCAGGCCGTCCACGACTGCTTGCACGAAGCCATGGACCTCGACGGCCTCCGGCGCCTGCTCGCGGGAGTCGAGGAGGGCAGCGTCGACACGGTCGCGGTGGAACGTCCCGAGCCCTCGGTGCTCGCCTTGGGCGTCCTCAGCGCCATGCCCTACGCCTTCCTCGACGACGCGCCCCTCGAGGAGCGACGCGTCCAGGCGGTCGGTCGGCGGCGGCGCCTGGCCCCCGGCGTGGACGAGGCGGTCGGGGCCCTCGACCCCGAGGCGGTGGCGCGCGTCCGCGCCGAGGCGTGGCCCGACCCGCGCGACGCCGAGGAAGTACACGAGGCCCTCACCTGGATGGGCTTCGTGACCCTCGACGAAGCTCCTCGCTGGGAGCCCTGGCTGCGCGAGCTCGCCCGCGCCGGGCGCGCCGAGGTCGACGCCGCGGGCCGCTGGTTCGCCGCCGAGGCCTCGCGCGAGCCCCTCGACGTCCTCCGCGGACGCCTCGAGGTGCTCGGCCCCGTGGTCGCCGAGCCGGGGCAGGAGGCCCTGTTCGCCGCGCTCGAGGCCGAAGGCGTCGCCCTGCGCGTGCGCCACGGCGGGCGCGAGGAGTGGTGCCACCGCCGGCTGCTGGCGCGGATCCAGCGGGCGACCCTCGCTCGGCTGCGGCGCGAGGTCGAGCCGGTCCCGCTGGCCACCTACTGGCGTTTCCTTGCCGCCTGGCAGGGGGTGGCGCCTGCGGCGCGCCGCGAGGGACCTCGGGGCGTGGAGGAGTCCCTCGCGCAGCTCGCGGGCTTCGAGGCGCCCGCCGCCGAGTGGGAGCGGGGTCTCCTCCGCGCGCGCGTGCGCGACTACCGGCCCTCCTACCTCGACGAGCTCACCCTCTCGGGGCGCGTGGTGTGGGGTCGCCTGTGGGGGAGCGGCGCCGCCCCGCCCCGGCAGACGCCCGTTTGCTTCCTTCCCCGCAGCGAACTCCCCCTCTGGCTCGGCCTGGCCGGCCCGGCGCCGGCAGACGGGCTGCGCGGGGCTGCGGCCGCGGTGTGGGAGGTCCTCCGCCAGCGGGGAGCCCTCTTCCCCCAGGAGCTGCGCGAGCGGGCCCGCCTCCTCCCCGAGCCCTTCGAGCGCGCCCTGGCGGAGCTCGTGGCCCGCGGGCTGGTGAGCTGCGACTCCTTCGCCGGGCTGCGCGGGCTCTTGACTCCTCCCTCGCGCCGCCGCCGCGAGGCGCCGTCGGTGGGCCGCTGGTCCCTCTTCCGCAGCGAGGAACTCCCTGCCCCCGAGCCCGAGGAGCTCGCGCGCGCCCTCCTGCGCCGCTACGGCGTCGTCTTCAAGCGGGTCCTAGCGCGCGAGGCCCCCGCGTTGCCCTGGCGAACGCTGCTGCGTGTCTACCGCCTGTTCGAACTCCGCGGCGAAGTCCGCGGCGGCCGCTTCGTGGCCGGCGTCTCGGGCGAGCAGTTCGCGCTCCCCGCCGCCGTCGAGGCGCTGCGCCGCGCGCGCCGCGCCGAAGACCCGGCCCCTCGACTGAGCGTCTCCGCCGCGGACCCCCTCAACCTCCAAGGCGTGCTCACCCCCGAGCCCCGCGTTGCTCGCACGGCCCGTCGACGCGTCGACATCGCGGTTTGACCGCACTCCGGCAGGCCGTCCGGAGGGCGTAGGGGGCGCGCTACTTGGAGCGCAGCCCCAGGCCGCTGTCCTTGTAGGAGTAGAGGCCGTGGACGCCGCCCTCGAGCTGGGCGGCCGAGGAGCGGCGCTCGAAGCGCAGGCTCTCGTCGCGGAGGGCCTCGTGGAGCTGCGCGAGGCCGAGAACGCCCATGTCCTGGAGGGACTGCTTGAGGCCTTGCACGAGGTAGGGCACGTAGTCGTCGAGGGGCCCCTTGTCGGTGACCGCTCCCGAGACGCCTTGTGCGACCTTGACCTTGCGGTCGTCGGCCTTGGTCATGTAGCGCTTGTCGCCGCCGGCGGCCATGGCCTCGATGGACGCCATGCCGCGATAGCGCTTGAGGCGCACGCCGTGGCCGTCGTAGAAGTACTCGCCGGGGGCCTCCTCGGTGCCGGCGAACATGTAGCCCATCATGACGGCCGAGGCGCCGAGGGCGAGCGCCTTGGCCATGTGCCCGATGGTCGAGACGCCGCCGTCGGCGAGCACGGGGACGCCCGCGGCCCGGCCCACCTGCGCGGTCATGTAGACCGCCGTCGCCTGGGCGCGCCCGACGGCCATGACGCCCTGGGTTGTGCAGATCGAGCCCGGCCCCATGCCGATCCGCAGTCCGTCGGCGCCCGCTTCGATCAGGCGGCGGGCCTGGGCCCGTGTGACCACGTTGCCGCCGATCACGTCCACGTCGGGGAAGGTGGCCTTGATCCAGCGGATCATGTCGATCTCGTAGACCGAGTCGCCTTGGGCGGCGTCGACGACGACGACGTCCACGCCAGCCTCCACCAGCGCCTCCACGCGCGGGCGGTCCTCGTCGCGTGTGGAGACCGCCGCGCCCACGCGAAGTTGCTTGCGCTCGTCCTTGGAGGCCAGGGGGTAGTCGCGGTTCTTGAGCAGGTCCCGGCGGGAGACGAGCGACACCAGCCGCCCCTCGGCGTCGATGATGGGCAGCTTGCCCTTCTTGGAGCGGCGGAGCAGGTCGTTGGCTTCTTGGAGGGTGATCCCCGCCGGCCCGGTCACCAGGTCGGTGGTCATGACCTCGGAGACGGGGCGGCCGCGGTCGGGCTCGAACTCGATGTCGCGGTTGGTGACGATGCCCACGAGGCGGCCGTCGGGACGACCGTCCTCGGTGATCGGGATTCCGGAGAAGCCGTAGCGCTCCTTGATGGCGAACACGTCTTCCACCGTGGCGCCGGGGCCGAGGACGACGGGGGCGGTGATGAACCCGTTTTCGTAGCGCTTGACGCGGCGGACTTCGTCGGCCTGCTCCTCGATGGCGTTGTTGTAGTGGATCACCCCCATGCCGCCGAGCAGGGCGAGCTTGATCGCCATCTTGTGCTCGGTGACCGTGTCCATGGGCGAGCTCACGAAGGGGAGCTGCAGGCGAACGCGGCGGGTGAGCTGGGTGGAGAGGTCGACATCCTGGTAGTGGAAGTCGATGTGGCCGGGCAAGATGATGAAGTCGTCGTAGGCGATCCCGCGACCGGGCTGCATGAGGTCGCGCGCCGAGACGCCGTCGCGTGCTTCCATGGGCAGAGTCTACCCGCGGCCCCGGACGCGGCAACGGCGCGACGTAGCACTGAGGCTGGCTGGCTTTACGCGCTCGGCGGGGGCGGGTAGGATCGCCCGACGCGTCCGCGCGGACGCGCAGGAAGACCCCAGGGAGAGAGGCCCGGCGCGGCCGGGACTCGCCGCAACCCCAGCCGACAGGAAGACCCGACATGGGCGACGACTTGGGCAAGGACGCCGGCGCCGAGCTCGCAGGCGACGACCTCGCCGCCGTGGAGAAGCTGCAGAAGAGCTACCAGGCCATTCGCGAGGAACTCGGCAAGATCATCGTCGGCCAGGAGGAGGTCCTCGAGCAACTCCTGATCTGCATCTTCGCCCGCGGGCACTGCCTGCTCATCGGCGTCCCGGGGCTGGCGAAGACGCTCATGATCTCCAGCCTCGCGAAGACCCTCTCGCTCTCTTTCAACCGCATCCAGTTCACCCCCGACCTCATGCCCTCCGACATCACCGGCACGGAGGTGATCCAAGAGGACAAGACCACCGGCGAGCGGAAGTTCCAGTTCCTCAAGGGACCGATCTTCGCGAGCATCATCCTCGCCGACGAGATCAACCGCACGCCGCCCAAGACCCAAGCCGCGCTCCTCGAAGCCATGCAGGAGCACCAAGTCACCGCGGGCGGAACCCGTCACAAGCTCGACGAGCCCTTCTTCGTCCTCGCCACCCAGAACCCCATCGAGCAGGAGGGGACGTATCCCTTGCCGGAGGCGCAGCTCGACCGCTTCATGTTCAACATCCTCGTCGACTATCCCAGCGAGGACGAGGAGTTCGAGATCATGAAGCGCACCACCACGGTGCAGACGGTCGAACTCGAGCCGCTCCTTTCGGGCGAGGAGATCCTCCGCCTGCAGGACATCGTTCGCAAGGTGCCCATCGCCGACCACGTCACCCGCTACGCCATGCGCCTGACGCGCGCGACGCGGTTGCGCACACCCGACGCGCCCGACTTCGTCAAGGAGTGGCTCTCCTGGGGTGCCGGGCCGCGGGCCTGCCAGTACCTCATCCTCGGGGGCAAGGCGCGGGCCCTGCTCCACGGGCGGCACCACGTCTCCACCGAGGACATCCGGGGAGTCGCCCACCCCGTGCTCCGCCACCGGATCATCACCAACTTCAACGCCGAGGCGGAGGGCATCACGCCGGACAAGATCATCGACCGCCTCCTCGAATACGTCGAAGCGCAGCCGGCCGCCGCCAGCGCGTAGAGGCACCTTTGGCTCAGCCCGCTCCGGACACGCGCTACCTCGATCCGAAGACCCTCACCAAGATCTCGCGCCTGGACATCATCGCGCGGCTGGTGGTCGAGGGCTTCGTCACGGGGCTGCACCGCAGCCCCTACCACGGCTTCTCGGTGGAGTTCGCCGAGCACCGCGAATACGTCCCGGGCGACGACATCAAGCACATCGACTGGAAGGTCTACGCCCGCTCCGACCGCTACTACATCAAGCAATACGAGGAGGAGACCAACCTCACCGCGACCATCCTCATCGACGGTTCGGAGTCGATGGCCTACCGAGGGAGCACCGAGCTGCCTTCCAAGAAGGACTACGCCTGCTACGTCGCGGCCTCGCTGGTCTACCTGATCCTCCGCCAGCGGGACGCGGTGGGCCTGACTACCTTCGACGAGTCGGTGCGCACCTTCGTCCCCCCGGGGTCGAGCCCTTCGCACCGGAACCTATGCCTCTCGGCCCTGAACGAACTCGAGTGTCGCGAGCGCACCGGACTGGGGCCCGTGCTCCACTCGATGGCCGAGCGCGTGCGGCGCAAGGGCCTCATCATTCTCATCAGCGACCTGCTCGACGATCCCGAGGCGATCCTCGCGGGCCTGCGCCATTTTCGGCATCGCCGCCACGAGGTGATCGTCTTCCACGTGCTCGACCACGCCGAGCGGACCTTTCCCTTCCGCAGCATGACCCGCTTCGAGGGCCTTGAGCGGCTCGGACACGTCATCTGCGACGCCAGCGCCCTGCGCGCGGCCTACCTCGAGGAACTCGAGCAGCACGTAGGGGAGCTGCGGCATGGCTGCCGCGCCGACCGCATCGACTACGTCCCCATCGACACCGCCACGCCCCTCGACGTGGCCTTGACCAGCTACCTGGCCACCCGCGCCGGAATGAAGCTGAGCTAGCACGTGAACGCGCTCTTCGCCAACCCGTGGATGCTCTGGGGAATCGCGGCGGTCGCGGCGCCGATCGCGATCTTCCTGTTCACGCGCTTCCGCTACACCAAGGTCGAGTGGGCGGCCATCGTCTTCCTCCAGCGAGCACTCAAGAAGCAACAACGCCGCCTGCGGGTGGAGAACCTGCTCCTCCTCCTCATCCGTTGCCTGGTGCTCGTCCTCCTCGCCCTCGCTCTCGCGCGCCCGCGCGCGCCCCAGGAAGTGGTGCTCGACGAGGAGGACGCGCGCAAGAACGTGGTCTTGGTCCTCGACACCTCCTACTCCATGGGGCTCCAGATCGGCTCGGACACGGTGTTCGAGCGCGCCCGCCGCGCTGCCAAGGAAGTCATCGGCGGCCTGGCGGCGGGGGACCGCGTGGCGCTCCTCGCCGTCGACGAAGGGGCGCGGGTGGTCTATCCACGCCCGCGCCAGCTCAACCAACGCGTCAAGGAAGAGGTGCTGCGCGACATCGACGACGTGCTCGACCTGCAGCTCTCCGAGCAGGCGGGCGAGTTCGGCGCGGCCTTCCATGCCTTGCCGCGTGTGCTGCGGGCCTTCGACTTCGACGCCAGCGGTCGACCGCCCCCGCCAGGGACCGCGCCCTCTCCCAAGACCGTGTTTCTCCTCACCGACGCGCAGCGCCGGGGCTTGCTCGACGGCGACGGGCAGCTCTTGGACCGCAACCTGGGGGCGAAGGCCGAAGAGATCAAGGCGCTCGGCGGGCGGATCGTCCTCGTGGACTGTGGGGCGGAGGAGCCCCGGAACGTGAGCGTCGTCCGACTGGCTTCGCGCGAGGCGGTGGTCGGGAGTGGCCTCCCCTGCCACCTCGAAGTCACGGTGAAGAACTGGAGCGCGCTCCCGGCCGAAGACCTGACCCTCGAATACTACGTCGACGGCGCGCAGACCCCGCAGAAGACGGTGTCGCTATCGGTTCCCGCCGAGGAGGTGCGCACGCCCGAGCCCTTGCGCTACGTCTTTCGAGAGCCGGGCGCCCACACCGTCGAAGTCCGGCTGAAATCGGACGCCTTGACCCTCGACAACCGGCGACACTTCGTCGTCGACGTGCGCGATGCGGTGCGCGTGCTCCTCGTCGACGGAGAGCCCGGTCGCGAGCGCTGGGAGAGCGAGACCGACTTCCTCTACGAGGTCTTGGCCCTGAGTCCCCACCCCGGCGACGACGGCTTCGGTCTCCTCAAGCCCGAGCGCGTGCGCGAGAACGCTTTGCTCGACCGCCGCCTCGCGGACTACGCGGTGGTCGTGCTTGCCAACGTGCCCGACTTCGACGACGAGACCGTGGCCGCCCTCGAGTCCTACGTTCGCGACGGGGGCGCGGTCGTGTTTACCCTCGGGGGGCGCGTGGACCAGCAGGCCTACAACGACGCCCTCTGGCGGGAGGGGCGCGGCTTGTTCCCGCTCGCCCTGGCGGGTGTGGAGGGGGGGACGCGCGCCGAGGCGGCAACCGACGAGGACGCTCCGGAGTGGCAGATGGCCCTGGGCGACCCCGAGGGGAGCTTCGTCTCCATCTTCGCGGACGAGGAGATGGTCGCCTGGCTGCGCATGCCCTCGATCTTCGGCTTCTGCACCACCCGCGAAGGGGGCGACGACGTGCGGGTCCGGCTGAGGCTCGCGGCGCGCGCGACCGACGACGCTCCCGACGCGGTGCGCGAAGTCGATCGCGCGGGAGCTCCCCTGCTGGTCGAGCGTGCCTTCGGCCGCGGGCACGTGGTGGCCTGGCTGAGCAGCGTCGACTACGCCTGGAACAATTGCGCCCTCTACCACGGCTTCTACGTCCCCTTCTGGCGCGAACTCGTCCTCGAACTCGCGCAGCGTACCCAGGCGCGGCGCAACCTGGACCTGGGGGAGCGATACGAGCGGATCTACCGAGCCGACGAGTACGCGGCGCAGATCGAGGTGACCAGCCCCAGCGGGCATCGCGAGTCGGTCGTCCTCCAGAAGCTCGAAGGCGAGGACCTCTATCGGCTCCTCTATCCGGACGGCGACGAGCGCAGCGGCCTCGTGGAGAGCGGCGCCTACACCGTGGTGCGCCGCGGCCCGACGGCCTCCGAGGCGGGCGGGCCCGAGCGCTTCGCCGTGCGCATCGACCCCACCGAGGGGGACCTCGCCAAGTTCACCGCCGAGGAACTCGCCGAGGCGCTCGAGTTCGAGGTCCAGGCCGTCCGTTCCGAGGCCGTTGCCGAGGTGCTGCAGGGCAAGGGCGCCGCCGGTGGGGTGCGGGAGTACTGGCGCGAACTGCTGGCGGCTCTGGTCTTCCTCTTGGCCTTGGAGTCGGTCCTCGCGGCGGCCTTCGGCCGGCGGCGGGGAAGCTAGGAGGCTTGCCGTGGGGACCTTCTTCGCCCTGGCGCAAGGGAGTGCGACCCGGACGGTGAGCAGCCTTCGCTGGGAGTCGGCGCCCGAGGCCTGGATCGTGTTCCTCCTCTTCGCGCTCGTGGCGGCCTTCGCCGTGGCCTGCTACCTGCTCGAGCCCAAGACCGAGCGCCGCCTGGCGAAGGCCCCGCTGGCCGTGATCCGCGCCTTGCTCATCGTGCTGGTGCTCGGGATGCTCTTCCGCCCCTTCCGGGCGGAGGAGCGGCGGGAGGTCAAGAACGGCTTCGCCGTCGTGGCCCTGGACACTTCGTTCTCCATGAGGGGCTTCAAGGACCGCGAGCGGGACGACGCCTTGCGGGCCAGCATCGCCAAGGCCTTGGGGGTTTCGGAGCGCGCCTTGCGCGACATGACCCGCATCGAGCGGGCGAAGCTCGCCTTGAGCAAGGACGAAGGGGCCTTCCTGCGCGGGTTGGCCGCGCGAAACCGGGTGCGTGTTTTCGGCTTCGACGCGACCCGCAGCCAGGTCAGCGACCTTCCGAAGCTCGAAGAGGCCGCGGCCCCGGCCGAGGGCGCTGAGCCGGCAGACGATGGCGAGGACCCGGTGCGCCAAGCGCTGCAGGACATCGAGCGCTTGGTCGCCGACGGACAGAGCACCGCGCTCGGGGACTCCCTCCAGCGGATCCTCACCGACCTGCGCAGCGAGCGCGTCGCTGCCCTGATCCTGCTCAGCGACGGCCGATCCAACGCAGGGAGCCTGACGCCCGAAGCGGTGGCGCGGCGTTATCGGCGCAAGGGCGTCCCCATCTACGCCGTGGGCATCGGCGACCCGGACCCGCCACGCGACCTCTCCTTGACGGACTTTCGCGCGCCCGACGTCAGCCTGGCGGGCGACGTCCTCCAGGGTTCCTTCGTCGTTCGCGCGCAGGGCTACGAGGCGCCGCGCGAGGTGCGCGTGCGCGTCAAGCTCGACGACCTGCAGATCGCGGAGGAGACGGGGACGGTCGGCGGAGAGCGGAAGGAGTGGCGGGTGGACTTCACCACCAAGGTGGTGAAGCCCGGCGAATACTTGCTCCATGCGGAGGTCGAGGCCGACCCCGACGAACTGCGCACCGACAACAACCGCAACACTCCGCCGCACCGGCTGCGGGTGATCGACGAGCGGATCAAGGTCCTCTACCTCGAGGGGTATCCCCGTTGGGAGTACCGTTACCTCAAGAACGCCCTCGTGCGCGACCGCCACATGGAGGTGCAGTGCCTTCTCTTCTCGGCGGACCCGAGCTTCCTGCAGGAGGCGAGCCCCGGCGTGCCATCCCTGCGCCGCGTGCCTTCGCCCAAGGAACTGCAGGAATACCACGTGATCATCCTGGGGGACGTGGACCCGCGGGCCCGCGACCGCCGCGGGGAGCCCGTGTTCCCCGAGGGGACCCTCGAGGCGATCCGTACTCTGGTCAAGGATCGCGGGGGGGGGCTGCTGATGATCGCCGGGGAGCAGGCGGCGCCGCGCCTCTACGCGGGGACGCCCATCGCGGACCTACTCCCCGTGGAGATCGACGAGAGCAACCTCGGCGCAGGCGACTACGACCGCCCCTACCGCCCCCGCCTGACCCGGGAGGGGTGGCAATCTGCGCTTTTGCGCCTCGAGCCCGACGAGGCCCTCAACCGGGCCCTCTGGCGCGAGCGGCTGCCGGATCTCTACTGGTATGCGCCGTCCCTGAGGCCCAAGCCTCAGGCCCACGTGCTGGCCGTGCACCCCCGCGACCGCAACCAGCACGGGCCCTATCCCCTGTTGGCCTGGCAGCGCTACAGCGCCGGAACGACCTTCTGGCTGGGCTTCGACGAGACGTGGCGCTGGCGATCCGGAGTAGGTGACAAGTACCCCTATCGCTTCTACGGGCAAGTGATTCGCTTCCTCTCCCTGAACAGCTTTACCCGCAGCAAGCGCTTCTACATCACCACCGACAAGGAGAACTACGACGTCGGCGAGGACGTGCGCGTGCGCGCGGAGCTGCGCGACCCCGAGTTGGCGCCCTCCGAGGGACAAGGCCAACCGGTGGTGGTGGACCAGCCCGACGGGTCCAGCGAGACCCTGACCCTGCAGCCGGTCCAGGGCGAGGAGCGCACCTTCGAAGGGGTGTTCAAGCCGGTGCAGACGGGGCACTTCGTGGTCCGCGCCGAGCCCAGCGAGCGCCTCGGAGCCCACGACGTCTCCGAGGCCAACTTCGACGTCATCCTGCCGCAGCTCGAACTGCAGGAGCCGCGCATGGACGCGGAGGGGCTCGAGCGCGTCGCCGAGCTCTCGGGAGGCAAGTACCTTCGCCTCGATGAACTCGCGGACATCGTCGACGAGATCAAGTCCCTCGAGGAGCCCATCCTCGTGGACCGCAACGAGATCGAGCTCTGGGACAACCCGTGGGTCTTCTTGCTCTTCTTCGGGCTGATCTGCGCCGAGTGGATCGGTCGCAAGGTGGTGCGTCTCCTCTAGCAGCCGGCCGTTGACCGGTCCCGATTCGCTCCGGCGAGCTCGGGGGCGCGACCGCAGGCGCCGGAGGATTGGTGCCGGAGCGCGTGCGCTCTTCGCCCCGGCTCGCTACCTTGCAAGGAGTGGAGGTTCCGGCGTGATGTTGTGGCTCGTCGATCTGCGCCCCGAGGACGCCGCGGCGCGCCGCGAGCGCGCGCTCGCGCGGCGGGTCGCGCGCGCCTTTGGTCCGCGCCTTCGTCGGCGACCGAGCGGTTGCGTGGACTTCCGCTCTCTGGCCCGTCGTCGCCCGGGGCTCGTCCGCTGCAGGTTCCGCGAGGATTGACCGGCGCCATCTCGGCCGCCGCAGCCTGCGTATACTGTGTGTGGTGGGCCCGGGGTGCCGTTGCGCCAACGGGTTACGCGCGTTCACCTTCCCGGCGGAAGGAAGTTCACCCTTGCTTAGACCCCAGCGCCTCGCGCCCACGTCTCACGGGGCGCCCATGCGTTCCATCGTTCCGTTCCTGCTGTTCTGCGCCCTCGCGGCCCCTGGTTCGGCCCAGGAGGGGCCAACCAACCAGATCCACTACCCCTTGAGCGAGGAACTGGGGGGGCTGCTGCGGGCGGCCGAGGCGGCCGCCAAGGCAGGGCGCCTCGAGCAGGCGGTGGAGATCTACCGCGGAGTGCTCGACGCCGACCGCCCCGACGGGGTCTACCAGGTGGCCCCGCTCTCCGCGGGGGGCGCCGACGGCCCCCGCCGCTTCGTAGGGGTCACCAGCCGTGCCTTGCGCGGGCTCTACGCCTTGCCCCCCGAAGGCAAGCAACTCTTTCGAGCGAAGTACGACTACCGCGCCCACTCCGCCCTCCGCGAAGCGTTGGCGGCCAAGGACCGCTACCGAGCGTTGATGCGCGCTTACGAGTTGTTTCCTGTCTCCAGCCACTCGGCGCGCATGCTGGAGGCGGCCGCGGACGTTGCCATCGAAGCGGGCGCCTTCTCGCGCGCGCGGCGGGCCCTCGAGCGCCTCGCCGCCTTCCACGCGGACGACGTAGATGACCCCACGCGCCTGCTGCGCAAGCGACTTCTCTGCGCGGTCGGTGCAGGGGATGCCGAGAAGGCGCGTTCGCTTGCGCTCGAACTCCGTCGCCGTCATACCGGCCGCAAGGTCGACCTCGGCGGTCGAGCGCAGCGGGTGGACGACCTCACGGCCGAGGCTCTGCGGGTAGCCTCCCTGCGCTCGGGTCGCTCGCGCTCCGGCCCTCCGGCGGGGACCCACCTGGTGCGCGGCGACGCACGCAACCGCGCCTGCTTCGACTTCCCGCGCATTGCCATTGGGGCGCCGCGCTTTTCGCCCCGGGTGTTCGCCCGTCCCCTTCCCGCCGTCCCCCTGCGCGGTGGCCGGATCCTCCCCGGGACGCTCCCCCAGGGGAGCCTCCCCGCCCGCCATTTGGCCATTGCCCACGGCGACCAGGTCTTCGTCGCTTCCGCCGACGCCCTGTTCGTCTACGACCTGCGCTCGGGGGAGCGGTCGCGTCGGATCTTCCCCTTGCCGCGGCGCCCCAGCTTTCGCGACGGGAACCCCAAGGTGCAGTTCGGTGCAGCCTTCGAGCGAGGGATCGTCGTGGCCCCGCTCGTCGAGGAGGTCCTGCGGGAGCAGGACTACAAGGGGATCCCGATCAAGGTCAAGATCCCCGTCCGCAAGCTGGCGGGCTTCGACGTGGACGAGTGGCGCTGGCGTTGGGACCACGCGCGCTTGCTCCGCGGGACCCCCATGGAGCGCTGGAGCTTCCCCACTCCTCCCAGC
Source organism: Planctomycetota bacterium (assembly GCA_003695705.1). Lineage (GTDB taxonomy): Bacteria > Planctomycetota > J058 > J058 > J058 > J058. The sequence goes on from RFHU01000521.1 coordinate 30,647, forward strand.
GCCGAAGAGGGGGTGATCTACGCTTCGGCTTGGGCCATCGAGGGCTTCGTGGACTGCAACGTGGGGGCCTTCGACGCCCGCACCGGGGAGCCCCTGTGGCGTACGTGGGTCTCGAGCGGCCAGGTGGAGCAGACCATGTTCGGCGAGCAGGCCATCGAGCCACTCTGCGTCCCCGTGGCCGTGGCCTACGGGCTCGTCTTCCACTGCACCAGCTTCGGCAGCATGGCCGCCTTGGATGCGGACACGGGCCGCCCGGAGTGGATTACCGAGTACCGCCAGATCGAGGTGCGCGCGCCGCGCGGCTACTACGCCGACACACGCAGCCTCCAGTGGGAGAACAACGCTCCGCTGGTGGAGGATGGCGTGGTGGTGGTGACTCCGCTCGATTCCCCAAGCTTCTACGGCTACGACGCGCGCACCGGCGAGCGCCTCTGGGAGGCCAGCCGGAGGCGCTACGGCGTGGAGCCCGACATGCGCTACCTCATGGGCGCCTCGCGCGGTCGCGTGGTCGTGGCCGGAGGACACGAGGTGCGCTGCCTCGACGTGCGCTCGGGCAAGCTCGTGTGGCGGGCCGCCTTGCGGGGTCGTCTGGTGGCCGGGCGCGGCCTCGTCGCGGGCGGCGCGGTCCTCGTGCCGGTGGACCGCAACGAGGTGTTCGCCTTCGACCTCGAGGGAGGCCGGCGGCTCGCGCGCTACGGCCTCCGCTCGACGGGCAACCTGACCATCAGCGGCGATGCGCTCATCGTCACCGGGTCGGGGAGCGTGAGCGCCTACGAGCTCAAGAGCAGCGCAGAAGGACGGGACTTCTAGTGAACGAACGCAGCATCGCGGCGGCGCTCCTCGGGGCGGTCTTGCCCTGGGCGTCCCAGGCGCAAGACCGGAGGGAGGAGCCGCGCGAGGTCTACCGCAAGCCCGTGGAGGTCACGCCGGAGGCCCAGCGCGCCATCGAGCGCGGGCTGCGCTTCCTCTCCACGCGGCAGGAGCGCCGCGGAGAATACAAGGGGGCCTACCAGGACGGCATCGGCCGCAAGGTCAATCACCGCTACCTCGCGCACCAGGGCTACCACGTGGGGGTGACCGGGCTGGTCGGCATGGCCTTCCTCTCCAACGGGAGCACTCCCGGCCGGGGGCCCTACGGCGAGCAGGTCCAGGGCTGCGTCGATTTCATCCTGCGGACCATCAAGCCCAACGGCTTCGCCACGCACGACCACTCGCGCATGTACAGCCACGCCTTCGCCACCTTGTTCATGGCGGAGGTCTACGGCATGGCGCCGAGCGCGCGCGTGCGCAAGGGACTGCGCCGCATGGTCGATCTGATCGTGTCCTCGCAGAACGAGCAGGGCGGTTGGCGTTACATGCCGGCCGCCAAGGACTCCGACCTTTCGATCACGGTGTGCCAGGTGCAGGCGCTGCGCGCCGCTCGCAACGTGGGCGTAAGGGTTCCCAAGGAGACCATCGACGCCGCGATTCGCTACGTGAAGCGGAGTTACATTCGCCAGAGCACCAGTTTTCAGCACGTGCCCGGGGGGTTCTGGTACCAGGTCTACGAGAATTTCCCCTTGCGACCCTCGCGGACCTCCTTCGCGCTCACGGCGGCCGGGGTAACCGCCCTTTACGGCGCCGGTGTCTACGAAGGCCCCGAGATCCGCGGCGGGCTTCGCTACCTCTTCGACCCGCGCAACCGACCCGCCCCCAGCGGCATGCGCCAGACCTTCGACTATTTCTACGGCCACTACTACGCCATCCAGGCCTTCTTTCAGGCAGGCGACGCGGGCCCCGTGCCCTACTGGTCGCGCTGGTACCCGCGCATTCGCGACGAGTTGGTGGCCGGGCAGTTCGCCGACGGGCGCTGGCAGGACCTGGTCGGTCCGAATTACGCCACGGCCATGGCGTGCATCATCTTGCAGATCCCTTACCGCTACCTCCCCATCTTCGAGCGCTGACCCGGTCCCATGCCCTCCACGCTTCCTCCCGTCATCGAGCGCAAGCTCCACTCGACGCGCGCGCGGCTGCGTTTCGTCGACCTGGCCCTCGGGCTGGCGCGCGCGATCCTGGCCGCGGCCCTGGTGCTGGTGGTGCTGTTCGCGCTGGACACCATGCTCGAGCCACCCTTGCCCGTGGTGCGGGCCTTCGCCTTGTTCATGGTGCTGGTGGCCGTCTCCGCCGTGGCGGTGTTCATGGCCCAGCCGCTGCGCCGGCGCCTGGACGACGACCAGGTGGCGCTGCTCGTGGAGCGCGAGTACCCCGAGCTCAACGGGGGCTTGGTCAGTTCGGTGCAGCTCGGCCGCGAGCTGCAGGAAGGCGGAGACTCCTTCGTCAGCTCGGCCCTGATTCGCTCGACCATCGAGCGTGCCGCCCGGCAGGTGGAGCAGGTCGACTTTCAGCGCGTCGTGCCCGCGCGGCAGCTCGTGCCCCTCTGGGGGCTCCTCCTCGCGGCGACCCTCGGTGGCGGTTTCCTGGCCGCGCAGCCGGGGATGCGAGAATACTTGCGGATCTTCGCGCAGCGGGTGATCCGCGGTGAGGACGCCCGCTACCCCTCGCTGGTTCGCCTGGAGGTTCGGGTTCCGGAGGCCTTGCGCGTTCCGGACGATCCGTACGCCTTGCAGGTCGCCAAGGGGGACGACCTCGACGTCGACGTCGTGGTGACCAAGGGGGCGGGACTCGTCGACCGTCTGCTCGTCCACGCCCGCTTCGCCGACGCGGACGGCATCGAGACCCGCGACCTGGTGCGCTACGACCAGCACTTTCGCAAGTCCTATCCGAACGTCACCGACCCCTTCGAGTTCTACGTGGAGGATCCGCGGCACGGCGCGGAGACGCCTCGCTACCGAGTGCGCGTCGTCCAGCGACCCTGGGTCGAGCAGTACGCCTTCTTGCTCGTCTACCCCGCGCACATCGGGAAGGCCCCCGAGGTGGTTCGGCAACCCGACCTCCAGGTCCCCATTGGGACGCGCATTGCCTACGCGGTGATCAGCAACAAGCCGCTCGCCGAGGCGCGACTGCTCTTCGAACGGGACGAGGGCGGCGCGCGCGACGCACGGGGGCGCCGTGGGAAGACGCGTGTCGTCTCCGAGGAGGCGAAGGAGCGTCCGCTCGTCCTTGCTTCCCTCGCCGCAGACGACGCCGCGCCGAGCGCGCTGGCTGCGCGGTTCGGCCTTCCGGCCTTTGCGGGGCTGGCCGGGGAAATGAAGCTCTCCGCAGAGGGCCGGGCGGCGCGAGCCGCGGTGGGGTCCTTCGCGGTGACTCGGGACACGCGCTTCCGCTTCCACCTCGTCTCCCGCGAAGGGTTGGAGAGCGGGCGCAAGGCGGTCGTCTTCAGCGTGCGGGCGGTTCCGGACCGGCGTCCGGTGGTGTCGATCCCCATGCCGGGACGGCGCAAGCTGGCGACGCCGCAGGCGAAGGTGCCGCTGCGCATCGAAGCACGGGACGACTACGGCCTCCGCGACTTGGTGCTCCTCGTTCAGGTCCAGCGGTCCGGGGAGGCGGAGTCCGAGCCCCAGACCGTGGCGCTCGAGGGGGTGACCGCTGGGGCCCGGAGCCTGACCGTAGAGCACGTGCTGGAGATTCCCGACTTTCGGCTGCGGCCCGGGGACCGGATTCGCTACCGCGCCAAGGCCTACGACCACAACCTAGACGAAAGCAAGAACTTCAAGGAATCGCGCGCCTACGAGGTCGAGGTGGTGCGGCCGGAGGACCTCGAGCGGATCCTGCAAGACCGGATCGCAGGGATCCGCGAACGACTCGAGAGCGCCCGCAAGGAGCAACTGAGCGCGCGCGACGAGTCCCTGGCCTTCGTGCGGGAGTTGGGACCGGAGTCCACGGTGCTCTCGGAAGACGACCGGCGCGGGCTGCAGCGCCTAGGGCACGCGCAGCGGCGGGTGGCCGGCCGCCTGGGCGACGTGAAGGAAGAACTCGAAGAGATCCGCAGCGAGCGCGAACTCAACCGCCTGACCGAGGAGGGCTCCTTGGCCTTGGTGAACGAGCTTCACGAGGGGGTGGCCGACCTGAGCGACCGCGCGTCGCCGTTGGTCTCGCGGGCGCTCGAAGAGGCCCGCGGAGCGCCCCGCCTCGACGAGCGGACGCGAGCGCGCTTGGCGCGCGTCCCCGACCAGCAGGAAGAGATCGCCGAGGCCATCGCGGCCCTCGTCGCACGCATCGAGAAGTGGGGAGACTTCACCGAGGTCTTGCAGGAAGTGCGCGACCTCCTCCGCGGCGAGGAGACGATCATCGACGGAACCCGCGAGGCGGTAAAGGGAGGGCGTTGAGATGGAGCGTACGAGGACGGAGGCCGCGCGCCTCGGCCGTTTCCCCTTGCTGGTGGCCTTCGGAGCGGGGCTGGCGCCCTGGTGCGCGGTGTGGGCTCAGGGCGGAGGGAGGATGGCGCCCGACCGCCTCGCCGACGAGCAGCGAAACGTCCTCAACGGGCTGCGGCGACTCGACGAGAAGATGAAGAAGCTCGCAGCGCGCTTGAAAGAACGTCAGCCCGAGCAAGCCGCCCGCCTCGAGGCGGCCTACCAGGCGGTGCGCGAGCGGCTCGTCAAGGAAGACATGGAGAAGGTCGTCGAGCTCTTGCGTGCGGGGAACGCGCTCAAGGCGCTCGAGGTCGAGGGGGAGGTGCGCGAGGACCTCGCCGAGCTCGTGAAGATTCTCGAGGGTGCGCGCCGCGGCGACACCAAGGACCTGGCCGAGAAGCTGGAGAAGATTCGCGAGGAAATCGAACGCGTCCGTGCGTTGGAGGACCGGCAGCGAGCACTGAACAAGGAACTCGACGCCGACGAGCAGCGCCGGGGAGAGCTGGCGGACGCTCGCGAGGCGAAGGAGCGCGTGCAGCAGCTCCGGGAGCGGCAAGAGGCACTGCGCAAGGGAGAGTGGAACGAAGCGGAGCAGAAGGAATTCGCTCAGCGGTTGGCGCAGGCCGCCGAGCGCGCTCGCGCTCTGGAGGACCGTCAGCGTTCGGTGCGGGCTCCCGCCGGTCGGGAGGGTCTCGAAGCGTTGCGCCGCGCCGCGGAAGGCTTGGAGGCCGTGACGCGTCGCCAGGAAGAGCTGGGAGCGCGGACGCGTTCCGGAGCGTCGCAGGGTCCGCAAGACCAGCAAGATCCGCAAGGCCAGCAAGGTCCGCAAGGTTCGCAAGGCCCGCAGGGCCAGCAGGGCCCGCAGGGCCAGCAGGGCCCGCAGGGCCAGCAAGGCCCGCAGGGCCAGCAAGGCCCGCAGGGCCAGCAGGGCCCGCAGGGCCAGCAGGGCCAGCAGGGCCAGCAGGGCCAGCAGGGCCCGCAAGGCCAGCAAGGCCAGCAAGGCCAGCAGGGCCAGCAGGGCCAGCAGGAAGCGGAGCGGCTGGCGCGCGAGCAGGCAG
>RFHU01000522.1 GCA_003695705.1 Planctomycetota bacterium
CGGAGGGTCGAGTGGACCGGCGGTGCGCTCCTCGCGCGGGCCGCGGCCTTCCGCGAGGGCCTGCGCCGCCGAGGCCTGGCGGCGGGCGAGCGCGTCGCCCTCTGGGCCCCCAACCTCGCGGACTGGGTTGCCCTCGACCTGGCTGCCTTCGCGGAGGGCGTCGTCCTGGTTCCCATCGATCCCCGTGCCGCCGCCGAGGAGCGTGCGCGGATCGTCGCCGACGCGGACCCGGCCCTCCTGGTGGTCTCCGGGGAAGCCTCGGGCGCGGCCCCGCCCGGCGGAGCACGACCCTGCGTCGCCCTCGCCGCGCTGGCCCGCGAGGGCTCTTCCTGGTCCGCTCCTCGCCCAGCCCGCGGCGATGAGCCTGCCACCATCATTTACACCTCCGGAAGCAGTGGGGAGCCGAAGGGCACCGTGCTCCGTTGGCAGAACCTCGAGTTCATGCTCTCCCACACCGAGGATCGCCTGGCCCAACTCACCGGGCTGCCGGCGGGGGCCGAGCGCGCCTTGCACTTCCTCCCCCTTTGCTACGCGGGTTCGCGCATCCTCCTCTGGAGCGCGTTGCTCCGCGGGGCCCGCCTCACGCTTCTCCGCGACCCGCGCCGCCTCGCCGCTTGCGCTCCCGAGGCCGCTCCGGACTACTTCCTCTGCGTTCCGCTGATCCTCGACCGGCTGCGTGCGGCCGCCTGCTCTGCCCTCTCCGCGCGGGTCCCTCGCCTGGCTCCCCTCCTCCGCCGCGGACTCCTGGCCTGCGAGCGCATCGAGCGCGGCGAGGGCCGTTGGCGCGACCGTCTCGCGCTCGCCCTTTGCCGCCGCCTCGTCCTCGACCGCTTGCGCGCCCGGCTCGGCGGTCGACTGCGCGGTCTCATCTGCGGTTCGGCGCCTCTCCGTCCCGACACGCAACGCTTCTTCCACGCGGCAGGGATCGACGTCTACCAGGGCTACGGGCTCACGGAGACCACCGCCCTGTGCACCCTGGATCGACCGCACGCCGTGCGGCCGGGCTGGGTGGGCCACGCGCTGCCGGGGGTCGAACTGCGTCTCGCCGACGACGGGGAACTGCTCGCCCGCGGACCGAACGTCTTCGCGGGGTATTGGCGACGACCCGCGGCCACGCGCGCCGCATTCGACGGCGAGGGCTGGTTCCGCACCGGGGATCTGGCGGAGGTCGACGCGGCCGGCCGCTGGCGCATCCTTGGCCGCAAGGGTGCGCTGCTCGTCTTGTCCACCGGGCACAACGTGGCGCCCGAGCCCGTCGAGGAGGCCTTGCGCGCAGCGCTCGCTGCACGCGACGGCGCTTGGGCCGAGGCGCAGCCGGTGGTCTTCGGCCACGGACGGCCGCATCTCGCGGCCCTGGTCGCCCCCCCGCCCGACGCGGCCATCGACCCGGCCACGCTCGCCGACGCCATCGAGGAGGTGAACGCCGTCCGCTCCCCCAAGGAAGGCATCCACGCACACCGCCTCCTCGCCGAGCCCTTTTCGTGCGAGAACGGCCTGCTGACCCCCAACCTCAAGCTGCGGCGCAGCGCCATCGCCGCGCGCTACGCCTCGCTCCTCGCCAGCCTCTACGAGGAGGCGGCGGCTGCGAGGGCCCCGTGAACGCCCCAGAGGTAGCGAACCAGGGGCCGCTCCGGCTCGAGCGCCGAGCCGACGGCCTCCTCGAGGCCGTCCTCTGCGCTCCTCCTCTCAACGAGATCGGCACCGAACTCCTCATGGCCTTGGAGGACCTCGCGGAGACGCTTCGCCGTGACGACGGCGTTCGCGGACTGCTCCTTTGCTCGACCCTCGCCGGCGGTTTCTCCGCGGGAGCCGACCTGCGCGCCTTGAGCGCGGCCATCGAGGCCCGCGGGCACGAAGCGGTGGCGGGCGAGGTGCGCGCCTTCCTCGAACGCGTCCGCGACTGCTTCTGCGCCCTGGAGGCCTCGCCCAAGCCCGTGGTGGGCGCCGTGCACGGCGTCGTCTTCGGCGGCGGCTTCGAACTCGCCCTCTGTTGCGACCTCATCGTCGCCGAACGCTCGGCGCGCTTCGCCTTTCCCGAGCTTCGCCTGGGGCTGGTCCCCGGCTTCGGCGGCACCGTGCGCCTGCGAAGGGCCGCTGGCGGCGCCCTCCTCCGCGAATTGCTCCTCAGCGGGAGCAGTCTGAGCGCCGAGCGGGCGCGCGCCGTGGGTTTGGTGAACCAGGTGGTCGGGGAAGGAAGGGCTCGCGCCGTTGCCCGCCGTGCTCTCGAGCAGCTCCTTCGCCTCGATCCCCACGCGCTCGCCGCCGCCAAGCGGCTCAGCAAGCCCGCCTGCCGGGCCGAGCTCGACGAGGAGCTCGAACTCTTCTGCAGCCTGTTCGCGCGCCCCGAGGTGGCACGGGCGCTCGCGGAATTCGCTCGCAGGAAGGATCCCCTCCCTTACTTGCCCCGCCCCCGGGGGCCCTGAGGCCGGTGCGGGTGGCGGCTCCCGCGCCCCACGGTAAGCTGGCCGTCCATGGACGAAGCTGCGCTCACCACCCGTTTGCTCGAGCTTTCGCGGCAGCGCTTCGCCGGGGCGCCCGCCGAACTCTCGCCCGACGACGACTTGTTCCAGAGCCTGGGCATCGACAGCGTACAAGCCCTCGAGCTGCTCTCCGAACTCGAGCGAACCTTTGGCGTCGAACTGCCCGACTACGAACTCGCCGAGGTGCGCTCCTTTGCCGAGCTGGCGCGCAAGCTCCATGAGCGCCTCTGAGCCGGCGCCGGCGGGATCCCCTCCGCCGCGCGGCGGCGTAGAGACGACCGCGCTGCCGCCCGCCGAGGTCCCATCGGCAGCCGACGCAGCGAACGAGACGCTTGACGCGGCAGCCCGGCCCGGGGGCTGGGGCGCGGAGCCGCCCGGCGCCCGCGCCCCGCGACCCCGCAGGGGACCCATCCCCGAGCGCTGGTTCGACCTCTCGGATCACTCTTCCCTGGGGAGTTTGCTGGAGGAAACTGCCCGGCGGGGGGGGCGACGCCCCGCGCTGACGCTCAGTGACCGCGGGCGCGCGGTTCGCCGTCTCGACCACGCAGGGTTCCGTGCGGAGGCTCTGGCCGTCGCCCGCGGCCTCGCAGCGCGCGGGGTTGGTCCGGGGGACCGCGTGGCGCTCCTCTCCGCCAACGGCCCCGAGTGGCTCGCCGGAGCCGCCGCCGTCTTCCACCTCGGCGGGGTGCTGGTTCCCCTCGATCCCAAGCTCGAGGCCCAGGAGCAGGCCCGGCTCGTGGAGCACGCGGGGGCGGCCACGCTCCTCTGCGATGGCCCTGCCTGGCGCCGCCTGGAGCGCCTGCGCCTTCCTTCCGGGCTCGAGCGCGTCGTGGTCCACGACCCCCTCGGCCCTCTGGACGGCATCGCGCTCCCCCGCGCCGAGCTCCTGGCCGGGAAGGGTCCGCCTCCCCCCCTGGCCCCTCGGGATCGCGGCGACGTCGCGAGCATCGTCTATTCTTCGGGCACCACGGGAGGGGCCCCCAAGGGCTGCCTCTTGACCCACGGCAACTACCTCAGCCAGGCCGAAGTCCTGGGCAACCTCTACCCGCTTCGCGAGGACGAGGTCTACCTGTCGGTCCTGCCCACGCATCACGCGCTGGACTTCATGTGCGGCTTCCTGGTGCCCTTCCTCTGCAGCGCCCAGGTCGTCCACCTGCGCACCCTGCGACCGGAGTTCCTCCTCGGTGCCCTCCGCGACCACCGTGTGACGCACATGGCGGCCGTTTCCGCGCTGCTCCGTGCCCTCGAGCGCCGCCTGCGGGAGCGGCTCGACGGGCTGCCTCCTCTGGCCGATGCGGGCCTGCGCGGGCTCGTGCGGCTCAACCGGGCCCTGACCCGGCGGCGACCGCGCGAGGCGCTCAGCCGCGCCCTCCTGCGCCCCGTCCACGACGCCCTCGGCGGCCGCTTGCGGCGGATCTTTGCGGGAGGCGCCTTCGTCCCCCCCGCGACGGCGCGCTACCTCTACGAACTGGGCTTTCCGGTGGCCATCGGCTACGGCCTCACCGAAGCCTGCGCGGTCGTCTCGGTCAACGACCTGGCACCCTTCCGTGACGACACGGTGGGACCACCCGTTCCCGGGACCGAGGTGCGTATTGCGGGTCGAGACGCCCACGGGCGTGGCGAGGTGTGGGTCCGCGGCCCGCAAGTCTTTGCCGGCTACCTCGACGACCCCGAGGCCACGGCCGCCGCGCTCGACGACGGCTGGCTGCGCACGGGAGACCTCGGCGAGCTCGATGCCACCGGCCATCTGCGCCTGGTGGGGCGCTTGAAGAACGTCGTCGTCACCGCCGGGGGCAAGAACGTCTCGCCGGAGTCCGTGGAGGCTCGCTTCCACGGCATCGGGGTAGAAGAACTCTGCGTCCTCGCCGCGCATCGGGTGTGGGAGAGCGCCCCCGGAGACGATGAGGCGCTCCTCCTCTGCGTTCGCCCACGCCCGGGCGAGGAACTCCCTCGCGAGGAGCTCGCGCGCCGCAACCGACGCCTCCCCGCCCACCAGCGAGCGGCAGGGCTCGTGACGCTCTCCGCCGCCTTTCCCCGCACCACCTCCCTCAAGCTCCGACGCGATCTCCTTGCCGCCCGGGTTCGCGCCCTCGGGCGCGGCGCCGTGGAGCCCCTCTGAACGAGCCCATGGATCCCTACGAAGCCCTCGACCGCGTCCTTGCTCTGCCGAACCTACGGGAGGAGACCTACCGGACCCCCGGCGCCGGCGCGAGCGGCCGCCCCTTTCGCGTCGCCCGCGCGGGCGACGACGAGGTCGTAGTGCGCACTTCCCGAGGAGGACGCGTCACGTTGCGCCGGGAAGCCTTTGCCGCGGCCCTCAAGGTGCTCTCGGACCTAGCGCCCGACGACCCCGAGGGGTGGGTGCGGGTCAGCGACCCCCTCCTGGTTTCGGTCCTCGGCGGGGAGAACCGCGACAAAGCCTGCACCTCGTACGTGCTGCCCCTCCTCGAAGCGGCTTCGCTGGTGGAGATCGAACGGCGTCGGCCCGCCCGCGCCCGGCTGCGGGCACCTGGGCACGAGGGTGGGCAGGGGTATAGTGGGAGGAACGAGGCGGGACCAACCGCCTGAAGAGGTTACGAGCGTGGACTACCGCAGCCTGGCCCGCAAGCTCTCGCAGAAGGAGGACTACAAGGCCCTCCACTGGACCGGGACCTTCGAGGAGTACTTGGAGATCGTTCGCCGGAACCCGCTGGTGTGCCGCAACGCCTTCCAGCGACTCTACGACATGGTCATTTCCTGGGGCTCCGAGGAGATCACGCGCTACAAGCGCTCGCTGACCACCTACAAGTTCTTCCAGGACCCCATCGACGACGGGCGCGATGCCATCTTTGGCCTCGAGGAGCCCCTCGCTCGTCTGGTCGGCGTGCTCAAGTCGGGGGCCAACGGCTTCGGAACCGAGAAGCGCATCATCCTTCTCCACGGCCCGGTCGGCTCCTCCAAGTCCACCATCGTTCGCTTGCTCAAGAAGGGACTCGAGCACTACTCCCGCACCGACGAAGGGGCTCTCTACACCTTCCAGTGGCGCATGAGCGAGGACGACCCCTGGGAAGACAGCCCCATGCACGAGGATCCGCTCAAGCTCGTCCCCAGCGAGATCCGCGCCGAGTTCGTCAAGAACCTCCTCGCAGATCACGATCCGCAGAGCCTCCGCTACCCGGTGAAGATCGAGGGCGACCTCGACCCCGCGAGTCGCTTCAACATGGCGCTCCTCATGGAGCGTTACGGCGGCGACTGGTGGACCGTGCTCGAGAACCACGTGCGGGTCAAGCGGCTGATCATCTCCGAGAAGGATCGGGTGGGCATCGGCACCTTCCAACCAAAGGACGAGAAGAACCAAGACTCCACCGAACTCACCGGCGACATCAACTACCGCAAGATCGCCATCTACGGCTCCGATAGCGATCCCCGCGCGTTCAACTTCGACGGCGAGTTCAACATCGCCAACCGCGGCCTCGTGGAGTTCATCGAGATCCTCAAGCTCGACGTGGCCTTCCTCTACGACCTGCTCGGCGCCACGCAAGAGCACAAGATCAAGCCGAAGAAGTTCGCGCAGACCGACATCGACGAGGTGATCATCGGGCACACCAACGAGCCGGAATACCGCAAGCTGCAGTCCAACGAGCTCATGGAGGCCTTTCGCGACCGCACGGTGAAGATCGACATCCCCTACAACACCGTGCTCGACGACGAGATCCGCATCTACAAGCGCGATTTCAGCAACGAGCGCCTCAAGGGGCGCTTCATCGCGCCGCACACCATCGAGGTCTCGGCCATGTGGGCCATCCTCACGCGCCTGGAAGAGCCCAAGAACGCCAGCCTCTCCCTGATGCAGAAACTCAAGCTCTACAACGGGAAGAGCCTCGCCGGCTTCACCGAAGACAACGTCATGGAGCTGCGCGAGGCGGCGCCTCGCGAAGGCATGCAGGGGATCTCGCCCCGCTACATCCAGGACAAGATTTCCAACGCCCTCGTCAGCGATCAGGGCGATGGGACCATCAACCCTTTCATGGTCATGAACGAGCTCGAGGAGGGCCTTCGCCACCACTCGCTCATTTCCTCGGAAGACCTGCGCAAGCACTACAAGGACCTGCTGGCCGTCGTCAAGGAGGAATACGAGGACATCATCAAGAACGAGGTGCAGAAGGCCATTTCCGCCGACGAGGACGCCATCGCGCGCCTGTGCGCCAACTACGTGGACAACGTGAAGGCCTACACGCAGCGGGAGAAGGTGCGCAACAAATACACGGGCCAGGACGAGGAACCTGACGAACGGTTGATGCGCTCCATCGAGGAGAAGATCGACATTCCCGAGAGCCGCAAGGACGACTTCCGCCGCGAGATCATGAACTACATCGGCGCGTTGGCCATCGAGGGCAAACAGTTCCACTACTGGACCAACGAGCGCTTGCAGAAGGCCCTGGAGCTGAAGCTCTTCGAAGACCAGAAGGACTCCATCAAGCTCACCAACCTGATCTCCAACGTCATCGACAAGGAGACCCAGGAGAAGATCGACGTGGTCAAGGCGCGGCTGATCAAGAACTACGGCTACAACGACGTCTCCGCCACGGACGTCCTCAACTACGTGGCCTCGATCTTTGCCCGGGGAGACGCAGTCCGCGCCTAGCGGACGGGGAGGTCTGCTTGGCGACGAACAAGATCGGCCGGGACCATTCGCGCTTCAAGCAGATCGTCCGCGGGAAGATCAAGAAGGAGCTGCGCAAGTACATCACCAAGGGCGAGCTGATCGGGCGCAAGGGCAAGAACACGGTCTCGATCCCCCTTCCGCAGATCCAGCTTCCCCGCTTCCGCTTCGGTTCCCAGCAGCGCGGCGGCGTAGGCCAGGGCGACGGCGAAATCGGTCAGCCCATCGGAAAGGGCGACCAGCAGGGGTCGGGTCCCGGCGAGGCCGGCGATCGGCCGGGCGAGCACGTCCTCGAGGTCGACGTCGAGCTCGAGGAACTCGCCAAGATCCTCGGTGAGGAACTCGAACTGCCCCGCATCGAGCCGCGCGGGAAGAAGGCCATCGCTTCGGAGAAGGACGTCTACACGGGCATCCACCGGGTGGGACCCGAGAGCCTGCGCCACTTCAAGCGCACCTTCAAGGCGGCCCTCCTCCGCCAGCTCTCCTTGGGGGAATACGACCCGGAGCACCCGCTGGTGCTGCCCATCCGCGAGGACAAGCGCTATCGAAGTTGGAAGACGCACCGCGAACCAGAGGCCAACGCGGTGATCATCTACATGATGGACGTCTCGGGCTCGATGGGCTTCGAGCAGAAGGAGATCGTGCGCATCGAGTCTTTCTGGATCGACACCTGGCTGCGCAGCCAATACAAGAACATCGAGAGCCGCTACATCGTCCACGACGCGACGGCGAAGGAAGTCGACCAACACACCTTTTTCCACATTCGCGAGAGCGGCGGCACGAAGATCAGCAGCGCCTACGAACTCTGCAATCGACTCATCAACGAGGAGTTCCCGCCCGACGAGTGGAACATCTACCCCTTCCACTTCTCGGACGGCGACAACTGGGGTGGCGACGACACCCGGCGTTGCATTCGCCTCCTGGAGGAGGAAATCCTCCCCCGGGTGAACGTGTTCTGCTACGGGCAGGTGAAGAGCGCCTACGGAAGCGGGCAGTTCATCAAGGACCTGCGAGCCAGCTACGACGACGACGAGCGGATCATCCTCAGCAGCATCGGGAGTCGCGACGAGATCTACGACTCCATCAAGGACTTCCTAGGGAAGGGGCGCTGAGTGGCGGCCTACGGGTTGCGGGGCGGGCTGACGCCCGAACTCGCCGAATGGGCGGAGCGCATCGAGGCCTGGGCCCGCGAGTACGGGCTCGACTTCTGGTCGATCTGCTTCGAACTCCTCGACTACGACCAAATCAACGAAGTCGCTGCCTACGGAGGATTCCCCACCCGCTACCCCCACTGGAAGTGGGGCATGGACTTCGAACAGCTCAACAAGGGCTACGTCTACGGGCTTCAGAAGATCTACGAGCTCGTCATCAACAACGATCCTTGCTACGCCTACCTGATGAAGTCCAACTCGATCATGGACCAGAAGCTGGTCATGGCCCACGTGTGCGGGCACGCGGACTTCTTCAAGAACAACCTGTGGTTCAGCAAGACGAACCGCAAGATGATGGACCAAATGGCCAACCACGGGACCCGCATTCGCCGTTACGCGGAGCGGATCGGTCACGAGGAGGTCGAGTCCTTCATCGACTGCTGCCTCTCCATCGACAACCTGATCGACATCCACTCGCCCTTTGTCCGCCGCCGGCGCGTGCCCGACGAGGACGAGGACGACCTCCCCAAACGGCCCGTTCCCAAGAAGCTCCGCTCCAAGGACTACATGGACCGCTTCGTCAACCCTCCGGAATTCCTCGAGGAGCAGACGCGGCGACTCCAAGAGGCCATCGAGAAGCGCAAGAACTTTCCCGAGCACCCCGAGCGGGACGTGATGCTCTTCTTGCTCGAGCACGCGCCCCTCGACCGCTGGCAGCGCGACATCCTGGGCATGATTCGAGAGGAGGCCTACTACTTCGCGCCGCAAGCGCAGACCAAGATCATGAACGAAGGCTGGGCCAGCTACTGGCACAGCAAGCTCATGACCGAGAAGATCCTCACCGACGCCGAGGTCATCGACTACGCGGACCACCACGCGGGGACCATGGGGACGCGGCCGGGGGTGCTCAACCCCTACAAGATCGGGATCGAGTTGTTCCGTGACATCGAAGAGCGCTGGGACAAGGGCAAGTTCGGCAAGGAGTGGGAGGAGTGCGACGACGCCGAGGCCCGCCGCGCTTGGGACAAGAAGCTGGGGCTCGGGCGCGAGAAGATCTTCGAGGTGCGCCGCATCTACAACGACGTCATGTTCATCGACGAGTTCCTCACCGAGGACTTCGCGCGCGAACAGAAGATGTTCACCTTCGAGTATTCCAAGCAGAGCGACGAGTACGTGATCGCCAGCCGGGAGTTCCGCGAGATCAAGTCCAAGCTCCTCGATCAACTCACCAACTGGGGCAATCCCTTCATCGCCGTGCAGAACGGGAACCACGAGAACCGGGGCGAGCTCTATCTGGTTCACGAACACATGGGCACCGACCTCGACCTCGACCACGCCCGCGACGTGCTCAAGAACCTTCAGCGCATCTGGAGCCGGCCGGTGCACCTGGAGACGGTCGTCGAAAAGCGTCGCAAACTGCTCAGCTACAACGGCCGCAAGCACGGCGAGAAGAACTTGTAGAGGGCGAGGGCCGCGTGGTCATGCAGGGCGCCGGACCGCGCGAGCACCCGGAGGGCGGTGGCTCGCACGACGGGGTGCGGAGGGCGCGGCGGTGAGCGCCTCCTCGCGGCGCGCCGATGGCGCGGAAGCCCCGCGGGATGGGGCGCGCACGGAGGAGAGCCGTGGGAATCCGGACCGTGCGGGAGGGGAGGCCGAGCGCGAGGCCCTTCGGCGCCGGGTGGCCGAACTGGAGGACGAGGTGGGACGCCTGCGCGCCATCCTCCGGCAAGCCGGGGACATCATCGTTACCACCGACCTCGAAGGACGGGTGACCTCCTTCAACGAGGAGGCCGAGCACGTCCTCGGCTACCGCGCCGAGGAGATCATCGGTCGGCCAGCCGAAGTCTTCTACGTGCACAAGCGCCTGCGGCGGCGCCTGGTCGCTGAACTCGAGGCCTCGCCCGACGGTGTGGTCCGAGCGGACGTGCAGGTGCGCACCCGCGAGGGCAAGAAGCGCTGGCTGGGGCTCAGCCTCTCCTGGCTCAAGGACCGCAGCGGGAAGCGGCACGGGACCATTGGGGTAAGCAAAGAAATTACTGCGCGCCGCAAGCTGGAGGAGAAGCTCCGCGAGTTGTCCATCACCGACGCGCTCACCGGCCTCTACAACCAGAGCCATTTCTTCCACCGTCTGGAAATCGAAAAGGAGCGCGCTCGCAGGCTGGGGCACGACCTCTCGCTCCTCTACTTCGACCTCGACGGTTTCAAGCCGCTCAACGACGCCCTGGGCCATACGGTCGGCGACGAGGTCTTGCGCGCCGTGGGGGGCGTCTTGTTTCGCAACGTGCGCAAGGAAGTCGACTCGGCCTTCCGCTACGGCGGGGACGAGTTTGCGGTCCTGCTGCCGGGCACCGATGTGGCGGCCGCGGTTCCCTTCGCCCAGAGGGTGCGCCGCCAGATCGAGGGAATCGAGGTCCCGGGCTACGCGGGCCGTCTGGGGGCCAGCATGGGGCTCTGCCAGTTCGATGCCGCCGAACCCGGCCAGCAGGTCGTGGCCCTGGCCGATCGGGCCATGTACGCGGCCAAGCGCGATGGCGGGCGCCGCCTGGGCGTGTGGGATCCCGACCGCGCCGAGGCGGTCCTCGTGGGCGAGCCTTCGGCGGGGGCGAGCCCTGCGACCCAGTCCGTGCCTCGACCTCGGCCGCCGGGCGCTGCGTCCAGCGGTCCCTCGCCGGCAGCAGGGGAGTGAGCGTCGCCGAGCGCGTGAGGGAACGCCGACGCGGCGCCACCGTCCACGGGACGGCGGGAGTTCCCTTGCGCCGCTTCGCTCACTTCCCGCGCGGGAGCGGTCGCGCACCGTCTCGTGCGGGTTCCTCGGTTGGCGCGGGTTCCTCGGTCGGCGCCGGTCGCGCTCCGCCTGCGCTGGGGCCGTTCGGGTTCGCGGCGGGCGGGAAGGAAGGCCAGTCGGGCGCCTGCCAGAAGGTCGCCGGACGCAGGGGGGTGTACCCAGGAGGCGGGTCGGCGGCCGCCGCGCGCGAGAGCACCAAGAGTCGCCGCCCGGGATGGTCGACGAAGATGCGATGGCCGCCCGCCGCGCGGGCGACGAGGAGCAGCGCGTCCTCCCAAGGCGTGTTGCGTAGGTCGCAGCTCACGGTGCCCCGGACGTCGGTGCCCAGCACGATCTCGTAGCCGCCGCAGGCTGCCAAGAGGGGGAGCACCGTGCGCACGTCGGCTTCCTGGAAGCGCTGTTCGACCTGCGGGGAGCGGACGAAGACCAGCACGCGACCACGGGACTCCACCACCTGCACCTTGGCCAAACGCGCCAGGAGGTTCACGGCCACCCCCCAGCGCAGGTTGGCGAAGCTGCAGCTCACGGGCTCATCGGCACCCGGCTCGACGAGGATCTGCACCCCCGCGTCGGCCACGACTTCGGCAATGCGCGCGCAGACCTGGCTGAGGGGTTCGTCGACGGACTCGACGGAGACGCGGCGCTCCCAGAAGCGCACGGCGGTCAAGGCCTCGCGCGCGGTTCGCTCGGCCAGCGCGCGCAGGGGGCCCGCCCCGTGCCGTCGGTGGGGGGCGGTGTCCGCGAGGAGCCACTGCAACCGCGCGCGGGCGGCTCGGGCGTCTCCGCGCCACACGTCTTCGGAGAGGTCGGCGAGCTCGCCTTCCCAGCGGCGGCCGTACCCCTCGAGCTCGACGGGGTCGACGCCCGAGCGGACGGGGGTGGGCGATCCGCTGCCCACCGGTGCGGCCTGTGCCCTCGGGAGGGGACTGTTCGGCCCGGCCGCCTCGAGCGGCGGCGTCGGCCTGCGGATCTTCTTGCCCGGACGTTCCAGGGTCAGCAGCGCGGCGAAGCCGCCGAGGGCAGCGACGCCGCCCATTCCGATCCCGGCCAGGAGCAGCGAGGCGAGCAGGGCGCGTCGGCTCCGGGCGGGGACGGAGGGTGGCCGCGGCGCCCGCGGTGCGCCCGGGCGCACGGCGAAGGACTCCTCGCAGCCGAGCACGGCGCACCGGCCGTGCTCTGCGAAGCACTCGTCGTGATGGGGCGCGAGGCAGCGCGCGCAGAAGAGCGCACGCTCGGGGCCGACTTCGTCGTGGCAGTAGCAGCACCGCTGCACGACCCGTACCCCGAGGGCTTCGGGGTCGGGGGCGACCGCCGGGGGCTGCGACGCGGCCTGCTTCGCGGCGGCGAGGATCTCTCGACGGATCCTGCCGGGCTTCTCGGGATTCTCGGGTGCGGAGTCGGTGAGGTCGGCTGCGGCGTGCGCGTCGGGGAGGGGCGCCGTCGCTGCCGGCGGGTCCAGCGCGCGCACGCGCGCGAGCAAGGCGGCGCGCGCGTCCGGCTTCGGCGTGGTGGAGGCGCCCTCTTCGGCAAGTCGTCGGAGGTCCGCGTAGGCCTCGTCCACGGCCGCGGCGCGGGCGCGGCAGGCGGGGCAGCCCACGAGGTGTTCGCGGAGCCGGGCCTCCTGCGCGGAGTTCAGGAGCCCGAGCGGGCGAAGGTCCACCAACTCCCGGAGGGTGTCTTCGCTCATGCGCACGCCTCCGCGGGGACGAGCCCCCGCCGCCGCAGCTCCAGGGCCAGCCGTCGCCCGGCGTCGCGGACCCGCGCCCGCGCGGTCGGCGCCGAGCAACCCAGGCAAGCCTCCAACTCCTTCATCGTCAGTCCGTTCACGTGCCGGAGGACGAGGGCCGTGCGCAGCTCGGGCTCGAGGGCCGCGAGGGACTCGGCCACGAGCCGCGCGCGCTCCCGCAGCCGCAAGCGATCGCTCGTCGTCTCCGGATGGGCTTGTTCCGCCACCGCGGTCGCGTCCGGCGCCTCGGGGCGGCGGCGCCGCGATCGCAAGACGCCGAGGGCCGTGTTGCGGGCGATCGACAGCAGGTACGGACGCAGCGGGCGTTCGGCGTCGGAGCCCCCCAGGCCCCGGTAGCAGCGGAGGAAGGTCTCTTGGACCAGGTCGTCCACTTCCTCTCGACCCAGCGGGAGCCCCAGCCCCGAGAGGAAGCGGGCGACCTCGGGCAGGTAGCGGTCGTAGAGGGCGCCGAAGGCCTCGGCCTCGCCGGCTTGGGCGGCGCGGACCAAGCGTGCGTCGTCCGGAACGCTCTTCACGGATTCGGAAAGGGACTCTGCGGCCGGCACGGTGGCGCTCGACTCCTCTTGCCCCTCCGTACGCCGCAGACCCAGGGAGCCGCAAGGAATCAGTGTAAGTCCTTTCCCCATTTTGGCCTCAAGGGCGCCCTGGGGCGCTCCCTTCCGAGCGAGGTCCTGCCGCCCTTCGGGAAGCGGCCGCAAGGCACGCGCGACGACGAGGGGCCCTTCGGGCGGGAACGCAGTTCTCGCTTTACCGTTTCGTGACATTGGGGCGGAACGGCGGAGAAACGGGTACCCAAGGACTTACTCCAGCCAAGGGGAGGTACGGCGTCTGCACAAGGCCGGGCAACGGGGAGGATCTTCGTGCGCAACCGCATCCTTCTTTGGCAGGCCTTGCCTGCGGTTCTCGGCTTCGGTGCAACGGTCGTCGGGTGCTCTGGGGGCGGCGGAGGAGGTGCCGGAAGCACCGCCGCGGGCGTTCGGGCGGGCGCCTCGTGGGATCCACCGCTGGCGCTCAGCAGTTCCCCTTCGACGGAGGTGCGAGCCCTCGAGGCCGACGGCAACGGCGAAGTCCTCGTGGCCCTTCCTCCCCAGCTCGACGTGCTTCGTGCGGGGCCAGGAGGGGTTTCCCTCGAGACCGGGCTCAGCGATCCGCCCGAGAGCCTGGCGACGGTTGGCGGTGAGGTCTTCGCGGGCACGGGCGCCGACGGCGTGTCGGGGGCGGCGGACGTCTACCGGCGCGACGTCGGCGGCTGGCAGCGCGTCCTCGACGGAGCCGGCGAACACATGCTCGTCGTCGCCCTCGGCGCGGACCTCTACGCCTTCGAGAGCAGCCCGGGGACGGCGCCCACGGTCCACGTGCTGAGTTCGGGACAGTGGAACCGCGCGGTTGTCACCCTTCCTGTGGCTTGCCTTCCCCAACAGGCCCTTTCGGACGGAACCTCCCTGTGGGTCGGTGCCGCGCCGGATCAGGGCGACGCGCTCCTCTTCCAAGGAGACGCCACGGGCTTTCAGCAGCTTCCCTTGCCCAGCGCAATGCCTGCGCCCAACGAACGCGAACGCGTCACCGGCCTGGCCTTCGACGACCAAGGCAACTTGCTCGTCGCGACGGCCCTCGAAGACGGGAGCGGCACCGTCCTTCGAGGTCGGGTCCTGGTCTACGACGTCGCCCAGCAGACCTTCCGCCAGCTCGCGGATCTGAACTCCGCGGCTCCCCTCGCCCTTGCCTCCACGGGCTCGACCGTGTTCGTCGGGACTTCCGCCGGCCGACTCCTCGAAGGGGACAGCCAGAGCCTCAGCGAAGACGCGAGCGTTCCCGCGAACCTCGGCATTACCCGGCTCTTGCCCGACGGCGGCGATTTGTGGGTGGGCGTCCGCACCGGATCGGGAGCAGAACTCCTCCGGAGGCACAGCGGGACGCCGGCCGGCGGCAGCGGTGGCGGAGCGGTCCTCGGCTACGCCGACATCAAGCCGTCCCTCGCCGCCTGCGCCGGCTGCCACTCGAGCCTGTCCACGGGCTTCGTCCTCAGCGCAGGCCTTAGCGACGACGCCGCCGATTTCGCGGCCGTCGCAGCGCAGGTCGATCCGCAGAGCCCCGACCGGTCTCCGTTGCTCCTCAAGGCCAGCGCCCAGACGACGCACGGAGGGGGCTCTCCCTGGCCGGTGGGTTCGGCCGATTACGACCTCGTCCTCCGCTGGATCCAGCAGGGCGCCAACCAGCAAGGGAGTTCGGGGGCGAGCCCAGCGACCCCGGCCGGCGGGTCGCCGCCGAGTTCGGGCGCTGCTCCTCCCGCAAACGGAGTCAAGGTGTCCTACCTGACCCACATAAAACCCCTCCTCGGCACCTGCGTCGGCTGCCACAGCAGTCGGTCGGGATACCGTCTCTCCGCAGGGTTGGCCAACGACACCGCCGACTACCAGGCGACGCTGGGCTACGTGAACAAGGCACAGCCCGACGCTTCGCAACTCCTGCGCAAGACGAGCGGCGCCGTGGGGCACGGGGGCGGCAGTCCCTGGCCGGCGGGGTCCAACGCCTACCGGACGGTGGTCCTCTGGATCCAACAAGGTGCTCCCTACGACGGAGGGACTCCCGCCGCGGCGCCCACGGTGCCCGCGCGCCCCACCTACCTCGACGATGTCAAGCCGATCCTCAGCACCTGCGTCGGTTGCCACGCCAAGGAGGACGACATGCGCCTCTCGCCGGGGCTGAAGGACGACACGGGCGACTACCGCTCGGTGCTCGGCCAAGTGAACCTAGGCACTCCCGCGCGCTCGGGGATCCTCCGCAAGGCCACCAAGCAGAGCGGTCACCCCGTCAAGGTCTTCGACGTGGGTTCCCTGCCCTACCAAGTCCTGCTCAAGTGGATCCAGACCGGCGCTCCGTATTCGAAGACCTCCGGGCCCGCTCCAGCCAACCTGCGCCGGAAGAAGGACGACGACGACTGATCGAGATCCGGCTCCGAACCGGATCGAAGTCCGAGATCGGAGGGAGTCGGACAGGCAAGGGACGCTCGGCATCACCGGCGGTGGAGTTCCGAAGGGCTCATGGGGCGCCCGGTTGGGGCCGACGGCTCAGAGGGAGTCGAGGACCGCCGCGATGCCGATGAGCAGCCAGAAGGCCAGCGTCAAGCCGATGGTCCACCAGGCGAGCCGGCGGGCCCAGAGGGCCATTCGCTCGGCGCCGGAGCGATCCCCCGCATTCCAGCGGGAGTCGACCTGCGCGGCGCACACGATGGCCGCCAGCCCCAGGGGCCAGCACATACCGCAGAATAAGGAGGCCACGGTCGCCCCGATGGCGAGGCCGAGGGAGTTGTCCGGTTTGGAGCCGACGTGCGGGGTGCGCTCGGGCTTGCCCGCGAGGAACTCGCCGCAGAAGCGGCACTTGGCGGCTGCGGCCTTGATGGACTCGCCGCAGTAGGGGCAGGGCTTGTCGGGGCCAGAGTCCGTGCCGCCTGGCGAGGCCGCGTCGGCCGCGACCTGCGCAGGCGGCCGGGGAGTCGGCACGGTGGGCGCGGCGGAGGGGTCGGGGAGTTCCGCCCCCTGGGAGACGGCTGCCTCTTCGAGGGCGGGGTCGGGGACCTGGATCACCTTCGAGCACGCGGGGCACTTGCCGGTCTTGCCGGCGAAGGAGTCCGGGACGGTGCTGACGTGGTCGCAGTAGGGGCAGGCGAAGCGAATGGACACGAAGCGGTTCCTCGGAAGAAGCTCGGCGGCCCGTTCAGTATAGACGGGTCTTCCGCGCGAGGACCAGGCACGGACGATCCGCTGCGCGGGCGCATTGGCCGCGTTCGCCCTCGGCGTCCGTTCCGCGACTCGACGTGTGAGGGCTTACCCCAGGGCTCCCAGGGCGAGCATGCAGAGGAGGTAGGCCGCGGCGAGGCCCATGGACCAGTAGCTGAGCTTCTTGGCTTGCTCCGAGGCGGTGACGGCTCCCTGAAGGTCCCCTTGGCGCCACTTGCCGTCCACCGAGGCGGCTTTGACGATGGCGAAGATGCCCACCGGCCAACAGCAGAGGACCGTGCTCGCAATGGCCAAGCCGAGGTGGCTCGGCGGTTTCCGACTGCGGGGTCCGTGGCCGCCGGGGCCGCGCCGGGGTCCGAGGAATTCGCCGCAGAAGCGGCACTTCTTGGCCTTCCTTCGGATGGACTCTCCGCAGTAAGGGCAGGCTTTCTCCTCGTCCTTCCGGGAAGGCTCGTCGTCTGCGCTCGCCTTGGGGGCGGATTCGAGCACCGTGGGGGTGACGTCTGCCGGGTCGACGGCGCCCTCTGCGGCGGGGTCGGGGACTTCGATCACCTTTCCGCAGCCCGGGCATTTGCCCTGTTGGCCCGCGAAGGAGTCGGGGACGGAGCTGATGCGGTCGCAGTAGGGACAAGCGAAGCGAATGGCCATGGGCAGGCTCCTGGGCGGCGCCGGAGGTCTTCAGACTAGCCAGGGTGGGCCCGGGGCGCACGGGCGCTCAGGGCAGGGCGAGCTTGACCAACCAGCCGAGCGGGACGGCGAGGATGACCGACCAGCGCACGATCCGCCAGGCGGGCTCGAAGCGGTCCGGATCGGGCTCGGGCCGGCCGGACCGCCGGCGGCGCCGGTACGCCCACAGCCTCGCCGCTCGGTAGGGAAGCTGCGCGAGCACGACGAGCAGCAAGAAGGGGCCGGCGGGATGGAGGCGGAAGGCCTCGGGACGCATGCGCACCCCGAGCACGAAGCTGCGGGTCAGCCCGCAGCCCGGGCATTCGCCCAGGCCCACCCGCTTTACGGTGCACACGTCCGGCAGGCGGATCCCGGCCAGGGTCACGCCTTCGCGGGCGGGGGTGGCGCGGAGGAGGAGGGCGCCGAGGACGATTCCGACGCAGAGGACGAGGACGCTCCAGTCCGTTTGGTGGTCCACGAGGGCGCGCTGGGCGCGGAACTCTTCTTCGCTCGGCTCCTCGCCCGCCGCCTCCTCCGCCTGCTTCGCCTCTTCGGACATCGGGGCGAGCCTACCGTACGCCTGCGGTTGGTATAGTCCGCGCCCTTGGAGGTCCCCGTGGAGCAGAAGATCCCCCTCGGCGCGCTCGCGGAGCTACTCGGCGGACGACTCACCGACCCTGCGAAGGCCGGCGAGATCATCTCCGGCGTCTCCTCCCTGGACGCGGCGGGACCGGGCCAACTCGCCTTCCTCTGGAAGGAGGACTACGCCGAGGCAGCGAAGCGCTCCGAAGCCGCCGCCATCGTGTGTCGGGAGCCGCTCCCGGGAGCTCGAGCCCCGCAGGTTCTCGTCGACGACCCGCAGGCCGCCATGCTGACCTTGCTCGGCCAGGTGCACGCCCTGCGCCACCCGCCGCAAGCGCCCGGGGTGCACCCGGACGCGTCCGTGGCCGAGGGGGTGCACCTCGGCGAAGACTGTTCGGTCGGCGCCGGCGCGGTGGTGGAGCGCGGCGCCCGCATCGGGGCGCGCTCGCAGATCAAGGGCCTCGCCTACGTGGGCCGGGGCGTGGTCGTGGGCGAAGACTGCACCATCCACCCCGGAGCGGTGCTCCTGGACCACGTGCGCCTGGGCGACCGCGTGGTGATCTGGTCGGGGGCCATCGTTGGCCGCGACGGCTTTGGTTTCGTGCAAGACGCGGAGAACCGGCACACCCGGATTCCCCAGGTGGGCGGCGTGGTCATCGAGGACGACGTCGAGGTCGGGCCGTTGACCACCGTCGACCGCGGCGCGCTCGAGGACACGGTCCTGCGGCGAGGCGTGAAGATCGACGCGCACTGCCACGTGGCGCACAACTGCGAGATCGGCGAGAACGCCCTCCTGGTCGGCTACGCGCGCATGGGCGGCAGCGTGCGCATTGGCAAGAACGCCTACCTGCTGCAGGACGCCGGGGTGAGCTCCGGACGCAGCGTGGGGGAAGGCGCCATCCTGGGTACCTGTTGCCACGCCCTCCACAAGGACGTCCCGGCCGGCGCCACGATGGGCGGTTGCCCCGCTCGGCCCGCCATGCAGCACCGGCGCATCGAGGTCTCCCTCGCGCGCCTGCCCGAGATGCGCAAGCAGCTCCACCGGCTGGAGAAGGAACTCGCCGCCTTGCGCGCGAGAGACTAGGGTCCGCTTCGAGGCGGACCTAGCGGCCCGCCCGGGAAGCTCCGTCCGGGCGCGAGGGGCTTCGGCGGCCTCGGGGCCGGGACCGAGCGAGGAAGGGCACGGGCGGGGACCGGTTCCACGGTACCGGGGCAGGCCCGGCCCGCCTCCGGTCCGCACGCGA
The DNA here is from genome assembly GCA_003695705.1 of Planctomycetota bacterium. Classification (GTDB taxonomy): domain Bacteria; phylum Planctomycetota; class J058; order J058; family J058; genus J058. The sequence goes on from RFHU01000522.1 coordinate 19,035, forward strand.
GCGGACTCGGAGGGGCGCGGCCGGGGCTTTCCTCCTCCGCTCGCTCGGCTACACTCGGAGTCCTCGGGCCCATAGCTCAATCGGTTAGAGCGAGAAACTCATAATTTCGGGGTTCCAGGTTCGAGTCCTGGTGGGCCCATGGGGCCGCGGGGCCTCCCGCGGCCTCTCCTCCCTGGGGCGGAGCGGAGCGAGGAGCGGATATGCCCGGCGACGACGGCGTGCCTCGACCCGCCGGCGGGCGGCGCCGACGGCGCCGTCGCTTTGCTGCTTTCGCCTTGGCCCTTGGCGTCGCCTGCGCTTGCCTCATCGGCGAACTCGGACTGCGCGTGCTGGGGGTGGTCGCCGAGCCGCGGCGCCACTTCCGACCGGGCATCCTGCGCGCCGACCCCGAGCTTGGCTGGGCGCTGCGCCCGAATTACCGGGGCGTCCGCTACGAGTACGCCCACCAGGCCGCGACCTCCACCGACTCGCTCGGGTACCGCGGCCCCGAGTGGACCGCCGCCCGCGCCCGAGCGCCCTTGCGCGTCCTGTGCCTGGGCGACTCGGTGACCTTCGGCATCGGGGTCGCGGACGAGGAGACCTACCCCGCCCAGCTCGAGTCCCTCCTCCGTGGGCGGGGCCAGGCGGCCTCCGTCTACGACGCAGGGGTTCCCGGATACGACACGGTCCAAGAAGCGGTCGTCTACCAACGCCTCGCGGCGCGGATCCATCCGCAGGTGGTGGTTCTGGCCTGGCTCCCCAACGACCTCGCCGAGCCCTCGCAGGAACTCCGCAAGCAGGTGCGCTTCATCGACGGCCACATGATTCACGACGAGCGCAAGTACCGCCGCTGGAAGCGACGGGTCGAGCACCGCGGGCTCTACGCCAGCGCCCTCTACCGCTTCTTTCGCGTGCGTTCGCAGAACCTCATCGAGGCCTTGCGCCGTCGAGAGCCCCCGCCGCGCATCGAACCGAAGCCCCTCGACTACAGCCTCCGCCCGCTCGAGGCCATTGCCCGACGCGCTCGCGAGGACGGAGCGCACCTAGTCGTCGTCCTCGTGCCCACCCGCGAGCAAGTCGCCGGGCGGGAGCCGATCGCGCAGCACGAGCGCATGGGTGCGGCCGCACGCGAACTCGGCGCCGAAGTCGTCGACCTCGCCGCGGCCTGGGCGGGGAAGCCGCGCGCCGGTCGCTTCCTCCTCCGCGACCGCTTGCACTTTACCCCCAGCGGTTGCGCCGAGATCGCCGAGGCGGTGGCCCGCACGGCGGCGCTGGCGCCGGCGCGCTGAACGCCGCCCCGGCCGCGGCCTACCGCCCTGCTGCCTTCTTGCCGCTCTCCTCGGAGAGGAGGTGGGGGAGCACGGCCTCGGCCGTCAGCGCGTGGCCGCGTCCGGTGGGGTGGGCGTCGTCGCGGCGGACGTAGAGCGGGGGGCCGTCGCGCAGGTGGGGGGCATAGACCTCGAAGTTGGAGACCAGGGGCACGCCCAGCGCGCGCACGTCGCTCTCGAAGCGAGCCACCGTGGGGTTCCGGCGCCCGTTCAACAGGTCCCGCTTGGCCGAGTGGGCGACGACGACCACCCGTGCCCCCAGCGCGCGAGCACGCTCGACGAGCGCGCGGACATCCGCGAAGTTGCGTGCGTAGGCTTTGGGGTCGGTGCTGTTGCGCGCGTCCCGGGCGAGGCGGTGCGCGAGCTTTCGATCGTGCCGCCAGCCACGCCACTTGATCGAAACCAGGGTCGCGAGGCGCGAAGCGGTGCGCCAAGAGCCCTCCAGCACCTCGCGGCGGAAGCGTTCGTAGGCTGCCCGGTTCTCGACGAGATAGCCGTCGACGACCTGCACGGGCAGGTCGGCGCTGCGCAGGAGGTCGTTCTGGAGCCAGTAGAGGACGACGACCTGCGGGTGCAACCGCGGCGCGAAGCGCTCGAGCATGACCCGTTCTTGCTCGGTGTCGTAGCCGCAGTGCCCGGTGTTCCATACGGCCGCGCGAACGCCCTGCGCGGCGAGCAGCCTGCGCAGGCATGCGGGGAAGGTCTCCTCGTCCCCCACGCGCAGGCCGAAGGTGTTGGAGTCGCCCAGGCACAGCACGCGCAAGGGCGCTCGCGCGTCGTCGGCGCCTGGTTCGGGACCACGCAGGCCGAGCGAGTTGGTGTGGACCGGAACGTCTTCGTAGTAATTCGCGCACACCCCCGCGTAGTTCGGCAGGTGCACCCAGAGGGCCTTCGGGTCGGCCCGGTAGATGCCCGGTCGAAAGTGCCGGCGGGGGTTCAAGGTGGGGTAGACGACCCGTGCCGCGAGTTCGCCGCAGGCGAGCGCGAAGAGGCTGGCCAGCGCGGCGCCGCAGATCTTGACGCGCGTGCGTACCCTTCGTCGCGGCTGGCCCGTTCCCGGCCTCGCTTCGTCCACGCCGGGACTATACTACGCGGCCGTTGCCGGAGGCCCCGGCGGAGAGGAGGAGCGATGGGCGAGACGCTTCAACCCAGCAACGACCTGCACGCGACGGCGCTCGCCGTCGCCCACGACCTGTGGCTCACCTACCTCGGCGAGGACGACGACTCGGACATCGCCCCCGAGGAGCAAGCGCGCCGGGTGGGCCGCATGGCCCGGATCATCCTCGAGACCTTCGAGAAGGCCTGAGGGCTCGGAGCACTCGATCCTCGGGGCGCGGGCCGAGCGCCCGATCGCGGCGAAGCGGCTTCCGAGGGGGAGCGGGGACCCGCCAGGGCCCCCTCCCTCCCGAGCGCCCTGGGGCTCGCGGGGCGGCCCCTGCCCTCGGCGACGGGGCGCAGGCCCCGCGCAGGGTCCGCGCAGGCCGGGCGGCACTGCCGGGCGGGTCCGCCGGGCCTGGGCGAGGCAGCGTCCGTTTTGCGACCTCCTCCGACGGGCGTCGCAGCCTTGCTTTACGCGTCAACGGCGCTTGGTCTCGTAGGCCGGCTTGACGTCGTCTAACTCGCTGCCTGGACGGGACCGGACCGCGGGGACGGTCGGTCCCCCCCTTGCGTCTGCGCCGCCGCAGCGGCCGGCCTTCGCTTCGCCGCCGCGGGGGAAGGAACCAAGGACATGCGCAAGGCACTCCTCTTGTGGACTCTGATCGGTTGGCCGCTGGCGGCCTGGGGCGGTGACCTGGTAACCCTCGAGACCGTGGACGGTCGCACCTTCCGCGGCGAGGTGCTCGAGGCCAACGAGCGGGAGGTGGTCCTCGCCGTGCGGCGCGGCGGCGCGCAGGCCACCCTGCGCCTCCCCCGCTCGCGCCTCAAGGGCGACCCGGTGGCGGCGCAGGACCCCCTGGCTCGCTTCGCCGCCGACCTCGCTGCGGCTCGCTCCCTCGAGGGCTCGGCCCGCGCCGACGCGCTGGTCGCCCTCGCCGCGCGGGTCGCCGACGAGGCCGACCCCGCCCTCGCCGGTCCGCTCTACGAAGAGGCGGGAGCCTGCGATCCCGAGCGCCGCGACCAGACCGACGTGCAGGCGGCCCACGCCTACTTGGCCGGAGGGAACGAGGCGAAGGCCGACGCGGTCCTGCGAGCGGCCCTGGAGCGGAACCCCAAGAACGCCGGTGCTCGTGCCGCCGCGCGGCGCCTGGAAGAAGCCTTCGAGCGCAAGGCCCGCACCCTGGTCGAACCCGGAGTGCAGGCCTTCCTCGAGAACCGACCCCGCACGGCCTTGAGCAAGCTCACCGAGGCCGCGGAGGCACTGCCCCGGCGCGTTCTCGACCAGGTCAGCGAGCGCGTCCGTGCCCGGACGGGCATCGGGCTCGCCGAAATGATGGTCGATTGCCGCCTGCGGGCGGTGTGCAAGACCTGCGAGGGCGCGGGGGTCGTTCCTTGCCCTCTTCAGAACGCCAACTCGAACACCCGCTGCCGTCTCGGTCGTCGCGTGCACTTCGGACGCATCGAGCGGGTGGGGCGCCTGAAGTTCAACCGCTGGGAACGTTGCCGGCGCTGCAACGGCCGCGGACACCTCACCTGCAAGAGCTGCAAGGGGCTCGGGCTCTACCTCAGTCGGCCCACAGCCTACGAGCGCGAGGCCCTGGTCAAGACCCTCACCGGTCGCCTGAAGGGCCTCGAGGAACGGGCCAACGTCCTTACCCGGCGGGTGGAAGACGACGACCGCGAATCCGCCGTCCGCTCGGTGGCCGTCACCGAACTCCTCGGTTTGCTTCAAGACGTGCGCACCTACGCGCAGGCCCTCAGCAACCTCGATCCGCGGGCGGGGGCCGAAGGCGGCGGCGGGCTGCGGGGCGTGGCCCGCGCGAGCGCTCAGCGGGCGGCGGCCATTATGACCGCGCTCGCCAACGCCCTCTACGTGGGCGGCGAGCAGCGCTACGAGAAGGCCGTCAACTACGACAGCCCCTTGGGCGACGACGCCGAGTTCGTCTCGGCCGGCATGCGCGCGGTGCAGGCCAAGCAGGCCTACGAACTGGTGAACCAAGCCCGCCTCTACATGCTCGAGGCCTTGGACCTCGATCCGCGGACCCTCGGACCGACCCGCGGCGACATGAAGCGTCGCCTCGAGCTCATCGACCGCTTCCTCGCGCGTTCCTGGAAGACCTATCTGACCCTGCGGGCTCTGGAGGAGAAGACCCAGGACGCCGAGTTGAACGTGAACGCGCTCATCCTCAACGCCCTGCGCGCGGCGGGGGGCGGCTCGTCCGACGACGAGATCACCGGCAGCGGCAAGTCCGAGGGAGGCGTGCAGACCAAGAGCGGTAGCCACGCCCGCGGGAAGACCAGCGGCGACTTCAAGGGCAAGGGCCAATGAGCGCCGGCCAACGCCTCTCCAGCGGGCACCTGCTGGGGGTGATCGGGGTGGTGAGCCTGTGCGTCGCCTCCTTCCTCTTCGGCTCCCTCTCCGCTGGCGGCACGGGCCTGGAGCGTGGCGTGGAGAAGGGGCTGCGCGAGGGACTGCGCAGCGGTCTCGACGAAGCCCTGACGCCTGCGGCGGTCGAAGACCGCGCCGCTGCGGCCGGACGAGGCGTGGTGGCCGGTGCCCTCGACGCCGCGGTGGAGGGTGCCGACGAAGGGCGCGTCCTGCGCGCGGGCGGTTCGCTGGCGCGCGACGCCGTACGCGAGGCGGACGCCGCGGCCGCGGCGCTCCTCCGCGGCCTGCGGGAGGCCCTCCCCCCGCCTCCCGGCGCGGGTCGGACTTTCCGCGGAGGAAGCGCCGCGGGCACACCGCGTTTCGCAGGCGCGGGCGAGGCAGGGACGCACGATCCACGGCAAGACGAACTCCGCGGGGACGAGGCTGAGGGCCGTCGCGGCGGCGTCCCTGCCAGGGAGCCCCGGCGGGGCAGGCGGGGCGCTCCTGGCGACGACCCGGCGGGCCTGGCCGAGGTGGCCGGTTCGGCGCTGGACCTGGGCCTGGGAAGCCTCGACGTCCTGCTCGGCGTTCCACGGCGGGAGCGCGATGCCGGGGCGGTGGCGGGCGAGGCCGGAAGCGAAGAGCCCGCGAAGGCAAGGCAGGACGAGCCCGTTCGAGGGGGGGGGGGTGCACCGAGGACGGGGCTGGGCGAGGCCAGCGAGGAAGATCCGAGCGCGGGCACGGAGCGAGCGCCCGCCTTCCACGCGGCCGAGTCCCGGTCCGCGGAGAGCCTTTCCGGGAAGGTGGGCGCCCCGGCGAAGGGTCCCGCGGACGCGACGGAGAAGCGGTGAGCTCCCCGCGCTCGACGGCCGGCGACGCGTCCGCGCCGGCGACGGGGCGAGCAGCGGCGGGGGCGACCGCCGCGGGAGCGCAGTTGGCGCGATCCCGAGCGCGCTCGGAGCTTCGCCCTCGGCTGCCCTCGGGAGGTGGGGGCGGGGACGCGCCTTCCGGCTCGCGGTCGAGGCGCTCGGGCCGAGAAGCGTCGGCCCCGCCGCTCGCTACGGCCGGGCCTGCGAAGGCTGCGGCGCGATCGCCACGTTCCGAGTCCTCGCTCGTCTCCACCGTTGCGGCAGCTCGTCCGCGGCCGAGCGTGCGGTACGGCGAGGACAGGGCGTCTCCGGACGCTGGAGCCGCCCCGCGCCCCGCCGTGCGGGCGCTGGCCCTAGGCCGGCGGGTGGGCGAACGCACGCTCCTCCACGACCTTTCCTTTGCGGTCTACCCCGGGGAGCGGGTGGCCGTTCTCGGCCCTTCGGGGGCCGGCAAGTCGGTGCTCGTGGAACTCCTGGCCGGGGCAGCGCGTCCGAGCAGCGGGCACCTCGAACTCCTCGGCCGCCCCCACGCCGAGGCGGCGACCGCCTTGGGCTACGTGCCCCAGGCCGAGGCGGTCCACGAAGTCCTGACCCTGCGCGAGGCCCTCCTCGCCTGCGCGCGCCTCCGCGTGCCCGAGCTGGCGGCCAGTCCGTTGCTGCTCGAAGAGCGCGTGGCCGCCGTGGTGACCCGGCTGCGGATCGCGCACCGCCTGGAGACGCGGATCGCTCGCCTGAGCGGCGGCGAGCGCCGTCGCGTGGGGCTGGCCATCGAACTCCTCACCGACCCCGAGGTGCTCCTCTGCGACGAAGTGACGAGCGGCCTCGACGCGCGTTCGGCAGCCGAAGTCGACGAACTCCTCGGCGAGCTCGCACGGGAGGGCCGCGCCGTCCTCTGCACCACCCACGTGCTGACCGGGGTGGAGGGCTACGACCGGGTGCTCGTGTTGGCCGAGGGGCGCCTCCTCTTCGACGGTTCCCCGGCCGCGGCCCTCGCCCACTTCGGGGTGGAGCGATTCTCCGACCTCTACGCGCGCCTGGACGAGCAACCTGCCGCCACCTGGGAAGCGTTGCGTCCGCCCGTGCCGCCGCCGCCCGCCTTCGCGCCGAGGAGCGCGGCGGCCTGGGGCGGGACGCACAGGGCGGCTGCGGGGGTGCAGGCGCTCGGGACCCTCTTCGTCCGCGGCGTGCGCGTTACGCTGCGCGACGGGCGCAGCCTGGCCTTGAACCTGGCGCAAGCCGTGCTCATTGCCCTCTTGATCGCCTTCGCCTACGAAGCGGATTCGCCCGCAGCCCGCGCCGAGGTGGGCTTCAAGCTGGTGCTCTCGGTGCTCTGGTTGGGGTGCGTGGCCGCCTGCCAGGAAGTCGTCAAGGAGCGGGCGGTGTTCGCCCGAGAGCGGCTCACGGGCTTGTCTCCCCACGCCTACACGGCTTCCAAGGTGCTGCTCGTGTTGCTGTTCGCCCTGGTGCAGACCGCGCTCTTCACGGGCGTGGTCTACGCGGCGGAGCCCTTGGGCGCCTCACCGCTGGAGGTCGGCGGTGTCTTGGCGCTGGCGGCGGTGTCCGGCAGCGCCCTGGGCCTGCTCGTCTCCACCGCGGCGACTTCGCGGACCGCGGCCGTGGGAGCAACGCCTCTGGTCCTCGTGCCGCAGGTGGTCTTCGTGGGCACGGTGGAGCCGCTGACGGGAGTGGCGGCCGAGCTCGGTCGGCTCATGCCCAGCCACTGGGGCAACGAAGCCATGCGCCGAGTGCTCGCGGGAGCCCCCGGCTTCCCCTGGAGCGACGCGGGCGTCCTCCCTCTCTTCGCAGCCGTCTTCCTGCTGGGAAGCTGGGGGCTCCTGCTCGTCCGCGACGAAGCGCGAGGAGGTCCTCGGTGAACGCACCCTTGCCCCCGCCTCCGGCTCCCCTGGAAGAAGGGGAACGCCTGCTCGCCGCCGGCGACGCTGCGGCCGCCCTGGTGGTATGGACGGAGGCCCTGGCTCGGGCCGAGGATCCCGTCCTGCGCTCCGAACTTGCCCGGCGTCTCGCGGGGCTCCACCGGCGCCGTGCTCGGCTGCGGCTCCTCCTTCCCTTGGTCGTCCTCGGGCTGCTGCTCCCGCTGGCCGCCGCGGGCGCCGCCGTTCTCGGACAGCGGGCGGAGCGCCGACGGGCGAGTGCCGCGCGGAGTGCGCTCGAGGACGCTCGGGCCGCCGTGGAGCGCGAACGGATCGAGGCGGCGCTGCGGAAGCTCGCCGGGGTGGCCTTGCGCTACCCAGGAACCGCTGCGGCCGAGGAGGCGGTGAAGGAGGCGGGCGCTCTCGAAGGCGCCGCGCGGCGCGCGCGGGAGGCCGCGGGGCAGGCCCGCGCGCTCCTCGAGCGCGGCGAGGCCGCCGACGCGGTCCGGTTGCTCGACGAGTTGTTGGAGCGGGGAGGGCTTCCCGCGAGCCCCTTGCGCACCGACGTCGAGGGTCTGCGAGCGCGGGCGGCGGAGGCTGCCGAGCTGCGACGGGCGGCGGCGGCCCTCGAGGAGCGCGACTTCGCGCAGGCCGCCGAACTCTTCCAGCGCCACGAAGGAAGGGTCGAAGCGCGCCGCGGGGAAGCGCTCGCCCGCTTCGCCGAGCTTTCGCGCGCCGGCAAGCAGGCCCTGGAGAAGGGGGACCTCGGGGTCGCCCTCGAGCGCCTCGAGGAAGCCAACGGCTGGGCGGAGCGGGCGGGTCGCGAGCCCCACCCCCTCGACGCTTTGCGGGAACGCTGGCGCGAGCTGCGGCGCGTGCGCTGCGAATTGCGCTACGCCCAGGCCGCGGCGGCCCTGGCCCGGGGTCGCGGCAAAGAGGCGCTGCGCTCGTTGCGCCAGGCGCCGAAAGCCCCCGATCCGGCGCTCGCGCGCCGCCTCGAGCGCCTCGAGCGCCTCGTCGTCGCCGGGGTCCCCCGGGGCATGGTCTTCGTCCCGGGCGGTCCGGTCCCCCGGGGAGACGTGTTGCAGCCCGACGAACTGCCCGTGGAACTCGTCTTCGTGGAGCCCTTCCTCATCGACCGGCGCGAAGTCACCCGCGGCGAGTTCGCGGCCTTTCTGGAAGCGACCGGCCGCACCCCTCCTCCGGGCTGGGAGCCGCCCGCCGGCCCCGAGGAGGCCGCCCTTCCGGTCGCGGGAGTGAACTGGCACGAGGCCGACGCCTACGCCCGCTGGGCGGGCAAGCGCCTCCCGAGCGAGACGGAGTGGGAGGCCGCTGCGCGCTCCGAGTTGCCCGAGTTGGAGAGCGAGCGCGACGTGGTCGCCCGCGAGCGCTTTTGCGCCGCCTGGAAGGAGGGCCTCGCCGCGCTCAGCGCCGCTGCGGCGAAGCGCTGGCGGAAGTTGCTCGCCGCGCGCTCGACCACGGGCGGCGCCGACGTGCCGCCGGTCTTTCCCGCGGAGGCCTTCGCCCAAGACCTTCCCGGCGCGCCCCGGCCGGAGGTCGAAGGCGAGCGCGTGCGCGTCTCGCCGCGCGCGGCCTACGCCCTCCTCGCCGCCCGGCGTTGGCCGTGGGGCGGCTTTTGGGACTCGAGGCGCGTCTCCTCGGCCGACGCTGCGCGTCCGGCCGGCGCTTTGGGCGCGAGCCCCCTCGGCGTCGAGGACCTCGCGGGCGGAGTCGCCGAGTGGACGGCCAGCGCCTACCGCCCCTACCTCGGCCCACCCCGAAACGCCCTCGAGGGACGGGGCCACCGCGTCGCCCGGGGCGGCTCCTTCCGCGCCGCTCCGGAGGAGTGCCGAACCGCCTGGCGCGCCGCCTACGCTCCGGGCGTCCGCTTCGAGACCCTCGGCTTTCGCTGCGCCCGCGACCTCGAGGCCGCGGCGCGCTGAGCGCCGGCCCCGTGTCGGGGCGTGCAGGGTGCGGTGGTGCCCTCCCGTCGTCCCCGCGCCGGGGCGCGCTCCGCCCGGAAGACCACCCGAACCGCCCACTGGGGGAGCGGAGCCGAGCCCGGCGGACCCGGTCTCGGTCGGCTCTCGGTGCTGAGGGACCGTGGACGGGAAGCGGAGGACGCTCCGCCGCGTTCGCCCTTCCCGCGCGGGGCGCAGAGGTCCCGGTCGCCTTGGGGGGGAGCGGCGTGCGAGGGGGCTCCTTGGCGGGCCTCCGCGGCGGATGGTGGCCGCGGGCGGCGCCGGGGAGCGCCTCGCTCCTTCGCGAAGTCGTAGGGGCCGGCTATCCTGCAAGAGCCATCCAGAGCAGCGGCGAGGGATCTGGCCCTGCGACCCGCTCGGCAACCTGCTCCGGCAAGGTGCCCCTGCCAGAAGCGATGGGGATTGCGTGCGTCGCGCGATCCACCGGAGTCCACGACTGCTCTCGGGTGGCGGGAGGAGTTCGTGACGAAGAGGCAGGACGCCCACCGATTCGAATTGGCTTGCCTGCTCCTTCGGCGGGCGGGCGGCGGTCGAGGGCTTCGTTCCGCGCTGCTCTCCGGGGAGGGGCGCCCGGGCTTCGATCCGCCCACGGTGGATCGCTGGCTGCCGGCCCTGCTCGACGGCAAGCGGGTTCCCCGCGGCGTCCTCGAGCGGTGGGCGGAGGCGCTCGGCATCGGCCCGAGCACTTTGGGTGCCGCACGGGACCGGGACGAGGAGCGGAGTCGCCGGCCCTCCCTCCTCGAGGCCCTGCAGCACGAGGTGCGTGCGACGCAGCTCGCGGGGGCCCTACCGCTGCTCTCGAGGCAACGGGCCGTGGTGCTCGACCGCTCGGAGCTGTTCTACGTGGATCCCGAGGTGGGCTGGGTGGGCTCCATCGCGCCCGTGCGCCCGTGCTTGGGGGCCTACCTGCAGCTCTGGCAGCTCCCGGC
>RFHU01000523.1 GCA_003695705.1 Planctomycetota bacterium
CCCCGCCCCCGGCGCCCGCGCGCAGGCGCGCTTCTTCGTCGGTTCGGGCCTGTGGGTGAGCGAGGCGCGCTCGGTCGCGCCGGGCGCCGACCCCCGCGACCCCGCCGCCTGGTCCATCCGCCTCGACCTCGCCGTGCTCCGGCGGGGCGCGCGCCTCTACACGGACCGCGGCGCCCGCTTCCTCGACACCGCGCCCCTCACGGGCCTCCCCTACCTGCGCACCCGCGACGCCGACGCCGGCGTTCCCGGCGACCGCTTCCTGCGTTTCCGCGTCAGCCGTCCGGTCACCGTCACCGTGGCCTACGACGCACGGGCCTCCTGGCTCCCCGCCTGGCTCCACGGCTGGCGCCGCCTGGGACGCCGCCTCGGCACGAGCGACGGCGCCCGCGAACTCTTCGCCCGCGACTTCCCCGCCGGCTGGGTGGTCCTCGGCGGCAACCAATCCCCGGGCGCGCGGAGCATGTACGTGCCCATCATCGAGGAACGCGGCGCCTCGGCGCAGGTCGGCGGCCTGCGGGCTGCGAGCGGCAAGTCCTACGCCTTGGGGCGCCTCGTCCCTGGCGAGCGGCTCTACGTCGACCGCCGTTACACGATCCAGGACGTCGGCCGCTTCGGGCCGCGCCCCCTCCTCATCCGCACCGCCAACGACGACAAGGGCTCGCGGGCGAGCGACACCCTCTCCTTCGACGTCGCCGAAGACGTCACCGTGCTCGTGCTCTACGACGACCGCGCCCGCTCGCTGCCCTCTTGGCTGGCCGGCTGGCAGCGCCTCGGCTGGAAGGTCCGCACCAGCGACACCCCCCGGCGCGTCTACGCCCGCGACTTCGGCCCGGGCCGGGTGGTCCTCGGCGGGAACGCCGCCCCCGGCGTCGAGTCGATGTATTCGGTGGTCGTCGTCCCCCGCGCCCAGCGCCCGCCGCCCTGAGCGACTCCGCTCCACGCGCCTTCGCGCATCGGCGCCGTCACTCCCCGAAGAGCAGCGGGAGGGTGGCCTCGGTGGCTTCGGAGGCGGCGGGGAAGCGGAGCTCGGAGAGGAGGGCGAGGACGCGCGCCTCGACCTCCTCCTCCTCGCCGCCGCCGGGCGCCTCGAGGCACACCAAGGTGTTGGCGAGCGCCTCGGCCGTCGCGCTCCCCTCCGGCGCGATCCTCAGGCGCACGCCCAGGAACCCGTGGAAGGGGCCGAGGTCGGCCACCGCGGGCCCGATCCGCTCCACCGCGGGGTCCAAGACGCGGGCCAGGGCCTCGTCGCCCAGAGGGCCCTCGGCGAAGACGCGCGGCTCGGTGAACCAACCGTGGACCACCAAGCGCCCCTCGCGCGGGTCGTGGGTCCCCGAGACGCGGGTCACCCCGTGGGGGAAGCGCGGGTCGAAGACCACCAGGCGATCGAAGCGCGCGGGGACGCGCAGGGTGAAGCTCGCGCGCTCGCGCTCCTTCGCGCCGAGGAAGCGCGGCCAGTAGTCGAGCACCTCGGGGCGGAGGATCTCCGTCTCGCCCCCGCGGAAGGACTCGCCCACCGTGAGCGAGTAGACGAAGGCCCACGGGCCGTGGGGCACGTCGGAGTGCAGGTGCTGCTCGCAGCCCTCGACGTAGCAACTCAACCAGGGCGGCGAGACGTCCCAGCAGCCGAGCGTTCGTCGGCCCCAGGTCACGAGGTGGGTGTGGAAGGCCTCGTAGAGCGCCGCCGGGAAGTACTCCCAGGCCGGGGTGCGCAGGAGGGTGTACTGGTCGGGGACGTGCCAGTAGTCCCACACGAAGCGGTCGCCGCGCGTCGAGCGCGTTTCGGCGAAGCGCTCGTCGAAAACCGCCCGCAAGGCCTGCGCCTCGGAGTAGAAACCATCCACGACCCGCACGAAGCGCGACGCTGCTTGGCCCTCCATCACTCCGCCTCCTCGGCGCCCGAGCACGCCGCCGCCAAGATCGCCAGGGGTCCCGCCGGCGAGCGGGAGAGGAAGACCGTGCGCGGCGGTCCGCCGCGCGCGCGCGGCAGGCGCCGCGCGAGGCCCTCGAAGTCCACGGGGACCCCGCGCCCTCGCACGGTGACGGGGCCCGCCCCCTCCGCGCGCAGCCAGCGGGCGAGCTCCTTGCGCCCGCCGAAGCGCCCCGCGCGCAGCACGCGCCAGCGGCGAGCGAAGGGCGTCTCCACCGCGCGGTCGCCCGTGAGGTAGGCAACCTCGGGGTCGAGCTGCCAGGCGTCCAGGCGCGCCCCCAGAGCGCGCACCTGCCCCGCGCGCAGGACGGCGGGGTCGGGCTCGTAGAGCCAGGCCCCCGGCGACGCGACCCGCGCAGGGGGCTCGGGGCCAGACGGCGCGAGGACCTCTCCCCCGGGAAGCACCACCGCGCGCGCCCCCGCGCCCTCAGGCCGCGCCGCGCCAAAGGAGAGCAGCGCCTCCTTGAGCTCGCCGCGCAGCGAGACGAACTCGAGGCCCGCGCCCGCGGGAACCTCGCCGCGGTCCACGCCGGGCGCCGCCTTGAAGAGCACCGTGTCCAAGTGCTCCGCCAGCGCGAGCACGGCGCTCAGGGGCGGCGTCCCGTCGGCAAGGCGCACGGTCCGCCGGCCGCCGCGGCGCCGCGCCGGATCGACGAAGGCCGCCCGGGCCGCACCGTCGAAGGCCCCTCCCGTCCAGTCGGCGCAGCAGACCTCCACCCGCGCGGCGCAGCCGGCGACGCGCAGGTTGTGCGCCAAGAGCGCCGCCCGCACCGGGTCGCGCTCCACCGCGACCACCTCGAGGCCCGCCGCGGCCAGCGCCAGGGTGTCGCCGCCCACACCGGCGCCTAGGTCGAGGACGCGCCCGAAGGGGAGCAGGCGCCGAGCGCGCCAGGCCGCCACCTCGCGCGCGCTGGCCATCTCCAGGGCCTCGGCCTCGAAGAGGAGCGGTCCCGGGGGGAACTTGCCCTGGGCTCGCCGCCGCAGGCGCGCCTGGTCGAGGAGCCACGCCGCCCGCTCGGGGCCGTGGCGCCGCCGCAAGGCCTCGAGGGTGGCCAAGGAGTCGAGGGACTTCGCCGGCCCCGCCGCCAGGGCCGCCAGCGCCTCGCCCGCCTCGGGCGAGGCGAGGTAGTCCACTCCCTCGAGGGTCAACGCGCGCACGGGGAAATGCTCCCGGCGCTCCGCTTCCGACGCAAGGCACCGCGCGCGAAGAGGCCCCGAGCCTGCCGTCGGCTCCTCGCCCTCTTCCCGCCGAATCCGGCGCAGCGCGTCCTCCCTTCGGGGGCGCCCCGAGGGGCTGCGCGAAGCCCTTCGTGCGCGTAGGCTGGGCGCCCCGGAGGAGGGGACCATGAGCCTGAGCTGGATTCGCGAGCGCGCGCCCCTGTGGGACGAGGACAAGGCCCGCATCGTCGGCGACGCCCCCGCCGGCGTCTTCGACAGCCGCTACAAGGCCCTCGTTCCTGGCGCCCCCGTGCCCGGCGAGTGGTGGCGCGTCGAGGACGACGGCCGCGTGGTGGGCTACGGCTGGCTGGAGATCGTGTGGGGCGACGCCGAGGTGCTCCTGGCCGTCGCTCCCGAGGACCGCGGACGCGGCGTCGGGGCCTTCATCCTGGAGCGCCTGGAAGACGAGGCCCAGGCGCGCGGGCTCAACTACTTGACGAACATCGTCCGCCCCACCCATCCCGAAGCCGAGAAGGTCAGCGCTTGGCTCGTCAAGCGCGGCTTCAAGGCCTCCGAGGACGG
>RFHU01000524.1 GCA_003695705.1 Planctomycetota bacterium
CGCCAGGAGGCGCGGGGCGAGGCAGGGCGGCGACGGGCCCCTGCGGGGGCAGGGCGAGGCGACGGGTTGCGCGCGGCGCCGGCGCGGGGTCTGCGGAAGCGAAAGCGAATCCCGCAGAACTCGAACACGTCGCCGTCCGAGAGCAGGTGCTCGCGAATCGGGCGAGCGCCGACGTGCACGGGGTTCTTCTCCGAGAGCCCGTCGACGATGTAGTCGCTCCCCTCGCGCACGATGCGGGCGTGTTCCCGGGAGACGTAGCGCTTGGGGATGACCAGGTGGCAGCGTTGGCTGCGGCCGATGACGAACTCCTCCTCGTCGATGGCGTAGGTCCGTCCCGACAGCTCACCGCTGAGGACTTCGAGGGTTGCCGTGGCCGAGGAACTCAAGGCGCGCTCGCCTCCTCGATGACCAGGGTATCGCCCGGCCGCACACCGACCAGGGCCGCGCGGCCGGCCGCCAACTCCAGGGTCGAGGCCGCGCCGGGGCACCAGGCGATGCCCAGCCAGGGGCGGAGTCCTTCGACGACCCGGAGGACCTCGCCGCCGGTGCGGAGGAAGACCGCGTCGATGCGGAAGCGCATGAACATCATGTGGATGGCGTCGCAGCGTTCGAGGAGCAGGCCTTCGGAGGGCTGCAGGCCAGCGCGGCCCATGAGGCCGCACAGGCGGGCGAAGAAGCCGCTGGCGACCCGCAAGGGGTCCGCCACCACCGCGCCATCTCTCGTGCGCACGAGCCTCACTGGAATTGGTCCAGGACCTGGAGGGCGATGGGGGTGAAGATGATCAGGAACACGAGCGGGAAGATGAACACCACCAAGGGGATGAGCATCAGCACAGGGGCCTGCATGGCCTTCTTCTCGGCGCGCTGGAAGCGCTTGCGCTGCAACTCCTCGGATTGGATGCGGAGGGTGGGGCCGAGGCTCGCACCGAGCTCGTCGGCCTGGACCAGCGCGCTGACCACCCCGGTGAGTTCCTCGATGCCGACGCGTTTCTCCATGTCGCGCAGCGCTTCGGAGCGCGTCTTGCCCATGCCCAGGTCGCGGGCGAGGAGGCGCAGTTCTTCGCGGAAGGGGTTGTCCTTGAGGTTCTCGCCAATGCGCGAGAGGGCGGCGGTGAAGTCGAGCCCGGCTTCGACGGCCAGGCAGAGGAGGTCGAGGGCGTAGGGGAGGACCTTGCGGATGGCCTTCTGCCGTCGTTGTCCGCGCTCGCGCAGGTTGAGCAGCGGCAGGTAGCCGACCAGGAGCATGAGGAGCAGCCACTCCGCGAGCCCGAGACCGAGGAGGGTGTGGAAGTAGCCCGCGACGAGGAGGCCGATCCAGCTGCACACGAACATGAAGGCCACGAACTCGTCGGGGGTGATGGCCAGGCTCTTGCCGGCGATGGTCAGGTCGCGGGCGATGGCGCCGCGCAGGCGGTCGAGGACGGCACTGGACTCGATCCGTGCGATCCGGCGGCCCATGTACTGCACGAGGGGGTGGACGACCCGGAAGAAGAGGCTCGTGGAGTAGAGCTCGGGCTGCTCCTCGAGCTCTTCCTTGACTTCGCGCAGGGAGTCGAGGAGCACCCAGGCGCCGAGCCCGACCGAGAAGCCGAAGAAGAGCGACAGTCCGAAGAGGCCCAGGTCCACGCTCAGACCTCGATGTTCGTGATCTTGCGGATGAAGAAGAAGCCGAGCGCCTCCATGACGAGCATGAGGCCGAGTACGGCCAGTCCGCGAGGGTCGTGGAACATGGGCTCCATCAGGTGGGGGTCGATCACGTAGAGCATGCCCCCCACGAAGAAGGGGAGCACCGAGACGAGGATCCCCTGCATTTTCCCCTGGGCGGTGAGCGAGTCGATGCGTCCCTCGATGCGCGTGCGTTCGCGAATGGTGTGGGCGATGCGTTCGAAGACCTCCGCCAAGTTGCCGCCGACGGAGTTGCTGATGGAGACGGAGGTCACGACCAGGTCCAGGTCTTCGCTGGGCATGCGTTCGAGCATGTTGTCCAGCCCCTCCTCGACGTCGATGCCCAGGCGCAGCTCTTGGACGAGGATGCCGAATTCCTGGCAGATGGGCTTGGGCATGTCGTGGGCGATGAGCTGGAAGGCCTTGGGCAAGGAGAACCCGGTGCGCAGCGCGTTGGTCAAGGTGCCCATGGCGTCCACGAGCTGTTGCTTGAACTTCGCCGCCCGTTGGCGCTTCTTCAGCGCGAGGATCAGGCGCGGCAGGAGGGTGCCTGGCGCGCCGAAGACCAGGCCGAAGACGACGCTGCCCGAAATGAGGAAGCCGAGGACGAAGAAGGAGAAGCCGCCCAGGAGGGAGAGCCAGAGGAGCTGCTGGGGCGGAATGGTCAGGAACAGGTCGTCCAGGGTGCGTTCGGCGCCTTCGAGATACTTCTCCTCGTAGCTCTCCCAGCCGGTCGAGAAGAGGAGGAAGCCGAGGAAGACGAAGGTGAACACGCTCAGGAAGGCGAGCAGCCAGACCAGGTAGAGCAGACCGTCGCCGCCAGCGGCCGGGCCGCTCGCTTCGACCGCTTGGGCCAGGCGCAACCAGGGGGCCGGGAGGGTCACCGGCGTCGCCGCCTCCGCGTTCCGCCGCCCCGACCGTCCTTCTCTCCTTCGGCGGCGGCCTTGACCGCGAACATGGACATGTTCACGTCGATTCCGCGCCGGCGGAGGGTCTGGACGAACTTGGGGACGTTGCCCGTGGCCGTGTGGTAGCCGAGCACGCGATGCTTTTCGTCGAAGCCGGTCTGCTTGAACACGAAGATGTCTTGCAGGGTGACCACGCCACTCTCCAGCCCGGTCACCTCGGTGATGTGTGTGATCTTGCGCGAGCCGTCGTGGAGGCGCGCTTGCTGAATGATGATGTGGACCGCCGAGGCGATCTGTTCCCGAATGGCGCGCGAGGGGAGGTCGGTGCCTGCGAAGAGCACCAGGGTTTCCATGCGGGCGATGCAGTCGCGGGGCGAATTGCTGTGGATGGTCGTCAGGGAGCCGTCGTGGCCGGTGTTCATCGCCTGGAGCATGTCCAGGGCTTCTCCGCCGCGGCACTCGCCGACCACGATGCGGTCGGGGCGCATGCGCAGGCAGTTCTTGACCAGGTCGCGAATGGTGATCGCCCCCTCGCCTTCGAGGTTGGCCGGGCGGGCCTCGAGGGTCACCACGTGGGGCTGCGGGAGCTTGAGTTCGGAGGTGTCCTCCACCGTCACGACGCGATCGGACTCGCGAATGAAGCTGGAGACGACGTTGAGGAGGGTCGTCTTGCCGGAGCCCGTTCCGCCGCTGATGACGATGTTCAGGCGCTCCTTGACGCACAGTTGGAGGAATTCGGCCATTTCGGGGGTCAGGGAGCCGAAGCGGATCAGGTCCTCGACGCCGAGGCGTTCCTTGGGGAACTTGCGGATGGTGAGGGTGGGGCCGGAGACGGCGAGGGGGGGAATGATCGCGTTGACGCGCGACCCGTCGGCGAGGCGTCCGTCGACGAGCGGTGTCTGCTCGTTGATCCGGCGGCCGAGGGGAGCGCAGATGCGGCGGATGACGTGCAGGACTTGCTCGTCGCTGGTGAAGCTGACGTCGGCGAGCACCATGCCGCGGTCGCGGGTCTCGATGTAGATCTGGTCCGCGCGGTTGACCATGATCTCGGAGATGTTGTCGTCCTTGAGCAGCTGCTCGAGGGGGCCCAGGCCGAGGGATTCGTCGAGGACGTCCTTGAGGAGCTTGCGGCGGTCGATGCCGCGCAGCTTTCCCTCGGCCTCGAGGTCGCGAATGATCTGCACCAGGACGCGCTCGGTCTTGCGCCGGGCCTCGTCGGGGGAGAGGGATTCGAAGTCGACGCGCTTGAGCTCCTTGTTCTCGAGGAGCAAGGCGTGGCAGCGCTCGCGGGCCTTGCGGTAGTCGGCTTCGCTGGCGGGCGCCGCGGGGGCGCCGGCCAGCGAGGCGGAGCGGAGGCCGCTCTTGAGGGAGCCGGGGCCGACGCCGCCGTCGCGGAACTGGATGAGGAATTCGCCCACCTCGAAGCGCAGCCCGTGCTCGAGGCGGCGGTCGTCGCCGATGGGCTTGCCGTCGACGAGGGTCCCGCGGCGCGAGCCGAGGTCGCGCAGATGGTAGGCGTCGTCGCGCTTGAAGAGCACGCAGTGCTCCCGCGAGACGCCTTGCCGGGGGAGGACGAGGTCGTTGAAGTCGCTCTTGCCGATGGTGAAGCGGCGCTTGGTGAGGGGGATCTCCTTGACCTTGCCGTTGCGCACGTCGCGCACGATCAGCGACGGCATCGCGTTTCCTCCCTAGGGGTCACCGTCAACGAGGACGCCAGCGGCCGAGCTCTCCCGCGATCTCCCGGTAGAGGTCGTCGGCGATGACCGGGACGCTGCCCTTGTAGGGGGTGGTGCCTTCCTGGGTGAGCGCGCACTGGATCATGGCGCCCTGGCTGAGGGCGAAGAGGAGGCGGTTGCAGTCGCGGGGGCTTAGGGCGACGGTGATGGTCGAGTAGGCGCCGACCCCCGCGCTGAACGCGCTGGTCACCGAGTCGGTGGCCAGGATCTGTACGCCTTGCAGGAGGGTGTGCGTGACCTGGACCTGGCGCCCCGCGGGGTCCTTGATGGACATGCTCACGATGATGTCGATGGTGTCCTGGGGCTTGAGCATGCCCACCAGGCCGCCCGTGCGGCTGATGGGGATGGAGATCGCTCGCTGGTCCTTGCCGAAGCGGAGCTCCGCGTCCTTGCGGACGCGGGTTTGGAAGTGCGAGGTGAGGAGGATCTGACCTTGCTTGATGCGGGCCTTGGTGCGGGTCCCGAGAATGGTCGACTTGTCGTTGACCCAGGTGTTGCGCAGGGCTTGTTCGATGACGGAGCGGGGGAACTGCGCGGTTTCGATGTCGTCTTCGGTGAAGATCTGGCCTTCGGCGATGTCGCGCGCGGCGACCATCACGGTCATCTTCTCGAGGCGGACCTCCTGGCCGAGCTTGATCTTGTCCACGTAGGCGTTGAGGCTCAGGATCGAGAGGATTCCGAGCGCGACGGCTACGAAGAGAGCCAGCTTGTTGGTCACGGTGGGGTTCCTTGCTTCCTCGTCGTGCTCAGGTTACGCGGCGGTCTGCGGGGACGCTAGCGCCCCGCGGGGTGCAGGGAGAGGAGGGCGCGGGAGCCGGCTTCGGCGGGCGCGACGCGCAGGGCGCCGGCGAGCGCGCCGCTCCGATGCCGGAGGGGCACCTGCAGGGCGCCGCGGGGGCCCTCCGCCGGGCGAGCTGTCCCGGCGCGGAGGCCCACCGCCTCGAGGGCCGGGCGCAGCCGCGCGGCGAAGTCGGCGGGGCTCCCGGGTCCGTCGAGGAGGGCGGTCCCG
>RFHU01000525.1 GCA_003695705.1 Planctomycetota bacterium
CGCCGACCAGGACCAGGAGCAACGACCCGGCCACGGTCACTTCGATCAGGCTCATTCCCCGGTGGAGGCGCATGCCCCGGCCCGAGCAAGCGGCTTGCCCCGCCTTCGGGCGAACCCGCGCGGGGGCTGCGCGGGAGACGCTGGGTCCGGCGTCGCCTTCCCTTACGGCGGATGCAGCGAATTCCGACAGCGTTCCTCGGGCGCCTCGGGGGGCGCGCGCGCCTCGGCGCCGTCGCCCCCCGCGGGGGCGGCGCGCCCCCGCGAAAGGGCGCGCCGCCGTCGCTGGCCTCGGGGTCCTCTTCTGCCTCTGCTCCCTCGCCTCGCCGGTGGGCGGAGCACCGGCGGAGGAGGCGCCTCGGGGGGCCTCCTCCGCGCTCCTCCTCTTCCGCGACGGGCGCCGCTTGAAGGCCTGGGTCCGCGAGGGACGGGGGCACCTCCGCTTCGGGCCGCGGAACTCCCCCGCGGCCCTGCGTGTCCCCGCGGGCGAGGTCGCGCAACGGTTTCCCTGCGCCCCGGCGCCGTCCCTTGGACCGGCTGTGCGCGACGCCGACCGCCTCGCCGGCGCCGTCGACCGAGCGTCGGCGGCCGAGGGAGCGGGCCTGCTGCTCGCCGCCTTCCTCGATCCGCGCGCGCGGCCGGCCGCACGGGACGTCTTCTTCCGCAGGCCCCAGCACCGCTGGGTCCTCCGCCTGGTGGCACGGGCCGCGCTCGACGGGCAGGCCCGCGCCGACGCGGCCAACGCCCGGAGCCGGCTGCGCTACCGCCACGGCACCCTGCACGCAGACCGCTGGCCGCGCCTCACCCTGCGCTACCGGCGCAGCCGAGGCACGTGGCGCCTGCTCCTCCCCACCGGCCGGAAGCTCGCCGTGCCCCTCGAGGAAGTGCGCGCGGCGCAGCCCAGCGGCGCGGCGCCCTACGACCCTCCCCCGGCGGAGCGGCAGGAGCTCGCGCGGGCCTTCGCTTCGGCGGAGCTCCTCGAGCAGTACCTCGCGGGACGGCCCCGAGGCGAGGCGAACGCCGCCCTGCTGGCCGCCCTCGCCTCGCCGGCGGGGCGCGAGGCGGCCCTCGCCTTCGCCGACGAGGACGCCCTCCCCTGGCTGCGGCTCCTCGCGGCGTTCGCCATCGAGCCCGAGTCGGCCGAGGCGGCCGCCGCGGCCTTCGCCGCGCGAGCCGACCCCGGGTCCTGCGAGGCCCTTGGCCTGCGCTGCCTGGAGGCGCCGCGCGAATGGCGGCGCCGCCTGGGGGTGCGCCTCCTCGGCGCCGTGGCGGCGGGCCTTTCCGGCGCCGAGCGGGGAGCGCGCCTCGACGAGTGGTCCCGAGGGCCCGGCGGGGTCCTCCTCCTCTGCGCCTTCGGCGAGGTCGCAAGGATCGAGGAACTCCTCGCCGGCCTCGATCCCGCCCGCGATCCGGTCGAGGTCGAGCGGGCCCTGCGCGCGGTGTGCGACGCGCGCTTGCGCGTCGACCCTGCCCCGGCGCTCGCGGTCCTTTCTTCTTCGCGCGTCCCGGCCGCCCTCCGCCGCTGCGCCGTCGGGGTCTTGGCCTGCGGGCGCGACCTCCGCGCGGTGCCGTCCCTCATCGCGGCGCTCGAGGCCGAGGAGGGGCGGCCGCGCCCCGACCGCCGCTGGCGGGAGTGCCTGCGCGGAGCCCTCGCCGCGCTCCTCGGCGGCGCCGAAGAGAACGCGCAGGGGTGGGCCGCCCGCTGGGAGGCCCTGGAGCCCGCGCTGGCCGAAGCCGAGGAGGCCCTCGCCGACTTCCGCCGCGCGGTGACCGCCGGCGAGCGGCGCGCCGCCTGGGAGCGGGTCGCGCGCTTGCCCCGCCCGCACCGACCGGCCATCGGGGCCGCCCTGGACGCCCTTGCGGTCTCGCGCGACCCGGCCCTGGCCGAGGCGGTCTTCGCCTGGCTGGACCCCCTCGGCCCCGATCCCGAGGTCGCTCGCTGCGCCCTGGGTCTCTTCGGAGGGCCGCTGGAGGGTGCTGCCTTGGGGGCGCTGCGCCGGGCCTTCGGTCGCGGGGACGGCCTCGTCCGCCCGGCCTGGCGCGAGGCGATTCGAGCGTGCTCCTTCCTGCCGCCCTTCGGGGATCGCCTCGTCCCCTGGCCGCGCGAGCGACGCTGGGCCGATCCCGAGGCCGAAGCCGAGGCCACCGGCGCTCCGCCTCCTGCGGCGTCGGTTCCCCTTCGTCCCGGCCCAGGGCGCCTGCGCGCGCACGGGGCGCGGGCGCCGGCGCCCGGTGACGGGGCGGGCCTGCGGCCGAGCTTCCCGGTGCGGGGGAACGGGGGAGCGGGCCGGGCGGCAACGGCCGCCGCTGCTGCTCTCGGGGCCGAGTCCGGCGGCGCCGGTGGCCATTCCTGGATCCTGCTCGGAGCGGGCCTCCTCCTTCTCGCGGGCTGCGTTGCCTGGCAGCGGCGACGCGGCGAGGCCCCGCGGCCGGCGGTCGTGGGCCTCGCCCGTCCCGTCCGCCCGAGCGCCACCGCGCGCGTCCTGGAGGCCGGCCGCAAGATCACCCGCTCCTTCGCGGCGCGGCGGGCGGAGACGGGGGAGAGCAAGCGTCCCTCGGCTTGGACGGTCAAGCTGGGGCGCCTCCGCCGGGGCGAGGGCCTCAAGATCTACGCGGAGGACGAAGAGCACCCTCTCTGAACGCGGCGTCCGCAGGGCTCGGGGCGGCCCCGACTTTCGCCCGCTCCCCCCGCGGGATACACTCGCGCTGCGGGGGGCGGCTCCTTCATGCGGTGGAATCCCTACATCGACCTCCGGGCGGAGCGTTCGCGCGCCGCCCGTGCCACCTGCAAGGAGTGCGGGGTCGCCATCGAGAAGGGCTCCTGGCGGGCCCAGGCGGTTCCGATCCTCGGCAAGCCGGAGCTCTTGCACCTCGACTGCGCCGCCCAGCGGGCCCCCGACCTCGCCAAGCGCAAGGTCGTCGACGAGGCCCGCGACTGGCCGCCCGAGGCCCTCGCCGAGATCGCCCGCTTCCTCCCGGCGGACGCGCACCCCGCGCCGCGGAGCTACCAGCGGACCCCCCTCACCGGGCTGAGCTACGGCAAGGACGCCTACTCCAAGCCGTGCGACTACTGCGGTGTCGAATGCCCCGGCGAGCCCGGGCCCACGCACGGCCACGCGGTTCGCGCCTTCTCCCTCTCCGGGGAGTATCGCTTCCATCCCGTCTGCGCGCTCGAACTCGCCCCGGGGCTCGCCCTGCGCGTCGCCCTCGAGGACTCCGAGCGCTGGCCCGCCGAGGTCAAGGCGCTCTTCAAGGCCGCCTGCGAGGGGAAGGTTCGCCCCACTCCGCGCTCGCCTTGGCGAGACACGGCGGGGATTCCCAAGCTGCACGTCTCCCCCTCGGGGCGCGCCGCGTGCCGCTACTGCCGCGAGAAGATCGGCAAGGGCGAGCTCCGGCTCGGGCGCGAACAGCTCTACGGAATGCGGCGCTCGCCGGTCTACTTCCACGTGCGCTGCTTCTGCCGCAGCGACGACTTCCACCCCAAGTGGCTCGAACTCGCCGTCGTTCGGGTCGACCGCGCCGAGGTCGCCCGCGGCCGCATCGAAGCGCTGGGGGCGGAGCTCCCGCCCACCCCGGAAGAGGACGACGACGTGCCGCCCCTCCTCGAGCGCCTGCTTGCCCTGTACGACGCCGTCCCCCAGCCTGCCCCAGAGGAGGGGAGCGAGGGGCCTCGGCTCACCGAGAACGTCGTCGAGATTCCGCGGGGGTTCTTCACCTCGTGATGGACGCCGAACTCCTGCGCCAGCGCCGGGCGGCCGAGGTCGCCTTCGACGACCCCAAGCCGCTCTACCGCTTCCGGGTGGCGGCCCTGCTCGCGGGAGAGCCTCTGCGCTGCGTTCCCGGCGACCGGGTGCAGGTGGGCGACGAGGAGGGGCGTGTCCTGCGCGTCGAGGAGAGCTTCGAGCACCCCGAACTCGTCTCCGTTCGCTTCTTCAGCGACGAGCGCATCGAGCGCGTCGACCCCAGCGCGTTGAAGATCGTCGCGCCCCATCGACCGGGGGTGCTCCTCGGCGAGGACGAACTCGCCGCGCGGCTCGAGGAGGAGTTGCAGGACGCGGCCGAGCCTCGCGGGCTCGAAACCCTTGCCGAGGCGGCCCGCCGACGGGTCAAGGACGCCATCCCCTTGGTCGTCCCCCTCTTCGAGCAGGTGGAAACGGCCAGCGGCGACGCGCTGCGCCGCGCGCTCACGCAGGTGCTGCGGAGTCGCCCCCACGGCGAGGTGGAGGTGGCCTTCCGGCATCTCGAGGTGCACCCCGCAGACGAGGACCTCCTCGAACTCCCGGTGCTCTGCGCCACGGCCACCGACGCCGACCACGCCAAGGAAGTCCTCGACCGCCTCGAAGCCCTGCCCCCCGAGATCGCCGTGCGCGTGATCCGCCGTGCGGGGAAGGGGCTGATCGGCGCGGGGGGGCCCGCCTTCGCCAGCGCCGCGGCGCGGGAGCGGGTCGCCTCCCTGGCGCGGGAGCATCCCTCGCGAGAGGTGCGGATCGCCCTGTTCGTCGCCGCGGCGGCGGCCCTGGTGCAGGAAGAGGAACTCCTGGCCGCCCTGGGGAGCGACACCCCCAGCGTCCGGGGCGCGGCCCTGGCCGAGTTGACCCGCCGAGGGCGCGGGGACGCCGCCCTGGCGCACCTGGCGCACGAGGCCGACGCGGGCAATGTGGCGCGCGTCCTGGCGGAGGCGCCCGGGCCGGTGCCCCTCGCGCAGCTCGCCCGGCTCTTGGAGCGCGCGGGAGGCGAAGCGCCCGAACTGCTGGTGCCCACCCTCCTGCGGCTGGCCGAGCACTCGGGCGAGGAGGCCGGCGAGCTCTTGGCTCCCTGGATTCGCGACGGACGCGGCGAAGGCCTCGGCGCTGCCCTGTGGTGCGCCGGCTTGCTCTCCGCTCCTTCCGTGGGCGCGGAGGTCTTGGCTCGGCTGTGCGACGGATCCCTGGGGCCGGCCGCGCGGGGACTCGCCGTGGAGGCCTTGGCGCGCCTGGGGCACGAGGCGGCGGCCGGGGCGTGCGACGCCTGGGGGAGCGAGTTCCTCGCCCAGGGGACCTGGGGGGAGGAGCTCGTGGATTCCCTCGGCCTGCTGCTCGGGCAGCGCGTCGATGCGGGCGAGCTCCTCGGCCGCTACCTGGTCGCCGACCCCAGCGGGCCCGCGCGGCGTGCGCGCGCCCTCGACGCCGCCGCCGCGCTCTTGGACGCGGGGGAGGTTGGCGCGGCCAGCTTCGCGAAACGACTCTGCCGGGCGAGGCCGAGCCTGGCGCGCTTCCGCGCCTTGGCAGACGCCCTCGGCTGAGTCCCGGGCGCCCGCCGGCTGCGCCGCCCGCCCGGGCGGCGTCTCGGCGGTGGTTCCATTGGCGGGCCGGTTTGGTCCAATCCAGCAAGAGGAGAGGCGACGGTGGCGGGAGAGCAAGCGCAGAAACTGGTCGAACTGCGCACGCTCTACGAGGAGCTGGCCCGAACCCTGGACCTTCCCAGGCTGCAGCGCGAGCGCGCCGAGCTGGAGGCGAAGATGGCCAAGCCCGGCTTCTGGGACGACCAGGAGTCGGCTCAGCGAGTGGTCGCCGAGCTGAAGGGCGTCAAGCAGCTCACCGACACCTTCGCGACCATCGAGAGCGGGCTGGGCGACCTCGAGGTCCTCGACGAGCTGGGCTCTTCCCCCGAGGAGCTTGCCGAGGCGGCGGAGCTCGAGGCGAAGGTCCGGCGGCAGCTCGCCGACCTGCGGCTGCGCACCTACTTCACGGGCGACCACGACGAGAAGAGCTGCTTCGTTACCCTCCAGACGGGCGCCGGCGGGCTCGACGCCTGCGATTGGAACGAGATGCTCTCCCGCATGCTCACCCGCTACGCGACGCGCCGCGGCTACGAGGTGGAGATCCTCGACTCGGACAAGGAGCCCGGGGCTGGCTACAAGAGCCTCACGCTCCACGTGAAGGGGCGCGGGGCCTTTGGCTGGCTCAAGTCGGAGCGGGGTACGCACCGCCTGATCCGCATTTCGCCTTTCGACGCCCAGAAGCGCCGCCAGACTGCCTTCGTCTCCGTCGACGTGACGCCCGAGTTCGACGACGACATCGAGATCGAGATCAACGACTCCGACCTGCGGGTGGACACCTTCTCTGCCGGTGGACCGGGCGGCCAGCACGTCAACAAGACGCAGAGCGCCATCCGCATCACGCACCTGCCCACGGGGATCGTGGTGCAGTGCCAGAACGAGCGCAACCAGCACGCGAACCGGCGCACGGCCATGGCCATGCTCAAGAACCGCCTCTACCAGGCCGAGCTGGAGAAGCGCGCCGCCCAGGCCTCCGACGCCTATTCCGCCAAGGCGAACATGGGCTTCGGGTCGGCGGATCGGATCCGCACCTACACGCTCCAGCCCTTCACGCTGGTCAAGGACACCCGCACCGGCCACGAGGAGACGAACGTCGACGCCGTCCTCGACGGGGGCATCGACGGCTTCGTCGAGGCCTACCTCAAGTGGGCGGCCGCGGGAGGGAAGAAGTGAACATGCATCGCTACCCGCAGGCCATCTTGGGCGAGCTGGCAACGGTCGACGCCGAGGTCGAGGCCGCCCTGGCCGCGGAGCTACGCCGGCAAGAGGAGACGCTGATCCTCATCGCTTCGGAGAACACCGCGTCCCCAGCGGTCATGGCGGCGACGGGCTCGTGGTTCACCAACAAGTACGCCGAGGGCTACCCCGGGCGGCGTTACTACGCGGGCTGCGCGCACCTCGACGTGTGCGAGCGCCTGGCGCGCGAGCGCGCCAAGGAGCTCTTCGGGGCGGAGCACGCCAACGTGCAGCCCCACTCGGGCACCCAGGCCAACCTCGAGGTCTACGGGGCCGTCCTCGAGCCGGGGGACACCATTCTCTCCATGTCCCTCGACCACGGCGGGCACCTCTCCCACGGGCACCCGGTGAATTTCGTGGGGCGCCTCTACCGCATCGTCAACTACGGGGTGCGTCGGGGAGACGGGCGCATCGACATGGACCAAGTGGCCGCGCTCGCCCGCGAGCACCGGCCGCGCATGATCGTGTGCGGCGCGAGCGCGTATTCGCGGACCATCGACTTCGAGGCCTTCGCGGCGGTCGCCCGCGAGGTCGAGGCCTACCTCCTCTGCGACATCGCGCACATCGCCGGGCTGGTGGCGGCCGGGCTGCACCCGAGCCCGGTGCCCCACGCGGACTTCGTGACCACGACCACCCACAAGACCCTGCGCGGGCCGCGGGGTGGGCTGATCCTTTGCAAGAAGAAGCATCGCAAGGCGCTCAACAAGAGCGTCTTCCCGGGGCAGCAGGGAGGACCCCTGGGGCACGTCATCGCCGCCAAGGCCGTGGCCTTCCGCGAGGCGCAGGGCGAGGAATTCCGCGCCTACCAGGAGCGGATCGTGCGCACCGCGGCGCGCCTCGCCGAACGCCTTGCCGCCAAGGGCTACCGCATCGTCAGCGGGGGGACCGACAACCACCTGTTCCTGGTGGACGTGACCGCCAAGGGGCACGGGGGCAAGGAAGCCGAGGAGGTCCTGGACGCGGTCGGCATCACGGTGAACAAGAACATGATCCCCTACGACGAGCGGACCCCGGTCGATCCCAGCGGCATTCGCCTGGGGACTCCCACCTTGGCCAGCCGAGGCATGGACGTCGAGGCCATGGACCAGGTGGCCGACCTGATCGACCGCGCGCTGGCGGCCAAGGACGACGAAGCAGCGCGGGCGCGCGTTGCGGCCGAGGTGCGCGCGCTCTGCTCCGCCTACCCGTTGCTCCGCTGAGCTCGGGCCGCGATCTCGTCGAGCGCCGGCTGGGGTACGGCCCGCAAGGGACCTCGTTGGAGGCCCAGCGCGCGCCAGGAACGGTTGCACGCTGCGCCCGCCGCGCAGCGCAAGCGCGGTCGGCGTGCGCGGCGCGGCGAGCACACTCCTTGCAGTCCCTTCTCCTGCGCCGTACAACCGGGGCGTCCTCATGAACCGTGCTTCCTCTGCGTTCCGCTGCCTGCTCGCCGGCCTGGCGCTTTTCTTCGCCGGCTGCCCCGAGCGGTCGGCGCCCGGCGCAGGGGATCCGAGCGCGGGCCCGCCGCCGGAAGCGCTGCGTCGACCCCACGACGGCGGCGCGCCGGCCTCGGGGGCGGCGAGCGAGCCGCGGCTCAAGGACCCTCCGGTGCCGACGCCTGCTCGTCCTCTGGGGGAGGCGGAGGGGCTTCGCCCCGTGGACCCCGCCGCCCTCGCCACCGGCGACGCGCCCGCCCGCCCCGAGGGGGACGCCGAGGGGCCGGGGACGACCGCCGAGGGCGCGGCGGGCGATGCGCAGGACGGGGAGGGGAGCGAGGAGCCCGGCGACGGTTGGGCTTTCCCGCCGGGAGCGGGGGCAATCGATTTGTTCCCCGGGATCCGTTTCTACAAGGACGAGGAGCGCCTCGAAGTGCGGGGGCGGATCTGCCTCAAGCGGGGGCCGACCCTCGAACTCCTCGGCTGCACCCCGCGGGGCAAGACCCACGAGAGTTTGCTCCTCTTCGACTGCAACCCCAAGCAGCTGCATCTCGCGCTCGTGATGCTCGGCCTGCAGCCGACGCCGCAGGTCGCGGCCTTCGGGGAGCGGAAGGCGCTCACTCGGGGGGACCGGGTGGTGCTCGAGGTGAGCTGGCGGGCGGAGGACACGCCGCCCGAGGACCCGAGCGCGCCGGCGCCGGCGAACGGCCGCGTCACCCGGCGCGCCGAAGACCTGGTCTACGACCAGGTGCGCAAGGACTCCATGCCGCGCGTGGGCTGGGTGTTCACGGGGTCGCGCAACGTGCTCGTGCCCAAGCCGCCCGACTGGGAGACCAAGCACGAGGTCTACGCGGCCGAATACGCGGGCAACGTGGCGGCGGTCTACCACGACCCCGACGCCCTCCTCGACACCCCCTTGCTGGAGGGCGGCGACGACACCGTCTACGTCGCCTACTCGGATCGGGTCCCCGAGCGGGGGACCCCCGTCGTCTTGCGCCTGCGCAAGTGGAAGCGGGGCGACGGACCGGACCTTCCCGCCGCGCCTTCGGGCGGCGAGGAGGGGACGGCGCCGGGCGGGAGCGCGCCGGGCGGCGAGGAGGGGACGGCGCCGGGCGGGAGC
>RFHU01000526.1 GCA_003695705.1 Planctomycetota bacterium
CCGCAGGCGAGGGCCTCGGCCGCCTTGGTGGGGCTGGCCGCGGCGTGGACCGGGTCGCGGCGGCGGAGGAGGAGGGCGAGGTCGGCGGCGTTGAGGGCGCCGGGCACGTCGGCGTGGGGCAGCCGCAGGCAGGTCACCTCGCCCGCGCGCAGGCCGGCGCGGTGGGCCAGCGCGCGAGCGCGCGCGGGGTCGGGGCACACCCAGAGGAGGTGCGCGTCGGGACGCAGGCGGCGGGCGACGAAGGCGGCGCGGGCCACCGCCTCGGGCTCGTGGTAGCCGCCGAGCCCCCCCGCGTAGGCGAGGACGAAGGCGTCCTCGAGGCCGAGGCGCCGCCGCCAGGAGGCGCGCAGGGCGGGGTCGGGGCGGAAGCGGGCGGGGTCGTGGCAACAGGGGACCACGAAGGCCTCGCCCGCGCGCGCGCCGTGGCGCGCGGCGAGGGTCCGCCGCAAGGCGTCGGACACGCAGAGCACCGCGGCGGCGTGGCGCACCGCCCGTCGCTCGGCGGCGAGCAGCCGGCGTGCGCCCAGGCGGACCCGCAGTCCACCGGCGTCGCCGCGTCCCCGGAGGTGCAGGGCACGCTCGGCGAGGGCGTCGCCCCGGACGTCGTAGACGAAGGGGAGGCCGAGCCGCGCGGCGAGGTCGGCGGCCCACAGGCCGCGGGCGTGCACGGCCAAAGGCTCCGGCCCGAGGGCGCGGCGGAGGAGGCGGCGGGCGAAGGGCAAGCCCGCGCGGTCTTCGTAGGGAAGCAAGGGGAGGTGGTGCAGCGCCCCCGGCAGCGAGGCGGCGAGCTCGCCGCGCCGCCGGCGCCCCTCGGTCGAGAGGCGGGACCAGGGGTAAAGCGGATCGAGGCCGACGAAGTCGAAGCGGAGGCCGAGCTCACGCGCGAGCACCTCGAGCAGGCCCGCCACCTGCGAGGCGAAGACCGTGGGGGGGATCCCCTCGGCGCTCAAGAAGACGGGCCGGGGTCCGGGCATGCCGAAGGCTCACGCGCCGTAGCCTGCGCAGCGTCCGCGCCCGCGGGCTCCGCGCCGTCCGCACCCGCGGGCTCCTCCTCTGTGCCGCCGCCCGCCGGCTCCGCGCTTGCACCGCCGCCGGGCGAGGGCGCGGACGCACTGGGCGGACCGAAGGTGAGGGCGCGCAGGTAGGCGAGGCCTTCTTCCTGTAGGCGCCGGTTCACGGCGGCGAGGTCGGCGAGGACGGCGGCGACGAAGAGCTGGGTGCCGAGGAAGAAGGCGACGCCGGCCGCCGCGAGCCAGCCCACGCCGGGCTCGGGGCCCGCGCCCAGGGCGGGGCCGACCCAGGGCCAGAGGGCGTGCGCGGCGAGGCACAGCGCGCTGAGGGCGAAGGCGCCGAAGCCGAGGCGGGTCAGCACGCGGAAGGCGTTGTAGAGCAGATAGATCCGCACGATCGTGTTCGCCGAGCGGAGCACGTAGCGCGGAATGCTGCGGAAGAGGCGCGAGGGACGGGTGGGCGGGTTCACGCCGATCCGCACCGAGGCCACGGGCAGGTCCTTCTGCCCGGCCTGGATCAAGGTCTCGTGGGTGTAGGTGTAGTTCGAGTGGACCGAGAGCTGCAGCATGGCCCTCCGGCTGAGGGCGCGGAAGCCGCTGGTGGTATCGGGCACGTCGGTGCCCGAGGCCACGCGCACCACGTAGCTGCCGAAGCGCTGCAGCTTCTTCTTGATCCAGGAGAAGTGGGGCAGCTCTTCGACGCGGCGGTCGCCGATCACGTAGTCGGCTTCGCCCGCGAGGATGGGCTCCACGAGCTTGGGAAGATCGGCGGCGCAGTATTGGTTGTCGGCGTCGGTGTTGACCACCACGTCGGCGCCACGGGCGAGGCACTCGAGGAGCCCGCGCTGGAAGGCGCGCGCGAGTCCTTGGTGGGTGACCAGCCGCACGACGTGGTCGACGCCGTGCGCGCGGGCCACCTCGACGGTGCGGTCGGTGCTCCCGTCGTCGACCACCAAGACCTCGACTTCGTCGAAGCCGGGGACCTCACGGGGCAACTCCCGCAGGGCGATCGGCAGGGTCCCTTCTTCGTTCCAGCAGGGGATCTGGACGATGAGCTTCACGAGAGGCCCATGGTAGCCAGCCAGCGCTGGAGGACGTAGAGCGCCCAGAGGCGCTTGCGGTGGTCGCGGCGCCCCGAGAGGTGCTCTTCGACCAGGCGCCGGACGGGGGCGGGGTCGAGGAGGCCGCCCCGGACGAGGCGCTCGGGGGCGAAGAGTTCCTCGACCTCGCCGCGCAGGGGGCCGCGCAACCACTCGCCGTTGGGCGCCCCAAAGCCCTGCTTGCGCCGCCGCAGGAGCCAGGCGGGGAGGCGCCCGCGCAGGGCGCGCTTGAAGATCCACTTGCGGCGCAGTCCGCGCAGCTTGTAGGCGAAGGGGAGCGCGTGGGCGAAGGCGGCCAGCTCGCGGTCGAGCAGGGGCGCGCGGGCCTCGAGCGAGACGGCCATGCTGGCGCGGTCGACCTTGGTGAGCACGTCGTCGGGGAGGTACCAGCGCGTCCACAGGTCGAGGGCCTCTTGTCCGCGGGGGAAGGGCTCGCCGCGCAGGTCCTCGTGGAGGCGCTCGGGGGGCGGCGCGCCGAGGACGATCGCCGAGGCTTCCTCGGGGAGGAAGGAGCCGAACCAGCGCAGGTTCCGCTCCACGGGGTCGGGGCCCGCGCCGTCGACGAAGCGGCGCGCGCGCAACTGGAGGCTCATGCGCCGATCCGAGGGGGGGAGGCGGCGGGCGAGGGCGCTCGCGGCGCGGCGGAGGGCGGCGGGGGACGCCAGCCAGAGCGC
>RFHU01000527.1 GCA_003695705.1 Planctomycetota bacterium
CGCTTCGACCCGACGTCGGCCGCCGGGTAGGGCCTCTCCCGTTCCGCATCCGACTTGCGTCGCCTGCCCTCCTCCCTACCCCGGAGGCGTCCTGCTGGGCGTCTCGGGCACGGTCGAACTCCCTCCAGACATCGGCGCAGCCGCACTCCCGGAGCCAGAGCCCGTCCTTCACCTCAACGGTCCGTTGCCTTCGCCGGGACATGAGCGGCTCGGCCCCCTCTGCGTTTCCGCACGTTCTCTCACGAGGCTGCAAGGCTCACGCCCCCGTCCGGCGGCGGTTTGGCTTCAGGACACACCATGGCGGGCAGGGTAGCACCGCGGCCCGCCGTCGCGCTCGTCCCCGCGGGCCGACGCGGGCGCCGCGGGGTCGGGGGCGAAGGCCAGCGCGTAGGCGCACGCGAGGCGCGCTGCCGCCTCGTCGGCGCGGCGAACGGCCTGCGGCGCCCCGAGGGCTGAGCGCTGCACGACCGCGGGGAGGATCAACGCGCGAGGAGGTCCGGCGCCCTTCGCGCCCTCGTGGGGACTCCGCGAGCCCGCTCAAGGTACCGGTTCGGCCGACCGAAGAGGGAGCATGAGCCCCGCACGACCCCGCCCGGAGAATCCGGCGAGGCCCCTTCGCCTCCGCCTCCCCTGCCGCCCCGAGGAGTGGGAGGCCGTCCTCCGCCAGCTCGAACGCGCCGCGCCCTGAGGAAGCGAGAGCGCGCGCGCCGGCGTTCGCTGCGGGCGGGGTGGCTGCTTCGCGGCGACGGGCGACCGCCGCTCGTAGGGAAAACGCGCGAGCGCACGCTGCGGCGGCGCGGGGCAGCCCGCTCCCGGCGCAAGGGGAGGCGCCCCGTGCGAGCCGCCGCAGGGAACCGAGGCTGGGCCGGCCGGACCGCGCCCACTGCCTCGAAGCCGCGTCCTTCGCCGCCCTCGTCGACGCGGAAGCTGGCGCGCGGAAGCTGGGAAGGGTCGAGCGCTTCCCCCGCCACGCTCCTCCTCCGCCCCTTCCACGGCGGCGAACTCCGCTCCTGCCGCCTCGACCGCAAGCCCTCGAACGCACGGACCGCCCCTCCCCGAAACTGCTCCGAAGGGCGCACCCGGGCGCCGGGTGGCCCGCGCCCCGAAGCGCCGGCGCCGCCTTCGAGGGACGCAGCGGACGAACCCGCCCTCGGCACGTATGGTTGTCCTTGCGCGAGGGGCCCTCGGCCGCCGCGCCCTGCGCCGTCGCCGACCGGACCGGAGCCCCCCATGCACCGTGGTGCCCTCCCCATGCTCTGTCTCCTCCTCGCCGGCTGTCCGAGCGAACCGCCGCCGCCGCGCCCCAAGACCCTGGCCGGCGCACGGCGCCTCGCCGAGGCCGAGTTCCGGGCCGCCGAGGAGGCCCTGCGGGCCCTGGACGCCGAGGCCGCCGCCCGCGCGGCCCGCCGCGCGGAGGCCGGTGCGGAGGCGGCCGAGTCCTTGCTCGCTGGGACCCGCGGCTCGGTGGAGGCGCCCGTGGGCAGCGACGCCGAGCTCGCCGCGGCGGAGGCCACCGCCCGCGCGGCCCGCCTCGCCGCCCGCAAAGCCCGCCGCGCCGCCGACCTGACCGCCGAGCAGGTCCGCCGTCGCGAACTCGTCGAGGGCGTCCTCGCCCGCAGTTACCGCCGGGCGAGCGGCGGGGCGGTCGCCGCGGTGTTTCGCGCCCTCGGCGCCGCCGCCGACCGCGCGGCCGCCGCGGAGCGCACCGGGAGCATCGAGCGCCTTCCCGAGTCGGTGCGTGGCGCCGCGGCCCTCGCCGCCCGCCTCGCCATCGAACTGGCGGGCCCCGAGGCGGAGGCGGACGCCTCCGCGGACGGCCGAGCAGAGCCCGCCGCCGAAACGGCGAGCGCGGGCAAAGCGGGGAGCGTCGCTTCGCGCCGCGACTGGAAGGCCGTCTCCCTGGCCATGGCCCGGTACGCCACCCGCTCTCCGGCGCGCACGCACTTGCTCATCGCGCTGGCCCTCGCCCTCACGGCCCACGACCGCTTCGCCCTCTACGAACTCTCCCTGGTCGATCCCGAGGCGCTCGACCCCCTGGCGCGTGTGGGCTTCCACGTGCTCCGCGGAATCGTCCTGCGGCTGAACGGCTTCCCGCTGCTGGCCGGCCGCGACCTCGAGGCGGCCGCCGAGCGCTCCGCAGCGCTCGTCGGGCCGGACGCTCGCCCCGCCGACGACCCCTCCCTGCGCAGGCTCCAGGAACAAGGCCCGGCCCTCCTTTCGGGAGTCCACACCTTGCTTGCCTGCTACTACCTCGACCGACGAGACCTCGGCAAGGCCGACGAGCAGATCGCCCACGCCTTGCGCGTGTGGCCGGCGAACCCCCTCGCCGTGTACCTCACCGGCGAAGCCCCCGACGGAGACGGAGGCTACCGCGCGGCGGCGCACTCCCTCGAAGCCTTCGCCGCCGGGAGCGAAGGCGAAGCCCTCGCGCGCGAAGTCGCGCGGCGAGCCCGGCGGGCCCGCGACGCGACGGGGGAGACTCCGCCCTTCCTCGACGACGGCCGCTTCCTCGTGCGCGCCGGCCTGTGGTATCTGGCCCACAGCGCCAAGCACTCCCGCGCGGCCGCCCGCCTCCAGGAGACCGTGGAGAACGCCCGCGGCTTCGGCCGCCGCACCCTGGACCGCGTCCGCGCCCTGGGCGGCCTGGGCGGGACAGGGGACTGACCGCCGGCCGAGACCCTGCGTGGCGTTACCGCGCGGGCCCTGGTAGGCTCGCCGCCCTCCCTGTCCTGGGAGACCTCCTCGCGCGCAGGCGGCCGCGCGCCGCGTGACGAGACCGCTCCAAGCACAGCGCCTCCCTGGCGCCGAGGACCCTCCGTGGTGCCCATCGTCAAACAGCTCCGCAAGCTCGTTCGCCTCATGCTCTCGGAGACCGCGCCTGCGTCCATCGCCGTGGGCCTCGCGGCCGGGACCTTCCTCGGGCTGCCTCCCCTCCTCGCCGCGCACACCCTCCTGGTCGTCTTGCTGGTGCTCGTGTTCCGGACGAACCTCAGCGCGACCTTGTGCAGCGCGGGGCTGTGCAAGCTCCTCTCGTTGCCCCTTGCCGAGGCCTTGCACCGCCTCGGCGCCTCCCTCTTGCGCGCGGACGGCCTGCGCGGCTTCTGGACGAGCCTGCTCGCCGTTCCCGGCGCGCCTTGGTTTCGGTTCAACGACTCCCTCGTCCTCGGGAGCCTCCTCGCCGCCGCGCTGCTCTCCCCCTTCGCCTTCGCCCTTGGCTTCTGGGGCACGCGCTGGCTGCGGCGAGTGCTCACCGAACGACGACAACAACACTGGCTCGCCAAGCTCCTCCTCCGCTCGCGCATCTTCTTGCGCATTGCCGACTGGAGCGGGGAGGCCCTGTGACCACCGACGACCCCCCCCACCCCGCGGATCGAGCGCCCGACCCCTCCGCTCCCGCAGACGCCTCTGCC
>RFHU01000528.1 GCA_003695705.1 Planctomycetota bacterium
AGGCCTCGGCTTCGGCGAGGGCGCGGGCCTTCTTCATGTCGAAGGCGGCGCCGAACTTCATCATGTCGCCGAGGTTCGAGGCGCGGATCTTGCCGGCCAGGAAGGCCTTCTCGGGCTTCTCCTCGCCCCGGACGATGGCGGCGTAGGTGGCCTGGTCCACGGTCACCACGCAGGTGGGTTGGCCGTGCTTGCCTTCCTGAGCGCGGCAGCCGGACTCGTCCACGGAGACGGTCCAAGGGGTGCCGTCGCGGATGTCGAAGAGGATGTTCGCCGTCCACCCCCGCGCACGCTCGGGGAGGAAGACCTCGGGGAGGCGCGCGAAAGCCCGCGCAATCACCTCGGCGTCGCCTGCGGGGGCAGGGGGCGCCGGAGGCGGCGCCGCAGACTCCTTGGCAACGATGGCGTCGAGGCGCTCGGCGATCTCCTGGGCGGTCCAGAGGGCGTTGCCCTCCTTCGTGACGCCTTCGGTCACGATCATTTCGTATGCGAAGAGTTGCTGACCGTGGATGCCGAACACGCGGCCGGTGACCTCGGCCGCGAGGTCGCTGGCGAGGAAGAGCACCATGGGGGAGATTTGCTCGGGGCGCATGTCTTCGGGGACCATGGCGATGTCGCGGGTCATGCGGGTCTTCGCCATGGGGGCGATGCAGTTGACGGTGACGCCCAGCTTCGCGAGTTCCAGGGCCCACACCCGCGTGAGGCCGTAGATGCCGGCCTTGGCCGCGGCGTAGTTCGACTGCCCGTAGTTGCCCATGAGGCCCGCGTAGGAGCTGGTGTTGATGATGCGGCCACCGCGGTCGCCCGCGTCGGCGCGCTCCTTGACGTGGCGGGCGTAGGCCTGTCCGCACGCGAAGGTCCCGGTGAGGTGGACGGCCAGGACCGCCTCCCACATGTCGGGTGCCATTTTGAGGAGGGTCTTGTCGCGCAGAATGCCTGCGTTGTTGACCAAGATGTCGGCGCGACCGTAGGCGTCCACTGCCGCCTGCACGATGCGTCCCGCCCCCTCGAAGGAAGCCACCGAATCGTGGTTCGCAAGGGCCTCGCCGCCGGCGGCGCGGATTTCTTCGACCACCGCGTCCGCCATGGAGCGGTCCTCTCCGCGGCCGTCGCGTGCGCCGCCCACGTCGTTGACGACGACCCGCGCACCTTCCCGCGCGAGGAGCAGGGCGTGGCAGCGGCCGATGCCGCCGCCAGCGCCGGTGACGATGGCGACCTTGCCGTCGAGCAATCCCATGGAAACCTCCGGGCGGGGCGAGGCTACGGGCAAAGGTTGCCCCCGGCAAGACTGCGGCCGACGCTCGCGCTGCGCTCCGAGG
Organism: Planctomycetota bacterium; assembly: GCA_003695705.1. Taxonomy (GTDB): domain Bacteria; phylum Planctomycetota; class J058; order J058; family J058; genus J058. Next base: position 1,317 of record RFHU01000528.1, read on the forward strand.
CGGGGCGCACGGCGGAAACGGGGAGCCCGGGCTCAGAGGGACTCGACGTCGGCCAGGGTCTGCCGAGCGCGTTCGAGCCGGTCGCGCGCCTCGTCGAGGAGTTCGAGGGCCTCGGCGAGGGCCGCGACCACTTCTTCTTGAACGGGCGCTACGTGCTCGTCGAAGTCGTCGCCGTACTCCACCCGCTCGAGGAGCTTGGTCTCCCGTTCGCTCTGCTGTTCGACTTCGCGGGCGACGGATTCGAGTTGTTCGTAGACGGTTCCAATGCGTCGCGCGAGGTGTCGGAAGGCGGTGTGCACGGAGCGAATGTTACGCCAGCGCCAAGGCGTTGGGGATGCCGAAGCGCTCCTCGCAGGCCGCGGCCAGGGCGGCGCGCCGGTCGGCGTGGCGGGCCGCGATGAGCACGTAGAACTTCCACAGGTCGCGGTGCTTCTCCAGCAGGTCGTCCACCTCGCGCAGGTTCAGGCTGGAGAGGGTGCAGAGGCGACCGTCGGCCACTTCCACGGGAATGTCGGCTTCCTTGAGGGCCATGTCGGGGCCCGGGCAGTAGACGATGACCGCGCCGGGGGGGAGGTCGAGCGCTTCCTCGAGCTGGCGTTCGCAGCGGGCGCGAGCCTCGGCGTCTGCGTGGAAGCGAGCGATGAGCTCGCCCTGGCGGGCGGAGCCGATGGTTCGGGTCAGCACGTAGGCTCGTTTGGGGAGGCGGCGCGCGCGCAGGTCGTCGACGCCGCGGGCGACGATGGGGTCGCCGGGTCCGTAGCGACGCGCGAGGAGTTCGATGAGGGTCTCGTCGCCGAGGGGATACAAGTCCTCGAGGGTCAGTCCGGCGGCGACGGCCCGCTCCACGAGCTTGGAAACGAGGGCGCCCGAGGCGACCTTGGCGTGGTGGTAGTAGACGCGCTCCGAGAGCGTGTAGCGGAGGCGGAGCAAGTGGACGACCTCGGAGTGGGCGTCCTCTCGCGGGAGTCCGCGCTTGGCCAGGCACACGGCGAGTCGTCCTTCGCGCACTGCGAAGGTGCGAAACAGCCGCTCGTCGTAGACCCGGCGGATCCCCGTGAAGTGTGCGTCGCGGGCGAGGTAGTCGAGCAGGTCGGCGCAGAGGGTGCCGGCGACGATGTCGCGGGCGAGCGACGTGTGGACGGTCGGTGCGGCGGCGCCCAGGGCGGCCAGGACGGCGTCGCTCATTCCCGCGGCTCGGAGTCGTTCGCCGAGGCAGGTGTCGCCCAGGAAGCGGCGCGTGCGTTCGGCACCGTCGTGGCGGGGGAAGAGGCGTCGTTCGTCTTCGAAGGTGTGACCGAAGGGGACGTGGCCCACGTCGTGGACGAGGGCCGCCGCGCCGACTTCGAGGGCGAAGCGCTCGTCGAGCCCGAGCTCGGGTTGGCGCTCGTTCAGGCCGGCCAGGATGCGCAGGGCCACGTGGCAGGTCCCCAGGACGTGCTCGAACCGGGTGTGGTTCGCGCTGGGGTACACGAGGTGGGCCGTGCCGAGCTGGCGGATGCCGCGGAGTCGCTGCAGCTCGGGCGTGTCGAGCAGGTCGACGAGAGGCGCGGCGAGCGAAATGTCGCCCCACACGGCGTCGCGAACGACCAGCGACCGAGTGTGCATGAGCCCACTCTACCGGGGGGAGCGGCGCGGGGGGAGCGTCCGCCTGCTCTTCAGCGAGCGCGGGGAGAGAATTCGTAGAAGGCGCAGAAGAAGTGGATGAGGAGGACCGCGACGGTCCCCCAGTAGACCGAGAGGGTGATGCCTCGGCTGACCTCGGCGGTGGTCCGCTTGGGGCGGGTGCCGATCCACCAGGAGACCCCGCACACCGCGGCGGCCGAGGCGAGGAGCTTGGTAAGGACCCAGCCCCAGCCTGCGCCCACGAGTCCCCAGCGGAAGGGCTCGAGCTTCTGCCAGAACTTGGTGCTCCAGTAGAAGGGGGTCAGGTCCGGCTGGACGAAGACGAACACCGTGAGGCTAATGAAGGCCGCGGTCCAGAAGGCCACGGCGCCCACGACCAGCACGCCGAGCAAGCTGGCCCAGAGGGCCGGGCTGGCGAGGTAGGCGCGCGGCGGCGCGCCCAGGGAGCGCATGGCGAGGGTTTGATGGTGGTAGACCCGGTTGCCGAAGTCCGAAGCGAGGGCGGCGCCGGTGCGCCCGGCAACGAGGATGGTCACGAGGACGGGCACGACGATGCGATAGAGCGCGAATCCGAGGGCTGGGAGGATGTCGTCCAAGATGAGCGGCTCGGTCAGCTCGGGGCGGGGAATGAATTTGTAAGTGAAGTAGGTGGCGACGAAGCCCGCGATGGACCCGGCGATCAGGTTGTAGGGGATCGCGCTGCCGGCGAACACGAGGCGTGCGTAGTGCCAGAACCAGCGCGCGAACCAGCGGCCCTTGGCCCCCGCGGGGAGGAGGCCGAGGGGAAGGGCGGCCAGGAGCCCCGCCAGGAAGGACGGAGTGGCGCCGGCCGCGGCGACCGCGCGCCGGCGCAGGCGCGCGGTCAGCGACTGCGGCGGGGGAGGGCTCGCTGGCGGGACCTCGAGTTCGAGGGCGTCGGCGTCGGCCGACATCACCGCGTCGAGTTCCTGCCAGCTCACTTCTTGGAGGGTGCGCGCGGCAGGGTCGAGGAGGATGACGCGGTCGACGCGGCCCCGGAAGGGCGCGTAGTCGTGGGTGACGACGACCGCGGTCTTGCCGAAGGCGCGGCTTGTGGAAGCGATCAGCTCGCCGACCGCGTGCGCCGAGCGTGGGTCGAGGGCGCTCGTGGGCTCGTCGAAGAAGAGCAACTCGGGGTCGCGGGCCAGGGCGCGCGCGATGGCCACGCGCTGGCGCTGTCCGCCCGAGAGGGTCCCCACGCGCGCGTCCGCCCGGATCGCCTGGTCGCTGAGGAAGCGCAACGCGGCCTCGGTCGCCTCGACCGCGCCCGGGGAGCGAGCGTGGTCGCGCGCGAAGAGGAGGTTGTCGCGTGCGCTCAGTTCGTCGAGGAGGGCGTGGTCTTGGAAGACGATGCCCACCGCGTCGCGGAGTCGGTCCGCGTCCGCCGGATCGGTCGGAGAGGCGCCGGCGACGCGTACGCGGCCGCGCACGCGCACCGCCCCGTCGTCTGGGAGGAGCCCGGTGAGCAGGCGCAGCAGGACGCTCTTTCCCGAGCCGGACGGGCCCACGAGCAGCACCAGCTCCCCGGGTTCGATGCGCAGGGACGCTTCCGCGAGCAGGCAGCGGCCCGGGACGTCGAGGCGCACGCCTTCGAGATCGATGGCGGCCGCGGAGGGAGGCCCGCCGGCGTTCGCGGATCCGTCGCGGCCACGGAAGTGCGCCTCGCGCTGGCGCTCTGCGTCCTCGCCGGGGGCCGGAGCCCTCGACGTCGGCGCGTGGTCCTCGGGCGGAGGACCTTCGCTTCCGTGCGGCCTTGCGTCGGCCGGAGACGCGGCGTCCCGGGTCCGCCCCGCGGGCTCGTCCAGGGTCCGCTCGGCGGGTTCGTCCACGGTCAGAAGCTGCGCTCCGCGGGGGCGGAGCCCGATCCCCGGGGGGCGGGTGCGCGAAGCCCTGCGCCGTCGCGGGCCGGTGCCGGCGCCGGCTTCGCCGGCGCCTCGACCTCGACCCAGCGACCGTCCTTCTGGAAGACGATGCGGCGGAGGACGCGAGCGAGGTCGGGGTCGATGCCGCCGTCCGGCCGAGTGGTCAGGCGGCGGCCGATGCGCTTGAGGGTGGGGGCGAAGGCTCGCTGCAGCGCCCTCAGGCGCGACCTGTGCTCGGGGTCCTCGAAAAGGCGGCGCACCAGCGCACCAACGTCGAAGGGACGCACGAGCGCCTCCTCGAGGATGGTGCGCACGACGCGCTTGAAGTCGGGGTCGGCGGCAAGGCGGCGTGTCGCGCCGCCAAGCGCTGCGCGCACGTGTTCGTTGCGAGCGCCCTCCTCGATCAGCGCTTCGAGGGCCCGCACGAGGTCGTCCTCGTGGGCTGCGACGATGGGAATGGCCTTGGTGTCGAGGAATTCGCGCCACCAGCGTTCGGTGCGGTCTTGGCGGGTGCCGGGGATCGTGTCCACGACGGCGCGCCAGCCCACGGACCACATGGGGAGTTCGTCCCACAGTTCGCGGCCGATCTCTTCGAGGATGGGCTGGGCCTTCTGCTTGGCGCTCGGACCGAGCTCGCGTTTGAGCACGGGCAAGACGTCTTCCTTGAGCATGGCCCTGTGCCGGTCGAGGAGGGCCTGGATCTCCCCGTCGTGGCGGGCGAGGGCACCGCTGAGGTTCGCTTCGAAGACCTCGAGCCCGTGCTGGACCACGTCCTCGGCGAGGGGGCGGAGCGTTGCGTCCAGCGCGTCCCTGTGCTCGCGGGCGAAGGCTTCGAGCTCGGCGAGGACGAACTCGCGCTTCTCGGGGGGGAGGAGGGTGTCGACCACCCACGCGGCGTCCACCGGTGCGGTGTGAGCGAAGAAGCGGGCGCCCGGGGCCAGCGGGTGCTCGGGGTCGAGGGCCAGGACGACCGGACCGCGGCGGCCCGCGGGGAGGAAGTTTTCGCCGGCGGGAAGGGAGGCGACCACTCCCACGGGGCGGCGTTCGGCGTCGAGCACCGGGTCGCCGACCCGGAGCGGGCCCGGGAGCTCGACCGTTGTCCGCTGGGTGGAGCCAAAGGCGAAGCGCGCGAGTTTGCCCAGCGGGCGGGCAGCGGTTCGGGCGGCTGCGACGGACCAGGTGGCGAGCCCTGCGCCCAAGAGCGCCCAGATCGCCGCGCCGAACCATGCCTTCCGGTTCATCTTCGCGATGATAGCAGCGCACCCCGCGTGCCGCCGGAAACGGCTTCGTGGGAGGGGCGCGGCGTCGAAGGGCGTCGACTCCTCGACGGTCGGGGGGGCAGGCCGAGCAGGTGGCGGAGCATTGGAGAGGACCGGCCGCGAGTCCCGCACCCGGCGCGGCGCGAGCGGAGGCGGCCGGGGTTCTTTCCCCGGGATTCGCTAGCCTTCGGGAGGTGTCGCCTCGCCGGGTCCCTCGGGCGCCTCCCCGGCCACTCGGAAGAGGGCGAGCACCACTCCGCCCATGGAGCGGAGGCCCCAGTAGATGGCGAGCATCAATCCCAGACCGGGAATGGCCAGGGCGAAGACGAGCACGAACCAGCCGAGGGCGGTCTGCTTGAGGTCGGCGGGAGGGGCGTCCGCAGGGGGGAGGCCGAGGACGCGCGCTCCCAGGCCGCGGGCGAGGCCGTGGCTCCCCACGCAGGCGAGGGCGAAGGCGACCACGAGCGCCAGGACGCTGAGGGCCGGTGCGGCCTTGTGGAAGGTGAGGCCCACCAGGAGGAGGAAGCAGCCGTTGAGGACTCCGAGGAGAAGGGTCTTCCAGCGGTGGGCTTCGAGGACTTCGACCAGGCCTGCTCCGCGGCGGGGCGCGTAGGCGAGGATCATGGCGTGCAGGGCCAGCCCGACGGGGAGGGCGAAGAAGGCCACCACGGCGGGCCCGAAGATTCCGGCGGCGGCGTCGTCCTGGCCGCCGGCGAGCGCGGGCTCGGAGGCGGTGGTCAGGAGCAGGAGCGAGGCGAGGAACGGGCGGGGGAGGTGCTTCACGGCTGGGCTTTCGAGGCGAGGGCGGATCGGGTGAGCCCCCAGTTCACGAGCAAGAGGAGAGGGGCGGCGACGGCGAGGGCGGCCAGCGGGGGTGCGGGCGCCGTGCTGAGGGCCACCTCGAGCGCGGCGTTCGCGCGGGCGCTCGCCCCCTGCCAGAGCGACTGCGCGAGCGCCACGGCCTCGGCGGCGCTGGGGACGAGGTCGGGGGCGACCGACGTCTCTCCCATGCCCGGGATCCCGAAGACGAGGCCGGCGGCCACCAGGCACGCTGCCGCGAGCGGGAGCAAGGCTTGCAGGCGCAAGGCGCGCAACTCGGCCGTGGGGTCGAGGGCGCGCGCGGCGGACAGCACCGAGGCGACGAAGTCCGGGGGCGCGAGGGGGACGGCTTCGGCGAAGAAGAAGTCGTCGAGGCGGCGGTATTCCTCGGCGAGCGCCGCGCACGGAGCGCAGCCGTCGAGGTGCTCGCGCGCTGCCGCGGGCAAGACCCGGGCAGAGAGGGTGCCGAGGAGCTCGTCGAGGTCGTCGCAGGTCACGGTCGTTCCACCCCACCCTACCGCCGGGTCGGAGGGGGGGTTTCGGTCCGCGGGGTCGAAGGCGGTCGGCGTTCGCCGCAGGGGGCGCCTTCCCGCAGGGGACGCGTAAGTCATTGAATTTTGTCGCTTCCTGGGTGAGGCCGGGGGCGGCGTCGCCGCACGGGCTCCCCCTGCGCGGCCGACGGAGCTGGCGTCTCCGGGGACCGCATCGGCTGGAAGTCCCCTCCCCACGCCAGTAAAGTCATTCCGCGCACAGCCTTCCACCGAGACCGTGCCTGCGGAGGACGCCATGCGGGATCGCATCCACGCCATCGCCGATCTTCTCCTCGCGGCCGCCCACGCGGACCAGCACATGGAGGTGGAAGAGATCGACCGCGTCGAGGCGATCTTGGCGGCCGTGCTCACGGGGGAGGCCTCGTGGACCGATCCCGTCGAAGCCTTCGTCGCTCCCGCCGAGGGCCCCCTCCCCGAGCCCCTGAGCGAGCACCTCAACGCCTTCGACCCCAGCAGCTTCAATGTGGACGAGGCCGTGGGCCCGTTCTTGGCCGACCCGGTGGCCCACAAGCGCAAGCTCCTCGAGCTGGTGGTGTCCGTCCACGAGAGCGACGGAGAACTCGACTTCCTCGAGGACACCTTCGTCCGTGAGCTGGGCTTCAAGCTGGGGTTGCGGGAGGAGGACTACGCGGACCTCTGCCTGGAGGTCCTCCAAGAGGGGCCGGACGGTGGTTCCGGAGAGTCGCCCGCGCTTTCTGGCTCCGCCGACGACGCAGCGGGCACCGACGGGCCGACGAGCGTGTGGGAAGGGTCGGTTTCCTCCTCCGCGTCCCACGAGGAGGACCCGAGCCCTTCGGGCGCGTCGGTCGCCTCGGTTCCCGCACCCGCTCTCGCGCCCACTGCGCCCGCCGAGGCGTCCACGGCTGCGGCACCGGCCCCTTCCGGTGTGGAGTCTCGGGCCCTCGACGCGCTCTCCGGCGCGAGCTCGACCGAGACTCTGGTCGTCGAGCGTTCCTTGGAGATGCCGGCCCCCCTCGAGCCCGAAGAGGCGGCGTCGGCCGAAGCCGCTGGCATCTCCCTGCCCGAGGAGACCGCCTCCGAAGGAGGTGAGCCCGAGTGGGAGTTCGCCGACGTGGAGCCTCCGCGTTCGACTTCGGTGCTCGGGCTCGCCGAGGCCATGCAGGCCGAACGGGAGGCGCGCGAGCGTGCCTTGGGCGCCCCCTCGTCGGCGGCGGTCGTCGAGGCAGGGGCTCACGTCGAGGAGGCCGTGGAAGGGCCTGCAGGGAAGAAGAAGGCCGGCAAGAAGAAGGCGAGCAAGAAGGCGTCGAAGAAGAAGGCGAGCAAGAAGGCGAGCAAGAAGGCGTCGAAGAAGAAGGCGAGCAAGAAGGCGTCGAAGAAGAAGGCCG
>RFHU01000529.1 GCA_003695705.1 Planctomycetota bacterium
AGGAGGAGGGGGAGCTGGGGGAGGCGAAGAGGCCTCGTCCCGCGACTCCACGTCCGCCTTGGTGGCCAGCCAGCCGAGCCAGTTCGCTGCCTGCTCGGGGCTGGCCGGTTCGGGAGGAGGCCGACGGAGGAAGGCGTCGTCGCGGGGGTCGCTGTCTTCGTCGCGGGACTCGAAGGCTTCCTTGGCTTCGAGCCAGCCGAGCCAGCGCGCGCGCTGCTCGGCGGAGGCGCCGGGTGCCGAGGCGGAAAGGGCCTCCTCGGCGGAGTCGAAGAACACCGGGTCTGCGTCGTTCGCAGGATTCACCCCGACCTCTGCTCCACCCTAGTCCTCGCCGGCGTCGCGCGCCAACGGCTCGGGATCTCTGCGGTTTCGGGAGCCCGGTCGAGGCACCCCGTGCCCCGGTCGCTGCGCGCAGCCGGCGGGGCCGTCAACGCCGGGGCGCAGGGTAGAGGGCGAGATCGACGACGGCGAAGCCGTCGAGCTCGAAGTATTCGAGGCGCAGCCGCACCGCGCGGGCTTCCTCGAGGACGAAGAAGGCCCGCCGCGCCCGGGAGTGTCCGTAGGCCCAGGAGTCGAGGAGCAGGCGGCCGTCCACGAACAGCCGGGCTCCGTCGTCGCACACGAGGTCCACGCCCCAGCGACCCGCCGGCAGCTCGGGAGCGGCCTCGGCGACGAGTCCGAAGTGGTCCCGCGCGCGCAGCCGCAGGCGCGGAGCGCCCTCGGCCGGGGATCCTCCGGCGAAGGGCAGTCGGAGGGGACCCAGCCAGGGCAGGGGGCGCGCCTCCGCGGCGCGCCTGCGGAAGTCGCGGTCGTCGGGGGGAGAGGCGCCGGGCCCTCCCCGCCGCGTTCCGCTGGGGAACAGCCGCAGGCTCCACTTCAGAGGCGCGGGGGGGAGGGGACGGGGCCCTGCGCCGACGCGCAGGGCGAGGCGCACGCCGAGGTCGTTCCGGCGGGAGAGGAGGAAGGAGCGCTCGTCGCGGGGCGCGCGCGGGAACAAGTCCCCGCCGTCGACCCCGACGAGGCTCGTTGCCTCGCCTTGCGCGTCTCCTTCGGCGGCCGGCAGGTCGAGCCACTCGAGGGGATCTTCGGTGAGTCCCGTGCAGCGGGGCGTGGGGTCGGCCCGCGCGGTTTCGCCTTCGTCGCTACCGGGCGCCAGCCGCAAGGCGGCGGCGCGGCGCTCCGAGGCCGTGGGTAGGTCCAGCCCCGCCCAGCGCGCGTAGTGTTGGGCCTCGAGCCAGTCGATCCCCGTGAGGGGAGGGTCCTCCGCGGCCGAAACCGTGGGAGAAGGGGGCGGGAGGCGAGCGCCGGTCTCGGCGCAGTAGCGTTCGTACTGGCTGCGCCGCAGCTCTTCCCGAGCGAGGAACAGGCCCTCGCCCGTCCACAGGAGCACGGTCCCGTCCCGTTCGTTCACGTATTCTCCCGTGGCCGTGCCGAAGCGCAGGCCCCGCGGGAGGGGGAGCGGGGGCCGACGGGCGAGGGGGAGCGCTCGATACCACTCCGGAGGCGACTCCGCCACGACCGAGGACGTCGCGGGCCGGTGCGAGGCGTCGGCGGGGGTCCGCGCGCCGGTCGCGGAGGAGACCGCGCCCGCACGGTCGTCGGCGCCGGGCGGAGGGCGTTCGGCGCGGGGTGCGCGGAGGAAGACCCAGCCGGCCAGGAGCGCGGTCGCTGCGCCGGCGCCGCCGAGAAGGGCCCAGGCGGCGGCAGGAGGCCCGGGCCGTGCGTGCGCGAGGAAGGCGTCGAGGGCCTCGGCCAGCGCGCCGGCGCTCGGATAGCGCCGCTCGGGGTCCTTCTCCAGGCAGCGGAGCACGATGGCCTCGAGCGGTGGCGGAACGGGGGCGTACTGGCTCGGTGGCGGCGGGGTGTTCTCCACCACGGCCAGGAGCTGCCGGTAGAGCTCCGGATGGTCGAAGGGGGGCCGCCCGCAGAGCAGCATGTAGAGGGTGGCGCCCAGCGAGTAGACGTCGCTGCGTGGGCCCTGGCGGCTCGGATCCCCGGCCGCTTGCTCGGGCGGCATCGTGGCCGGCGTCCCCAGCACGTCGCCGGTGCGGGTGAGGCGTTCGAGGGCCGAGCCCGCATCGCGGGCGAGGCCGAAGTCGACCACGACGGTGCGACCATCCACGCAGAGCAGGTTCTCCGGCTTGATGTCCCGGTGGAGGACGCCGGCGGCGTGCAGGGACTGGACGGCGTGGGCTGCGTCGCGGACGCAGCGAGCCGCCTCCTCGGGCGCGAGGGGCCCACGGCGAAGGCGTTCGGCGAGGCTCTCTCCGTGGAGCCGCTCCATGACGAGGTAGGGGCGACCGGCGTCGACTCCGTGGTCGACGAAGGCGACCAGCCCGGGATGCGCCGTACCGGCCAGGGCGCGGGCTTCGCGCTCGAAGCGTCGCAACACGGCCTCGCCCGAGGGGTCGAGGAGCAGCTTCACGGCGACCTCTCGGTCCGTCTTCGTGTCGCGCGCGGCGAGGACGAGCCCCGCCGCGCCGCGTCCCAAGACTTCGGTGACCTCGTAGCGGCCGACCCGCTGCATCACGCGCCCAAGGTAGCAATCGGCGCGCGCGCGACGCGAGGGCTATACTCCCCCCGAGGAGGAGACATGAGCCGAGGGACGAGGCTGGGCTGCTGCCTCGGGATCGCGCTGGCCCTGGCGCCGTTGAGCTTGGCGCTCGGGGAGGACATCGTCCTCAGCGCACAGGCGGAACTCGTCGCGGACGAGGACGACGAGGGAGAGGCCGTGCTCGTCCGCGGACGAGCCCAGGGCGCCCCCGAGGGCCTGGTCGTCTCGGTCTTCCTCTCCCTGGGCCGCAGCGGTCGAGGCAGGCAGGTTCGGTACGGACAGGTCCACGAGGGGGGCTTCGAAGTGCGCTTCGGCCCCGCCAGCAAGGTCCTCGCCGGCCGCTACGGGCTGCTCCTGGAGGTCGATCCGGACGTGCAAGCGCGCGCGGTGGCCGAGGAGCTGGGGGAGCGGTCCGCTTCGCCCCTGCGCCTTGCCTGGTCGAACGGCGACCGAGCGGCGGCGCGGGCGGAGAAGCGCCGCGTGCAGCACAAGCTCGCCGACTTGCTCGAGGGGCTGCAGCTCGCCCACAACAACCTCATCATGTGGGGCGAGGCCATGCTCGGGGAGAGCGCGGCCTTGCGGCGGGCGCATCCGGAAGGCATCCCCGAGCCCGCGCGCGCGCGCGTGCAGAGGTCCTGGAGTCAGTTCACCCGCGACATCTTCGAGGTCATCGTCCCCACCATTCGCCACGACCTTCGCGAGTATCGGGAGTACGTCCTGCTCAGTTACTACCCGGAAGTCATCGAGATCTTCTCGCAGATCCTCGCCTCCCTCGCGCGGTGTCACGGCAGCTTCCAGGTGGGCATCTACCAGAACCTCGGCCTTCCTGTGGACTCGGACACCCGTGCGCGCGGAGCCTTTCCTCTGCGGGAGTTCAAGCGTTCGCTCCCGACGCTCGCCCGGCGGGCCTACCGGCTCTTGGGGCTCAAGCCGCGCGATTGGTCCCGGCTCGACGTGGCGAACCCCGAGTTGCCTCGAGACCTGGAGGGGGACGTGTTCCGCAGTTCGGTGACGAACTTCGAACTCCGTCGTCCCGGCCCCGAGTGGCTCTTCGACCTCGCGCCGGCCCAGCCGCAGATGCGCCTGCGCCTGACGCGCCGGGGACAGCGCGGCGTGGTCCTCGGTGTCGTCTTGCGGGACTTCCCCATGGCCGCCAGTCACGAAGACCTGTTGCGCCTCGACGAAGCCTGGGTGCGCAACAACTACACGAACTTCCAACTGGTGAAGGCCGAGCGCTTGCGCGTGGCCGACGAGCGCTTTCCCGGCGGGCAGCGGCCCGGGAGCGACACCGTGTTCACCGTGCGCAACGACGGGAGCGAGCAGGTCTATCGGGTGCGCCGGCGCTCCTTGTGCTCCGTCGACCACCGGCGGACCTACAACCTGCTCTGCTTCGCCCCCGAGGGAGACCACGAACGCTGGTCGGAAGACTTCGCGCGTGCCGTGGAGAGTTTCCGCGTGCTCGACGGCGACGCCCCCGCCGGCGAGGAGGTCGGTCGGTGACCTACCGGACGGGAAGCTTGCTAGCGCTGCTCCTCCTCGCCTGCGGGTGCCCCGCGGAGGTTCCCCTCGCGTCGGGTCCCGGTCTGCCGCCTTCGAGGGGCGGGCTCCCCCAGGCCGCCGCGCCGGAGGACGAAGCCCCGCCCGAGGACGCAGCCCCGCCCGAGGACGCAGCCCCGCCCGAGGACGCAGCC
>RFHU01000530.1 GCA_003695705.1 Planctomycetota bacterium
AGCTCCGCGAGGACGCTCAGCTCGGCGTAGCCCGCCTTGCGCAAAGGTGAGCCGTCATCGCGGACCGGCTCGAAGGCCTCGTCGATGCCGAAGATGCCGGTCACCGGGTGCCTCGCGGGCGCCGCTGGCTGCGGCGCTGGTTGCGTTCGGAGGCAATCCACATGCGGGCGAGCTTGCCTATGCGCTCGCGTGCTTTGCCACCGAAGAGGCCCTTCTTCAACTCCGAGAGTTCGGCGAACACCGCCGAGGCCCGGGGCCCGCCGCAGGTCCGGAGGGCCTTGAAGATGGCGAGGACCTCTTCGTCGTCGCGTTGCCACAGCTCCCGGGAGCGGCAGAAGTCGGCCAAGGGCTCGTAGGAGCTCGGATGTCCTACCTGCGCCAGGCGCCGCGCGGCTTGCACGCGACGGTCCCGGTTGGGGTCGGTGAGGACGATCTCCTGCAGACGGTGGCTCTTGCGGCTCCCAGAGAGCTTTTCGACCGCGATCTTGGCCAACGGGCCGCGGAGGGTGTCCCTCTCGCGGGCGTAGCGCTCGAGGAGTTCGAAGGCGCGGGTTCCCTTTCCCGCCATGGCGAGGATTCCCAGGCCTTCCTTGACGATGTCTTCGCTCTCGTGGGTGGTCAGGGGCTCGATGGCTTCCGCCGCTTCGACCACCGTGCGGGAGAGGTAGCGGCGGAAGACGCGGCGCACGTCGGCATGCCCGATGAGCGGGTAGACCTCGACCGCCGCAGCGCTGGCGCTGGGGTGGAGCAGGTCGAGGTAGGCCAGGCCGAAGTCGATCAAGCCTTCGGGGCCGCGGCGGGCCATTTCCCTCCGCAGCGCTTCGGCCACACCGTGGAGCGCCTTGACGCTTCCCAGCCGGCGACTGAGGGCTTCGCTCAGCCTGCCTTCCTCTCCGACGAGCTGCCGGACCATCTCGGTGGCGCCTTCGAGATCGTGGTGTGTGAGGGCGTGGAGAGCCGCCACCGCGCGGAAGCGAGCAACGACCTCGGCGGGGATGCGCCGCGTCACGCCCTGCCCGTCGGCCCAGGCGACGATTCGTGCGGCGCGCTCGGCCGGGGCCTCGACCTTGGCGTCGCGCAGTTCGCTCAGCAACTCGAGGCGCTTCTGGCCTGCGGCGGTGCGCTGGTAGGCGTGGGCCTGCTCCGGATCGGCCCGCGCTTCGGGGACCCGTTCCTCCCAAAGCCGGGCGACGAAGCGCTCGACTTCGATGTCGCCGGCGCGGTCCTCGTACTCCTGGCCTTCGAGCACGTCGTCGCCGCGGAGGACGAACATCAGCTCGTGAATGCGATCGGCGAGGTCGGCGATCTCGGGGTCGAGCTTCTTCGAGCCCGGGGCGAGCTGATCCTGAATCACGAACCCAATGCCGCTGAAATCGCGCTGCCAGAGTGCGGAGAGGACGTCGCGTGCAGCGCCGAATCCCCCTGCGCCGTCTTCTTCGGCGTGGGAATAGGAATCCGAGAGCACGTCGATGAAGTCCGCCAGTTCGCGCTCGCTCACGCCGCGGCGGAGGGTCAGGCCGAAGACCCCGGCCCCGTAGAGGATGACGGGAAGGTCGGTGGACTGCCCGGAAGTGGGGAGGACGTTGCCGTCGTCGAGGTAAAGGCCGTCCCGAGCAACCTCGACGGAAAGGTCGGCGAACTTCTCGTGGTAGCGTCGCAGGCGGACCACGGCTTCGTCCACGCCACGGACGCAAAAGCGGTGGGTGGCCGGGTAGAGGCGGAAGAAGCGAATGGCCTTCTGGATCTCGGCCAGGGCGGTGGCCGCGAGCTTCGCCTGCGGCGAGAGGGCACCTTCGGCCGGCTCGCTCATGGGTACATGCTACCCAGCGGCCCTCTCCGCGGCCCGCCCCCGCTCGCTGGTCGGCCCAAGCCCCGCCGCCGGCTGGCCGCGCAACGCCGGTGGCGCCGGCCTCGCGACCGGCGCCCGGGCGCGCTCGGCGCGAGCCGTCGCCAAGCACCGCGCCTCGCCGTAGCATGACGGTGTGCGCCTCAAGACGGAGCTGCACCGGATCATTGGACTCTGCGCGGGCCTCACCTTCCTGGTCGTCGGCCTGGTCGCCCTGTGGAGCGTCCGGCGCTTCCACCGGGTGGAGTACGTCGAGTCTCGCGGGGCGGTGCTCGCGCACGTCCTGCGTCGCGTGTGCGTGGAGAAGCTCGAGGGACCCAACCCGGTCCCCGAACTGACGGAGTTCTTCGAGCACCTCCTCGGGCCGGGCGGCGAGGAGGACCTCGACCTCGTGAGCGCCGTGATCTACGACCCGGAGCGGCGCGTCCTGATCAACGTGGGCGCCACCTCGCGCGAGCACGACCCCGGCGAGGCCCACGTCGAGAAGGCTTATTCCGCCCAGGACCCTGAGGCGGTGGAGGTCGAATCGGGGGAAGTCTTCGACCGCTGGAGCAAGAACGGAGAGGAAATCGTCGAGTTCGCCTTGCCCTTGGTCGGCGACCGCGGAGAACGGCTCGGAGTCCTCGTCTTCGCCTTGGTCCGTCGCGGCGCGCGCGCCGCCTTCTACCGCACCGTGCTGCTCATGTTCGTCACCGGAGCGGCCGGGACCGCACTCCTGTGGTTCGTGCTCTTCAAGATGCTCGACCGGCGCATTCTCCAACCGATCCTCGTCCTGTCTCGGGGGATCGAGGCCGTACGCGGCGGGGACCTGAGCGCGCGCGTGGAGATCTACCGGCACGACGAGATCGGCACCCTCGTGGAAAGCTTCAACGACCTGATCGCCGTGCTCGTCGAGCGCGACTCCCTGCAAGCCCGCCTCGAAGAGGCCAATCGACTGGAGGAAGCCCACCGCAAGCTGGAAGAGGCCCACCGACAGCTCAAGGCCGCCCAGGAACAGCTCATCATCACGGAGAAGCACGCCTCCCTCGGCCGCCTCGTCCACGGCCTGAACCACGAGCTGAACAACCCGCTCTCCGCGGCCCAGAACATGCTTCCGCCCCTCGAGGCCGCCCTCGCCGAGTTGCGGTCCCAGATCGTGCCGCCGCCCGCGGGCGAAGACGGGGCCGGCGAGGATTCGGCGAGTCCGGACTCCGAAGGAGCGGACGACGGCGCGACCGCAACGGAGGCCACGAACGCCCCAGCGCAGGAGATCGTGGGCGCGGCGGACCCCACGACCTTTTCCGGATCCCCGTCCTCGCCCGGAGGGATCGACTCCGCGCGCCTCCGCGAGGCCCTCGACGACGCCGCGAGGGCCGTGGGCGTGCTCGAGCGTTCCATTCGACGCGCAATCAACATCGTCCACGACCTCGGTGCCTTCTCCAAGCTGACGACCGCCGACCTCGAGTGGGTGGAGCTGCAGACGGTCGTCGACGAAGCCATCGCCGCCTGCGAACCAGAGGGGATCGGCCAGCGCATCAGCGTGAGCGTCGACTTGCCTCTGGTGGACGGCAAACCGCTCGCCCTGAAGGCCTTCCCCAACCTCCTCACCCAAGTCTTCGTGAATCTGCTCACGAACTCGGCGCACGCCATCGAAGACACCGGGCGCGTGCGAATCTGGGCCAAGCTGCTGGGGGAAGACCGCGTCCGCATCGAGATCGACGACACCGGCAGCGGGATCCCCAAGGAGAACCTGCCGAAGATCTTCGAGCCCTTCTTCACCACGAAGGAGCAGGGCAAGGGCTCCGGGCTGGGGCTGGCCCTCTGCCTGGGCATCGTCCAAAAGCACGGCGGAAGCATTGGGGTCAAGAAGCGCTGGCGCGGCGCCCACTTCGTAATCGAGCTGCCGCGGGTGGCCCGCCTCGAGGACCGCGACCCCTTCGCCTCGGGCTCCCTCGCGGTCACGAGCACCACCACCGTGCTGGGCTGAGCCGCCGCGGTGCCGCCGCCCTCGCGCGGATCGCAAGGGCTCCCCAGGGGCAGGGAAGGCTGTAAGATCGCCGCGTGGCCGCCCAGGAATCCAAACTTCCCCGCGTCCTCGTCGTGGACGACGAGCCAGACCAACTCGAAGTCTTCCGGCTCAATTTCCGCAAGGACTTCTCCCTCCAACTCGCCGGCAGCGGCGCCGAAGCCCTGGACCTGCTCGGTACGGGGCCCGAGCCCGCCGTACTCCTCACCGACCAGCGCATGCCCGGCATGTCCGGAGTGGAACTCCTCGAACGCGCCAAGGAGATCCGCCCCGACACGGTGCGCATGGTGGTCACCGCCTACAAGGACGCCGAGTCGATCCTCGAGGCCGTCAACCGCGGAGACGTCTACCGCTACGTGGTCAAGCCGTGGGACACCAACGAACTCCGCATGACCATCGGCAACGCGGTCGAGCGCTATCGGCTCGTCAAGGAGAACCAACGGCTCCTCCGCCAACTCCAGGCGGTGAACCAATACCTGCAGACGGAGATCCAGCAGGAGTACGACTACGAGGACATCGTCGGACGAGACGGGGGCCTGCGCGAGACCTTCGCCAGCGTAGAGAAAGTCGCCCCCACCCGCTCCACGGTGTTGATCCGCGGCGAGACGGGCACGGGCAAGGAACTCGTCGCGCGCGCGATCCACTACACGAGTCCGCGCGCAGGCAAGCCGCTGGTCAAGGTCAACTGCGCCGCCCTCCCCGAGACCCTCCTCGAGAGCGAACTCTTCGGGCACGAGCGAGGCGCCTTCACCGGCGCCGAGCGACGCAAGCCGGGACGCTTCGAGCTGGCCGACGGCGGAACCCTGTTCCTCGACGAAATCGGGGACATCTCACCGGCCATGCAGGTGCGCTTGCTGCGCGTCCTTCAGGAGCGGGAGTTCGAGCGGGTAGGAGGCACGGAGACGGTCAAGGTCGACGTGCGCCTCATCGCAGCGACCCACAGGGACCTCGAGGCCATGGTCAAGCGCGGCGACTTCCGCGAAGACCTCTACTTTCGGCTCACGGTCATCCCCATCGAGATCCCGCCGCTGCGCAAGCGCAAGGCAGACATCCCTGAACTCGCTCGCTTCTTCCTCCGCCGACACGCCAAGGAAGCAGGACGCCTTCACCTGGAAGACTTCTCGGCGGACGCCATCAGCCGCCTGGTCTCCTACCCCTGGCCAGGAAACGTGCGCGAGCTGGAAAACGTGGTCGAGCGCGCGGTCATCCTCGCCGGCGACGGGTCGCGCGTGGAAGCCAGCGACCTGCGCTTCCTCGACCTGGGCGCTCGACGAGGCCCCGAGCTGGAGGAAGCACCCTCGGCCAGCGCGCCCTTGCCCCGCGCGCTCGAGAAGATCGAGCGCGACGAGCTCGTCCGTGCGATGGAGGAAGCCGGCGGCTCCAAGGCCGCCGCCGCCCGCGCCCTGGGGATCAACCGCAGCACGCTCTACTACCGCCTGCGCAAGCACGGCCTCGCCGAGCGCTACGGACTCCCGCCCGAGAGCGGCTGAGCGCAGAGGCCACCGCCCCCGCCGGGGCCCTCGCGCGGGCCCTGGCCAGCGAGCAGGGCCGGCGTCGCCATGCGTCTTGGAATCGAAGATCTCTGCGCAGCGCCCTGGGACTGCAGGGCACCGAGTGCGATGGGGCGTCCTGAGCTGACGAACGAGCGGTGGCGGCCGATCCGGGACCTGTTTCCGCGGCCTGCAACACGACGGGGGAAGCCGCGGCACCCGCAAAGGCTCCTGGACGGAGTGTTCTGGATCCTCAGGACGGGCGCACCCTGGCGAGGTTTGCCCGAGCGCCAGGGCCCATGGAAGACCGTTTGGCGCCGGTTCGATCCGTGGAGGCGCGAGGGGCGCCTTGATCGGGTGAAGCAGAGGCTCC
>RFHU01000531.1 GCA_003695705.1 Planctomycetota bacterium
GGCCGACACGGCGCGCCGGCTGGCTGCGGAGGAGGCGGATGAGCCGCTGCGTGGCGCCGCTGTCGAGCGAACGCGCGTCGGCGCGCGCGTCGAGGGCGTCCACCCGCCGCCCGAGCCGCTCGAGCAGCGCAGTCGTCGCGCCGAGCTGACGGCCGAGTTCGCCCAAGGTCCCTTCCACCCGGCGAATGGCGTCGATCTCGTAGGGGGCAGCCAGGGACTCCTCCAAGGACGCCAGACGCTCGATGGCAGCGTCGAGGCGGGCCGCGAGGCGGGTCTGCCCCTCGACCAACCGGCGCCAGACGCCCGACCCCGCGGCGCCGAAGGCCCGTTCGAGGGCGTAGCGGGCGAAGTCGGCCGGCGGCGCCTGCGCTCCTCCCGCCGACTCCGGTTGCGCTCCGGCCGCCGCCTCTGCCGGCCTTCCGGTCGCCCCCGTCGGCGAGGCCTGCCCTGCTTCGGGTCCGGCCGAAGGCAGTGTCGCGGCCGACGCTCCCGCCGCCGCCGCGGCCTCGAAGGCAACGAGCTGGTCTTCGAGGGCGCGCAGGTGCGCGCCGCTCTCTTCCACCAGGCGCCGGACCGCCGCGCGTTCCTCTTCCTCCCGCCGGCCGACCGCGCTCCGGCCAGACCTGGCCGCACCGGGCGGGCCGGCGGAAAAGCCTCGCGGCTTGGGCTCGACGAGGGGCACGAAGGGCCCGTCGGGCACCAGCGGCCCCTCGGTTCCCTCCCAGGGCGCGGAGGCGGGCTCGGGCGGCCCCGCGGCCCCGGGGCTGCCGACCGATCCCGGGGCCGCTTCCGCGGACCCGCCGCGGAAGCCACGCGGCCGGGGCTCCTCGAGGCCGACGAAGGCCCGCGGGTAGCCCCTCTCCCCCTCTCCGACCACCGCGGGCGCCTCCGCCGCGAAGCCGCGCGGGCGCGGTTCCTCGGGTCGCCACTCGCCGCTGTCGACGAGTTCTTCGGGCGGCAAGTCGAAGGGCTCGGCCCGCTCTCCGCTCTCGAGCAGCGGGTCCGGTGGCAGGTCGGGCGGCGGAAGGGCTGCTTCGCGCGCCCCGGAGGCCTCCGCCGCGAAGCCGCGCGGACGCGGCTCCTGCAGGGCTTCCCTTCGCGCAGGCCCGCTCAGCGGCAGCCCCTCCTCGGTGGAGCCTTCCGCGCGCAGGCGCTCCAGGCTCTCCTCGAGCGCCTCGAGCTCCTCGCTGGGCGGCTCCACCGCGCCGGAGTCGCCCCTCCCCCCGTCTGCCACAGGAACCACCGGGGCGCCCGCGAGCAGGTCCGCGGCCGCGGCGCCCCGCGCGCCGTCGCCCTCCGGCGACGCCTCGAGGGGGACCTCCTCCGACTCCTCCAGCGCCCGGTCGCGAAACTCGGGCGGGGCGACCTCGGTGGTTTCCTCCGCCTTGACGCGTTCCCAAGTGCCCGGCGGATGGGCCGGAATGGGCTCATCGGCCCCGGCCTCGCCGCGCGCCTTCGCCGCCAGCCGGCGCACCCGCTCCTCGAGGGCGTTCAGGCGTCGCTCCTCCTCGGCGAGCGCGTCGCGGAGGAGCTGCTCCACGTCCCCGCCCCGGTCTGCGCGCACTTCCCCCGGGATCGACATGCCTCGTCTCCGCTCCTCGGACCCTTATTTCCCCGCCCCTTCGCGCGGTGGCGACCGCGCCCGGGGCACCCCTTCGGCCGGGGGAGCAAGCCGTGGTCGGCCCCTCCCCTCGGGGCAGCTTGACCGGCAGGGGCCCGCTCGGCAACCTCGGCGTGGTGAACTTCCACCTCAGGGTCCGCTCCGGCCTGCGCGAGGGGGAGCGGATCGCGCTCCCCTCGGGCGCATCCGAGCCCCTGTCGGTGACCATCGGCCGGGGCTCCGAGGCCGGCGTTCGCTTCCCCGACCAGACGATGTCGCGCACCCACGCGGTCCTCCGTTGGGCCGACGGCGGCTGGCTGCTCGAGAACCGCAGCCAGCACGGGAGCTACGTGGGGCGCAAGCACCTGACCGGCGAGCGCCGGCGCCGCCTGCGGCCCGGCGACCGCCTCCTCCTCGGCGAGACGGAGCTCGTCTTCGAAGCCGACGGCCTCGACGCCACCCCTCCCGCCACACTGACCCCCCAGACCCCGACCGTGGCCCGCGCGCCCACGCTCGCGGGCTACGACACCCAGGGCAAGTTCCACTCGGGGCACACCCTCGTGGAGGCCTCCGACCCGGGGAGCTCCTTCATCCAGATCGGACTCGTCGGCGGCGAGCAAGGCCTGCGCTTCAAGAAGCGGCGCCTCTACTTCCTTGCCGTTCTCTGCGTGCTCGGGGCCATCGGCGGCGCGGCCACCGGCTACCTCATCGTTTGGCCCGCCCTCACCGCGCACCCGCGGCAAATGCTGGTCGCCGCCCTCTTCGGCCTCCTTCCCGCCCTCCCCTACCTCCTCCTGTTCAAGTTCCTCGACCGCAACGGACAGGTCCCCTGGCGCAACCTCCTCGCCTGCACCGTATGGGGGGCGACCGCCGGTTGCGGCGCGGCCCTCGTTCTCAATTCGCTCGGGAACAACGCACTCACCGCCTTCGTCGGCGCGCGCGGCGCCTGGAGCCTCACCGCCATCTTCCTCGCTCCCGTGACCGAGGAGGTCGTCAAGGGAATGGCCGTCCTCGTCGTGTTCTGGATCCTCCACGACGAGTTCGACAACGCGCTGGAGGGCCTCATCCTCGGGGCGGCGTCGGGACTGGGCTTCGCCGTGGTGGAGAATTGCATCTACAACGTCGGCTTCCTCCAACAGGGCAGCGAGACCCTGCTGGTGATGGGCACCTACCGCGCACTGGTCAACGCCCTCATCGGCCACCCCATCTACACCGCCATGACGGGCGCAGGCCTCGGCCTGCTGCGCGAAGCCCCTCGCGCCCACCGCCGCCGCTTCCTCTACGCCCCCCTCGGACTCGTCACCGCGGTGGGCATGCACGTGGTATGGAACGCGGCGGCGCTCACCTTCGGCGAAGTCTTCGGCCCCGAGCGTGGCGTCTTGGCCCTCGCCCTGAACACCGCCGTCTTCGGCGGCGCGGGGCTCTTGTTCTTCGCCGCGGCCTACGTGTTCGCCGCCCGGCGCGAGCGTCGCGTCTTGGTCACCTACCTGTCCGAAGAAGTGGACAAGGGCTTCGTGGAGAAGGAGGAACTGGCCTCCTTCTCCCGCTGGTTCGGACGCCTGCGCTACGAGCTCGGCGGGCTCTTCGCCCACGGGCCGCGCGGCTACTCCCTCCGTCGGGGCCTCCGCCGTGCCCAGGTCGATCTGGCCTTCCGCAAGTGGCACCTCGCCCAGGGCGACGCGGTCCGCGGAACCCGCGTGGACGCCTACGTGCGCGACGCCCGCGAACGGATCCGCGACGCCCGCAACGCCCTCAACCAGCTCGAAGGCGCCCAGCGCGCCTGAGGCTTGCCACCCCGCGCGGGGCGCGCAAACACGTTTCTCTGACGCAGTTTCCTCTCCCGCCAACTACACTCGCGGGACCCGTGAAGCGACGCCGTACCCGCAAGCCCCGCCGACTTCCCGCCGCCCCGCGACCCGAGCGCAGCGGTGGGAAGGACGGCCTGCCCCTCCCCATGACCCCCGAGGAAGTCTCGGCCCGCGGCTGGGACGCCGTCGACGTCGTCCTCGTTTCGGGAGACGCCTACGTCGACCACCCGAGCTTCGGCACGGCGGTCATCGGGCGCGTCCTCGAGGCGGCCGGCTACCGCGTGGCCGTCCTCGCTCAGCCGGACTGGCGCTCTTGCGATCCCTGGCGCCGCTTCGGCCGCCCTCGCCTCTTCTTCGGCGTCGGCGCCGGAAACATGGACTCCATGATCAACCACTACACGGCCAACCGAAAGGTCCGCAACGACGACGCCTACTCCCCCGGCGGGCGCATTGGGCTGCGCCCCGACCGGGCGACCCTCGCCTACTGCCAGCGCGCTCGGGAAGCCTACAAAGGCGTTCCGGTCGTTGCCGGAGCGGTGGAGGCTTCCCTGCGGCGGCTCGCCCACTACGACTACTGGAGCGACAAGGTTCGGGGGTCGATCCTCCTCGACGCCAAGGCCGACCTCATCGTCTATGGAATGGCCGAGACGACCATCGTCGAAGTCGCCCGCCACCTCGAGCGCGGCGAGCCCCTCGAGTCGTTGCGCAGCCTGCGCGGCGTGGTCTACGCCACCGGCGCCCGCGAGGAGCCCCCCGGCGGCGACGAGGTCGAGGAACTCCCCAGCCTCGAGGAAGTCCGCGCCGACCCCGTGGCCTTTGCGCGGGCGACCAAGCGCATCCACCTCAACAGCAACCCCTTCAACGCCAAGACCCTCGTGCAGCGCCACGGGCGCCGGGCCGTCGTCCAGACACCCCCTGCCCTCCCCCTCGACCAGGCCGAGTTCGATCGCATAAGCGACCTTCCCTACACCCGCCGCCCGCACCCGAGCTACCGCGAGAAGATCCCCGCCTACGAAGTGGTCAAGCACTCGGTCCAGATCCTCCGCGGGTGCTTCGGCGGCTGCACCTTCTGCTCGATCACTACGCATCAGGGGCGCATCGTCCAGTCCCGCTCGCGGGCCTCGGTCCTGCGCGAGATCGAGCGTCTCCGCGAAGACCCCGACTTCAAGGGCGTGGTCAGCGACATCGGCGGTCCCACCGCGAACATGTATTCCATGCGCTGCCGGGATCCCGAGGTCGAAGCGCGCTGCCGCCGGCTCTCCTGCGTCCATCCGCGCATCTGCAAGATGCTCGACACCGACCACGGGCCCCTGCTCGAGCTCATGCGCGCCAGCCGCAGCGTGCCCGGGGTCCGCAAGGTCCACGTGGCCAGCGGGGTGCGGATCGACCTCGCCTCGCGGGCCCCCGAATACCTCGACGAACTGGCCGCGCACCACGTGAGCGGGCGGCTGACCGTCGCCCCCGAGCACGTCAACGAACGCGTCCTGAACCTGATGAAGAAGCCCACGCTCGAGGACTACGACCGCTTCGTCGAGGGTTTCGAGCGGGCTTCCCGAGCCGCCGGCAAGAAGCAGCAGCTCATGCCCTACTTCATCAGCGGGCATCCGGGCTCCGACCTCGAGGCCATGATCGAGCTGGCCCTCTTCCTCAAGCGCAGCGGGCATCGCCCCGACCAAGTGCAGGACTTCATCCCGGCCCCCATGGACCTCGCCAGCGCCATGTACCACACCGGGCTCGACCCCTTGACCCTCCGGCCCGTCCCCGTGGCCAAGGGCTTGCGCGACCGCCGTCTGCAACGGGCACTCCTGCAGTTCTTCAAGCCCGAGAACTACTTCCTCGTCCGCGAGGCCCTCGAGAAGGCCGGCCGCAGCGACCTCATCGGCGAAGGCTGCGACGCCCTCATCCCCTCTCGACCTCCGCCCGAAGCCATTGCCGCCCGCCGCCGCCGGGCGCAGAAGGAAGCGGGCGACATCCACGAGATCCCCAACCCCGCGCGGACCCGGCGCGCCCGAGGACGCCGGGACGACCGCCGCCCGCGCACCCGCCGCGCCGGCTACCGCCCCGGACGCAAGAGCGCTCGGTAGGCAGGCACCCCGCCCGCGACGCAGGCGGGCCTCGCCCAGGAGGACGCCGGACACGGCGGCTCCCGGCAAGAGGCGACGGGACCCCTGCGCGATCGCGCCGAAGAGGGTAGAACGGCGGCCGCTCCAGGAGGCCCCATGCTCGCTGCCATCGAGGCGCGCTTCGCGCGCGTCGTCCCCAAGGAAGCCGACTTCTGCTCGCTGCGCCTGCAGCTCGACCGCGGGGAGTCCCTCGCCGTCCGCCACGGCGTCCTCCAACCCGTGTCCACGGCCGAGGACGCCGGCGCGATGCTCGCGGTGACCAAGGACGGCGGCTACGGCTACGCCGCCACCTGCGACCTGAGCGAGGAGGGGCTCCGCCAAGCCGCCCGAAGGGCCCTCCGCTGGGCCGAGGAGACGGCGGGCCGCAGCGTGGTCGACTTCCGCAAGGTTCCCCTCGAACACCCCCAGGGCGAATACGCTTCGCCGGTGGAAACGCCCTGGGGCGAGGTGCCGCTGGAGGAGAAGATCGACCTGCTGCGCGCCGAGTGCGCGGCCCTCATGCGCGACGAGCGCATCGTCGACTCGTCCGCCTCCCTCGCCTGGCAGGAAATGGAGACCCTCTACCTGACCAGCGGCGGGGGACGCGTCCACCAGCGCTTCAGCTACTTGTTCCCCGGCCTGCGCGCCACGGCCAACCAGGGCGCGGAGACCGTCACCCGCACCTTCGGCGCCTACGCCTACTGCCGGCAGGGCGGGCTCGAGGTGGTCGACGCGGTGGGCTGGCGCGGCGCGGCGACCGGCATCGCCGACGAGGCCCTGCAGCTCCTTTCCGCCGAGAACTGCCCCTCGGGAACCATGGACCTGCTCTTGGCTCCCGACCAAATGGTGCTCCAGATCCACGAATCCATCGGGCACCCCCTGGAGCTCGACCGCATCCTGGGCGACGAGCGCAACTACGCGGGCACGAGCTTCGTCACCCCCGACATGTTCGGCAGCTACCGCTACGGCTCGGAACTCCTCAACGTGACCTTCGACCCCACGCGCCCCGAGCAGCTCGCCAGCTACGGCTACGACGACGACGGACGCCCGGCGACCCGCGAGTTCGTGATCAAGGACGGCATCCTCCTGCGTCCCTTGGGCGGAACCATCTCCCAGGCCCGCGCTCCGGGTCTCCAGGGCGTCGCCAACAGCCGCGCCTGCAGCTGGAACCGCCCGCCCATCGACCGCATGGCCAACCTCAACCTCGAGCCGGGAGAGAGCGCCTTCGACGAGATGGTGCGCTCGGTGGAGCGCGGCATCTACATGCGCACCAACTGCAGCTGGTCCATCGACGACTCGCGCAACAAGTTCCAATTCGGCTGCGAGTGGGCGCAGCTCATCGAAGACGGCGAACTGACGCGCGTGGTCAAGAAGCCCAACTACCGGGGCATTTCGGCCACCTTCTGGCGCAACCTGAAGGCGGTCGGGGATCCTTCGACCTTCGTGGTCATGGGCACCCCCAACTGCGGCAAGGGCGAACCCAACCAAGTCATTCGCGTCGGCCACGCCTCGCCCGCGTGCCTCTTCGCCGACGTCGACGTGTTCGGAGGCGAGTGAAATGCAGACCTACTTCCACCAGCTCGCCGACGCGATGTCCTCCCTGCTCACGGGCGAGGAGGTCTACACCGCGAGCTTCAACAGCGAGGACTCCGACTTCGTCCGCTTCAACAAGAGCGAAGTCCGCCAGGCAGGTTCCGTCGTGCAGCACGACCTGTCGGTGGACCTCATCGAAGGCCAGCGGCACTGCGCAGGCAGCCTGCGGCTGACCGGCGACTTCGAGACGGACCGCGCGCGCGTGGCGAAGCTCTTCAAGGAGCTGCGCGAGAAGCGCGCCCACCTGCCCGAGGACCCGCATCTCCTCTACGCCACCGAGGTCCACTCCACCGAGTCCGTCGCCTCGCGCGAACTCCCCGACGGAGCGTCCGCCGTGGCCGACATCCAGCAAGCCGGCGCGGGCCGGGACCTCGTGGGCATTTACGCCGCGGGCGGCATCCACACCGGCTTCGCCAACTCGCTGGGCCAGCGCAACTGGCACAGCACCTTCACCTTCAATTTCGATTGGAGCTTCTACCACCGCGCCGACAAGGCGGTAAAGACCAGCTACGCCGGCTTCCGCTGGGATCCCGAGGCCTTTGCGCGCAAGGTCGCCTGGGCCAGCGATCAGTTGCGGGTCATCGAGCACCCCGCCAAGCGCATCGAGCCCGGCCGCTATCGCGTCTACCTCACCCCTGCCGCCCTCTACGACATCGTGGGGCTCCTTGCTTGGGGTGGGTTCGGACTCAAGGCCCACAAGACCAAGCAGACGCCGCTCCTGAAGATGGTCGAGGAGGGACGCACCCTGAACCCGTCGGTGACCGTGCGCGAGCACACCGCCGGCGGCGTCGCGGCGAATTTCCAAGAGGCCGGCTTCCTCCGCCCCGACGCGGTGACGCTCATCGAGGCTGGGGCCTACAAGGACTGCCTGGTCTCGCCCCGCTCGGCCAAGGAATTCGGGGTTCCGTCCAACGGCGCCTCGGCGATGGAATCCCCCGAGTCGGTCGAAATTGCCGCCGGAGATCTGCCGCAGAGCGAAGTCCTCTCCCGGCTCGGCACGGGGGTCTACGTCTCCAACCTGTGGTACCTCAACTGGTCCGACCGGACGGCCTGCCGCACCACGGGCATGACCCGCTTCGCCACCTTCTGGGTCGAGAACGGCGAGATCAAGGCGCCCCTCGACGTGATGCGCTTCGACGAGACCGCCTACCGGATGCTCGGCGACCGCCTCGTTGGCCTCACGCGCGAACGCGACTTCATCCTCGACGCCGGCTCCTACTTCCAGCGTTCCACCGCCAGCGGAAACCTCCCCGGCGCGCTGGTCGAGGAATTCACCTTCACCCTCTGAGCGCGAGCGGCCCTCAGGGCTGCGCGTCGACCACCGGGAGCGGACGGCGGCGGGGCTTGCGGAGCGCCGGTGGGAGCTCGTGCTCCGCGAAGGGCCGCGGGACGTCCGCCGCCGCGGGGAAACTCCTGACCCCGCGGCGTCGGTTCCGCCAGAAGCGCGCGCTCTGGTAGAGGCAGTTGATGGCGTAGGGGATGCCGTTCACGTGGCAGATCTCATCGCCGTAGTAGGTCGGGATGGGGCGCTCGACGATGCGCATGCCCCGCTCGTACATGGCGAGGAGGATCTGGGTGTCGAAGTGCCAGTCGTTGGTGAAGGACTCGAAGGAGATCCGCCGCAGGGCCTCGGTTCGGTAGATCCGATAGCCCGAATGGAACTCGCTCAGGTTCATCCCCGTGAGCGCGTTCTGGCAGAAGGTCAGCACCTTGTTGCCCAGGTACTTGTAGAGGGGCATCCCGCCCTCGCGCGCGCGCCCCGGCACGCTCATGCGCGAGCCGAAGACCACGTCGGCGACGCCGCGCTCGAAGGGCTCGAGGAGGAAGGGGAGCACCTCGGGGGCGTACTGGCCGTCGCCGTGCAGCATCGCCACCACGTCGAAGCCGCGCTCGATGGCGTAGCGGTAGCCGACCTTCTGGTTCCCTCCGTAGCCCTGGTTCTCTAGGTTGCGGAAGACCTTCAGCTTCTCCAGCCCACGCTCGGCCTTGTAGCCGAGGGCGGCGTAGAAGGTGTCGTCGGTGCTCGCGTCATCGATGACGAAGATTTCCTCCACGCGCTCGGACAGCGCGGGCGGGATCCGATCGATGGTCCGCGCGAGATGCCGGACGGCGTTGTAGGCGATGACGAAGATCCCAATGCGCAGAGGTTGCCCCTCGCTCATTCCCCCCAGGCTAACCGGAGAGGGGCCCTCGGCCCAAGCACCTCCGCGCGGCTCGCGCGGGCCTCACCGCCCGGCTAGACTCGCCAGCATGGCGTCCACGAGCCCGGGTCCCATCACGGGCATCGACCTCGGGACCACCTTCTCCTCCATCGCCTTCCTCAACTCCTTCGGACGCGCTGAGGTCATCCCCACGCCCTCGGGAGAGCGCAGCCTTCCCTCGGTGGTGCTCTTCCCGCCCGGCGAAGAGCCCTTGGTCGGCCTCGAGGCCAAGGTGCGGGCCACCGAGCACCCCGAGCGGGTCGTGGAGTTCGTCAAGCGAGAGATGGGGGATCCCGACTGGAGCTTCGCCGTCGACGGCCGGGAGCTCCGCCCGCAGACCATCTCGTCGCTCATCCTGCGCCGGCTCGTCGGGCTCGCAGAGGACGCCCTCGGCGAACGGCCGCGCTCGGCGGTCATCACCTGCCCGGCCTACTTCGGCGACCTCGAGCGCGCGGCCACGGCCGACGCGGGACGCCTCGCCGGCCTCGAGGTGCTCTCGGTGTTCAACGAGCCCACCGCGGCGGCGCTGGCCTACGGGCTCCACCACGCAGCCCGCTCGGAGACCGTGCGTGCCCTGGTCTACGACCTCGGCGGCGGGACCTTCGATGTCACCGTGCTCGAGCTCGCGGGCCGACGGGTGCGCGTCCTGGCCACGGCCGGCGAACACCGGCTCGGCGGCAAGGACTGGGACGACGAGCTCCTCAACTACGTCGCCGAGGAGTTCGAGGCCGAGTTCGGCCGCGACCCGCGGGACGACCCCACCGCCCAGCAAGACCTGCGCAACCGCGTCGAAGGCGCGAAGATCGTCCTCTCCCGCAAGCAGCGCGCCACCGTCTTCTGCCGGGCCTTCGGCGAGACCCTCAAGCTCGAGGTACCCCGTGCGCTCTTCGAGGAGCTGACCCGAGGGCTCCTTCTGCAGACCAAGACCTACGTGGACACGGTGCTCGAGGAGGCCCGCACGCGCTGGGACGACATCGACGTCGTCCTTCCGGTGGGCGGGAGTTCCCACATGCCCCAGGTCACCGCGCTGCTCGGCGAACTCTCGGGTCGCCCACCCGAACGCGTGGTCGACCCCGACCTGGCCGTCGCGCAGGGAGCCGCCTACTACGCCGCGCTCCTCCGCGCCGAGCAGGGCTTCGAGATCCGCGTGTTCTCGACCCGGCAGCCCACCGGTCGCCTCCCCAAGCGGGCCCCCGCAGAGGAGCTCCCGCTCCTGCCCGGGGCCACGCCTCCCCCGAGCCTGGAGGAAGCACCCGAACTCCTCCTCCTCCCCGGCGAAGTGGCTCCGCCCGAAGCCGTCTTCGCCGTCCCCCTCTTGCCCGGCCAATTGGCCGACGCCGCCCGGCCTGCGCCCCGTCCTGCGCCCCGTCCTGCGCCCCGTCCTGCGCCCCGTCCTGCGCCCCGTCCTGCGCCC
>RFHU01000006.1 GCA_003695705.1 Planctomycetota bacterium
CCGCCGGTCGCCACGGCCCCCGGCTCCCCGGAGGGCCGCAGCCAGAACCAGGCGGCCCCGACGCCGCCGGCGAGGAGGAGCCCCAAGCAGGCGAGGACCAGCGGAGCGGCGCCGCGCGCCGATGCCCCGCCCTGTGCTTGCGGGGGACGTCGTTCGGCGGCGCCGGGCTCCGCCCGGCCGGGGACGGCGTCCGCAGCGCCGTAGCGCACGGTGGCGCGCTCCTCGCCGCTCCGTTGCCCGGCGCCGGGAAGGAAGCTCGGCGGCACGGCGGGAGCGGCCGACGCCCCCGCTCCACCGCTCGGGCCGACGGAGGGCGCGAGCGGTCGCGCGGGCACCAGCGTCGACCACTCGGCGGCACCGCGGGCGACTTGCTCGATCTTGCGCCCCTTGGGTCGCTCCTTGAGCACCGCCGCGTAGAGCCGTTTGAGCTGCGCGGTGGAGAAGTTCGGCCCCCCCTCGCTCCAGGGCAGCGTGGCCTCCGCGTGGACCTCGCCCGCGCGCCAGGTGAAGGCGCAGGGGCCGTGCTGGTTGAGGGCCTCCAGGCCGCGGGTCACGGCCTCGTTCATGGCCGGCACGTTCGCGATGCGCAGCGAAGCCCGCAGGCCCTCGTCGGTGGCGCTCACGTGGACGCGCTCGTCGTCGGGGAGGCTGTCGTCGTCGGCCAGGGTCAAGCGACCGTCGTCGAGCTGACGAACGACCAGGTCCAGTTCGGCGTAGGCTTCCCCGATGGGGTAGAGGTCGAAGGACGAGTTCACCGGAGGTCCTCCCCGCGAGACCGCTGCCCCGGCGCGCCCGACCGGGCGCCTACCGGGCGGTCAGGTCCTTGTAGCGCTTCCAATCGGCCTGCGCCTTGACCTTGTCCCCGGCCTGCGAATGGAGCTTGGCGCGCAGCTTGAAGGCCTCGGCGTAGTCCTCGTGCTCCTTCAGGCACCGGTCGAGGATGGCAATGGCTTGTGGGATCTCGCCCCGTTCCTGGTGGTAGACCGCGCGCGCCCAGTAGGTGAGGGGGCGCACCCCCCCGGCGCGGGACTCCACGGCCAGGGCTTGGTCGAGGTCGCGGCCGGCCTGGTCGACGTCCCGCATGGACTCTGGCAACTCGAGGAGGAAGAAGAGCGCGCGGCGCGTGTAGGGGAGCCCGAGTTCGGGGTTGCGGGCGATGGCCTTGTCGAGGGCGGCCAGGGCTTCCTTGGGGCGCTCGCGGCGGAGGAGCACCCGCGCCTCGAGGACCCGGGCGTGGGCGCTGTAGGGATTCTGCAAGAGCAGACAGCGGACGGCGCCCTCTAGGCGCTCGGAGGGCACCTTGGGGCTGGCGAGCAGGCGCGCGGCCATCCGGTAGCTGCGCGACCGCTCGTCGTGGCGCGCGGCTGCCCGGAAGGCCTCCCGAGAGTCGGTGGCGCGGCTGCTGCGCCGGTGGGCCTGGCCTTCGAGGGCCCGAGCCGCCGCCGCGAGGTTCGGGTCGAGGTCCGCCGCGCGGCGGAGGGACTCGACCGCTTCGCCGTAGCGGGTGCGCGTGACCAGCAAGGCCCCCTTGACCAAGAGCAAGTAGGCCGAGCTGACCGAGGGAACGAGCTCGCCCTCGGGCGCGTCGAGTCGGCGCGACTTCTCCAGGGCTTGCTGGAAGAGGAATTCGGACTCGGGAGAGAGCTTCCCTTGCTCGCCGAGCAAGTCGAGGTGGGCGAGGGCGGCCTGCCCGTAAGGGCTGAAGGGGTTTGCCTGGATCCCCTTGCTGAGCTCCACTCGGGCTGCCTCGGCTTCGCCGGAGAGGACGTGGGCGAGGGCGAGGCGGGCGCGGGCCACGACCCGGAAGTCGGGAGCCACCGGAGGAGCGAAGGGGTCGACCTCCCCTTCCACCCGCAAGCCCTCCTCGGCGCCCCTCCGCGCCTGGGCCGCCTCTCGGTAGGAACTGAGGGCGTCCTGCCAGCGGAGCAGGGCGAGCTGCGCGTCCCCCTGCAGGAGCAAGCCCCAGGCGGTCGCGCCCTGGCGGTTGCCGGCCTTGGCGTCCTGCAAGGCCTGCTCGGGGTCGCCCCCGTGGCGGAGGCGGAAGGCCGCCCGGGCGAGGTAGGCGAAGGGGAGCTCCTTGGCCTCGAGGACGGCGCGGTCGAGAAGGGCGAGGGCCTGGCGAAACTCGTTCTTCCCCTCGAGGGCGAGGGCTTCCACGATCTTGGCCGCCGCGACGGCCGGCCCTTGCAGCCCGCTCTTCCGCACGGCGTCCTGGGCGCGCCCCCACTCGCCGTCCACGAGGTAGGCCCGCCCGGCGAGCACGGCGCCCTCGGGGGCCTCGAGCGAGGCGTAGACCTCCGCGGCCTTCGCTCCGGCGCCGCCGAGCTCCAAGGCCAGCCCGCGCAGGGCCCGCGCGCGCTGGGAAGCCTTGGCGGCTCCCTCGAGGCCCCGGGCCGCGTCGGCGAAGCGGCGCGCGAGCACGCGCACCCGCCCGAGGGCGCACTGGGCGCCCTCGTCGCCCGGGTCGAAGCGGACGGCCTCCTCGAAGTCGCGCAGGGCCTCCGCCGCACGCAGGCCGCCGCGCGCGAGGATGAGCCGTCCGCGGGCGAGGTGCAGGTCGCGAAGGCGTTGTTCGACTCCCTGGGCCGCGATGAGCTGCTCGGCGCGCTGGCGGTTGTTTCCGCGCAAGAGGCCGTCCTTGGCCTCGAGGGCGACGACCACGTCGCCGAGAACGCCCCCGAGCAGGTCGGGATCCTTGCGCTCCTCCGCCGCGGTCGCCTTGGCGAGCGCCGCGTCGAGCTTTTCCTTCCAGGCGTCGAACTCGGCGTCGATGCGGGCCTGCTTCTCCCGCGCCAGCCGCTCTTGCTTGGCCTGGTAGGCGTAGGCCCCTCCCCCCACGATTGCGGCCAGGGTGCCGAAGGACGCCGCCATGGTCAGCAGGCCCTTGAGTCCGAAGCGCCGCTGGGGGCCGACGGGCTTGGCCTGCCACTTCTCGGCCGCCTGGGCGAGTTCGCGAATGGACGCCTTCTTCCCGATGCGCTCGACTGCCTTGCTCGCGACCGCGGCGGCGCGCACCGCCTCTTCGGCCTCCTCGGGATCGACCTGGTCGCTGGACGAGAGGACGAACTCCTCCACCTCGACCGCATTCGGGCGCTCGATGGGACGCTCGAAGAGGTCGCGGGGAACCTTGATGCGGTAGTTGCAGCGCCGGCAGTGGAAGCGCTTGCCGACCTGGTTCGGCCGGACGCGGTACTTCTTTCCGCACTCGGGGCAACCGATGAGCCGCCGCCGGGTGGTTTCGACGTCGGATTCGCGGGCGCTCTGGAAGAGGGCAGGGTCGGCTCCCTCGACGGCGGATTCGAGCGCCGACGCGGATGCCGCGGCGTCTTCGCGCGCGGAGGCGCGCCGTTTGGAGGCGCTCTTCTTGGCGCGGGCCTCGCGCGAGGTCTTGGCGCGCGCGCTGGTCCGCGCGCTGCGGCGCCGCCCGGCAGCGTCGCGGGCCTTGCCCTTCTTGGATTTCGCCTTGGCCTCGCGGGTCGCGGTCGCGGTCTCGACCGCGGCCTGGCCTTCGTCCTCGTCGGCCTCGTCGGCGAGCGGACGCGCCTTCTTCTTCCGCTTCCTCCCCTTGCGCGGGGTCTCCTCGCCGCCGTCCCCGGCGCGCTTGCTGCGCTTGCTTCGCTTGCTGCGCCTGCTCCGCCGTCCCCCCGCCTCGTCGTCCGCGGCGGCGCGCTGCCGGGCGCTGCGCTTTGCGAGGCGCTCGTTGTGGAGGCGGACGATGGTCTCGAGCTGCTCCTCGTCGATGTATCCCTTGCGGATGAGCAGGCTGCCGAGCTGGACCTTCTTGCCCTTCTTGGCGAGCTTCTTCTTCAGCGCCAGGCACTTGGTCAACTGCTCCTTGTCGACCATGCCTTGCTTGAGGGCGATCTTGCCCAACTCGACGTCTCGCTTCGAGATCAAGACACCGGCTCCTGCGCGAAGGTGCCGATCCTAACACGCTCGGCCTTGCGGAGTTGCCTCCGCGCAGCGTCCTTGCGCGCCCTGGAGGGCTGGCGTACGATCCGCTAGCCCATGGCAATCGAGGTCCACTGCACCTGCGGAAACGCGCTCACCGTCGGGGCGGAGCTGGCAGGCAAGAAGGTCCGCTGCAAGGCCTGCCGCGAGGTCCTCGCCATCCCCGCCGTTCCCTTGGATGCGTCGGCGGAAGAAGAAGCGCCCGCCGGCTCCGCCGACGCCTACGAAGTGGTCCGCGCCGACGAAGCGCCGCGGAGTTGCCCCGCCTGCGGCGCCGCCGCGGCGCCCGGCGACTCGGCTTGCCTGGCCTGCGGCGCCGAGCTCGGCGGGGGGGCGGGCCTCCTCGACAAGGTGCCCCGGCAGGTGCTCCTCGGCGGGGTGGCCTTGGTCCTGCTGCTGGTCCTGGGCGGAGTCGCCCGCGCGGTGTGGCTTTCGACGCGGCCGGGGACGCACACCCGCGCGGGGCTGGCCTACCTTGGCGAAGGCGACTTCGCCGCCGCCAAGCGCGAGTTCCAGGAGGCCCTCTCTTACGACCGAGAGCATCCCGGCGCGCTGGTGGGACTCGCCGAGCTCGGCGCCCAGAGCAAGGACGCCGCGGTCCTCCGGACCTTCGCGCCCCGGGTGCTCGAGCGCGGCCTCATCGAGGACCCCGAGGAGGAAGCGCGCCTGCGCCTGGCCTACGCCTGGCTGCTCATCGAGGAGAAGAAGTACGTCAAGGCCCACAACGAGGCCGTCGAGGCGCGGGGCGTCGAAGGCTTTGCCGGAGAAGCCGAGGCGGTCGTCGGAATGGCCGCGCTGGCGGGGGGCCACGAAGACGATGCGCGCGAGGCCCTGCGCAAGGCGGTCCAGGCAGGCTACCGCGACGTGCGCGTGTTCGCAGAGCTCGCGCGCCTGGAGCGAGCGGCGGGCGCGCTCGACGCCGCCTTGCGCGCCGCCGAGCAGGCCGTTGCCCTGGCCGAGGACGACGCTTCCCTCTGGCTCCTGTTGGCGGATCTGCGCGAGGAGAAGGGCGACGCGAGCGGACTGGCCGCCGCGTTGGAAAAGGCCGTCGCCGCCGACCCAAAGAACGCGACGGCGCACGCACGCCTCTCGCGGGTGCGGCTCGACGCGGGGCGCGCCGAAGACGCGCTCTCGTCGGCGCGTGAGGCCGCGAAGCTCGCCCCCGAGGACCCCGAAGCCCTCACGGCCCTGGGGCGGGCGCTCCTCGCGGCAGGTCGGCCGGGCGAAGCCGCCCCGCCGCTGGAGCGTGCGCTGAGCAAGCGCCAGCACTGGGAGACCGAATACCTCTACGGCCGCGCGCTGCTCGAACAGGGCGAGGAGCGCAAGGGCCTCCAGGCGGTCGGGAAGGCCCTCGCCGCCCGCCCGCGCGACGTGCGGCTTCGGATCGATGCGGCGCGCGTGGCCCTGAGCGCGGGCAAGCCCGAGCAGGCGGCTTCCTTCCTCAGGGAGGCGGTGGAGGCCGCGCCCGAGGACTACGACGTGCGGGTGCTCCTTGCGCGCTCCCTCGCGCAGCAACCCCTCGGGCGCCGCAAGCACGACGAGGCCATCCGCCAGCACCTGCAAACGGCCATCGACGCCAACCCCCGCAGGCGCGAGGCCCCCGCGGCGCTCGCGCGGCACCATCTCGAACTGCTCCAGCCCGAAGCCGCGCTGGCCGCCGCCCGGAAGGGGCTGAAGTACAACGACGCCGACGCGGAACTCCGCTACCTCGAAGGGACCGCGTGCCTTGCCCTCCGACGCTGGGACGACGCCATCCGCGCTTTCGAGGCTTGCCAGCGCCTCGACCCCGGCTACGAGGATGTCCGCGAGAAGCTCGAGGAAGCGCAAGAGGGCAAGTTCTACGACCGGAACTAACTGCGGGCGCGGCCCTGCGGCGGCGGGGCGCACCGTTGGCCTGCCCGCAAGCGGTTCCGCGTGGTAGCGTCTGGCCGCCATGGCACGACGCTTGTGGGACAAGGGAGACTCCCTCGATCCGGACATCCTCGCCTACACCGTGGGCGACGACCACCTCCTGGACCTGGCCATCGTCGAAGAGGACTGCTGGGGCAGCCTGGCCCACAGTGCGATGCTCGCCGAGCGCGGACTGCTCGGCGCCGAGGACCGGGACCGCATCGCCGCGGGCTTGCGCGAGATCCTCGCCGAGCACCGCGCGGGGCGCTTCGCCATCGCCCCCGAGGAGGAGGACGTGCACACGGCCATCGAAGGCCGCCTCAGCGAGCGCATCGGCGAGGCCGGGCGTCGGCTGCACACGGGGCGCTCCCGCAACGACCAGGTGCTCGTGGACCTGCGCCTCTACGCCAAGCGACGTCTCCTCGACGTCGTGGACGAGGCCCTCGCGCTGGCCAGCGCGCTGTGCGACCTCGCCGCGGCCCACGAGGACGTCATCCTGCCCGGCTACACCCACTTGCGACAGGCCATGCCCTCGACCGTGGGGCTGTGGGCAGCCGGACACGCGGAGCTCATCGAAGGCGACGTCGCCGCGCTGCGCGACGCCTACCGGGCGTGCGACGCCAGCCCGCTCGGCAGCGCCGCCGGCTTCGGTACCCCTCTGCCCCTCGACCGGGACCGCACCGCCGAACTCCTCGGCTTCTCGCGCCTGCAGGTCAACGTCCAAGCCGTCCAGTCCAGCCGGGGCAAGGCGGAGGCCCAGGCCCTCTTCGCCTGCACCCTCCTCGGCGGCACCCTCGCCAAGCTCTCGTGGGACCTTCAGCTCGGCTCGGCGCCCGAGCTCGGCTTCTTCCGCCTGCCGGGCAAGGTGGCCACCGGCTCGAGCATCATGCCCCAGAAGAAGAATCCCGATGTCCTCGAACTGACCCGAGCCAACGCGGCGGTCCTGGCTTCGATGCTCGACCGGATCCTCGGCGTCACCCTCCAGCTCCCGTCGAGCTACCACCGCGACTACCAGCTCACCAAGCGACCCCTCATCGAGGGCCTTCCCCTGGCGCGCAGCATGGCGCGGGCGCTGCGCATCGCCGTGGAAGGCCTCGAAGTCGACCGGGAACGCGCCCGCGCCGCGCTGGCTCCCGAAGCCCTGGCGACGCACCGCGCCATCGAGCTGGTGCGCGGCGGCATGCCCTTCCGAGACGCCTACCGGCAGGTGGCCCGCGAGCTGGCCGAGGGGGAGGCTCCCCTGCCGAGTGCCTTGGAGCCTCGGAGCTTGTATGCTGTGAAGGGGAGCGCGGGCGACCTGCGGCTCGACGAAGCGCGGGCTCGCCTGGCCGCCCTGGCCGAGGAGGCCCGGGAGGTCCGTCGCTCTCTCGAGGAACGACTGACGGCGCTCGAAGCAGCGCGCGGGACGAGCCCATGAGCGACGAAGGCGCGACGGCCGACGCGGCCCCCGCTCCCTCGCCCCACGACGAACTCTTCGCGGCCTTCGAAGAGGCCGCGCGCGAGGGCGACCCCGAGTGGAATCCCCCCGCCGACGGGGCGGCCCTCGACGCCGCCGAGCGCGCCCTGGGCGTCCGCCTGCCCGCCGCCTACAAGGCCTTCCTGCAGCGGCACAACGGCGGGCTCGTGTTCGACACGACCCTTTACGGGGTCGGCTGCGAGGACGAAGGCAGCGACCTCGTGGTCCTCAACGAACGCGGTCGCGAGGAAGGGCTCCCCGCCCACCTCGTCGGCTTCGCCGCCACCCTCACCGGCGACGTCTACTGCTTCAACACCGATGAGGGCGAGGGCGACGACCACCCCGTCTCGCTCATCGACATCGAGGAGGGGCAGGTCATTCCCGCCTGCGAGAACTTCGCCGAGTGGCTCGAACGCCTGCCGGTGCTCGAGCAACAACTTGCGGAAGCGCGCGGACCGCAACCCATGACCGTCGAGGAGTGGGAGGAGTTTCTCCGCCGCGAGCGAGCCAAGCTGCGCAAGCTCTCGCAGACCCCCGCGCGGGAACTGCGCATGCCCGATCCCGAGCAGGTGCGCGCGGACCTCGGCGGCAAGATCCCCGTCGACCCGAGGCATCTCAAGCCGCGGAGCTGACCCGTGGCCCGGGTGAAGGAAGTCTTCGTGTGCCCGCCGACGTACGCGCGGCTGGAGTACTCGATCAACCCCTGGATGGACCCTGCCCGGCCCTTCTCCGCTGCGCGCGCCGTCGAGCAGTGGGAGGCCATCGTCGCCGCCTACCGCGAGGTGCTCGGAGAAGAGCGGATTCACGTGTGCCCGCCGCGGGAGGATTTGCCGGAACTGTGCTTCTTCGGCGACTCGGTCTTCCTCTGCGACGGCAAGGCCCTCTTCGGCGACTTCCGGCACCCCGAGCGCGCCCCCGAGCGCCCCTACGTGCAG
The DNA here is from genome assembly GCA_003695705.1 of Planctomycetota bacterium. Lineage (GTDB taxonomy): Bacteria > Planctomycetota > J058 > J058 > J058 > J058. The sequence goes on from RFHU01000006.1 coordinate 8,233, forward strand.
GCCTACCTGACTTCGCTGGGCATCGAGGGGGCGAAGGTCCCCGACGGGGTCGTCTTCGAGGGCGCGGGGGAGACGGTCATGTGGCGGGACAAGATCCTCTTCGGCTTCGGCAAGCGCAGCGACGAACTCGCCCGGCACTTCCTCCGCCAGACCTTCGGCCTCGACACCATCGACCTCGAACTCGAGACCGACGACTTCTACCACCTCGACACCGCCCTCCTTCCCTTGGGCGACGACCTGATCGCCTACTACCCGGGTGCCTTCGGGCCCATCGACACGGCGACCATCGAGAGCTTGGACTGCGAGAAGATCCTCGTCGACGAGGAGGACGCGCGCGCCTTCGCGTGCAACTCGGTGGTCTACGAGCGGGTGGTCTTCGGTTCGCGCGGCCCCCGCAGGCTCTACGAAGAGCTCCGCCGGCGGGGCTACGAGGTCCGCGAGTTCGACACGGGCGAGTTCCTCAAGCTGGGCGGCGGGATCAAGTGCCTCACCCTTCAGCACTACGCCCTGGAGGAGTAGCGGGGCGCCCGCCGCGCCGGTGCGCTCGCCGCGCGCGTCGAGCCCTCAGCGATCGGCGTCGAGGAGGGCGCGGATGGTCTGGGTGAGCTGGTCGCCGTCGAAGGGTTTGGGAACGAAGGCGCAGCGCGGGTCGCGCGCGACGACTTCGGAAACGGGCCGCAGCGCGTCGCCCCCGTAGCCGCTCGCGAACACGATGGGGAAGTCGTCCCCGAGGCGGGCACGCAACTCCTCGTAGAGTTCCCTCCCGCCGCCCTCGGGCATGATGGCGTCGAGAATGGCCAGCGCGAAGGGTTCCGCCCGCGAAGCCACCGCGAGGGCGAGCGCTTCCTCGCCGCTGCATGCGGGGACCACCCGGTAGCCGGCCTCCTCCAGGAGCCGAGTCGTCACCCGGCGCACGCCCTCGTCGTCCTCGGCGAGGAGCAACCGCTCGCCGCGACCCGTGCCGCCTCGCGCGACCTTGCGGCCCACCGACCTGGCCGAACGCTCCACGATGGGCAGGTAGACCTTGAAGGTCGTCCCCTGGCCGGGCTCGCTGTAGAGGTGAACGAGCCCCTGGTGGCGGCGCACGATGCCGTAGACGGTGGCCAGACCGAGCCCGGTCCCCTTGCCCGGCCCCTTGGTGGTGAAGAAGGGCTCGAAGACGTGCTGCTGGGTTTCGGGGTCCATCCCGCAGCCGGTGTCGGTCACCGAGAGGAGCACGAAGCGGCCGGGGCGAGCCCAAGGGTGCAGTCGCGTGTAGTCCCCGTTGATGAGTACGTTCTCGGTCTCGATGGTCAGGCGCCCGCCGTCGGGCATGGCGTCCGCGGCGTTGACGGCCAGGTTGAGGATGACCTGGTCGAGCTGGGCGGGGTCGCAAGAGACGGTTCCGAGGTCGTGCCCCGGGATGAAGTCGATGCGCACGTGCTCGGGAATGGTGCGGCGAAGAAGGGCGAGGAGGCCATCGATGCGCTCGTTGAGGTCGAGGGGAATGGGCGCGCTGGGCTGCTTGCTGGCGAAGACCAAGAGTTGCCGGGTGAGGCTTGCCGCCCGCTTGCTCGCCTGGAGCATTTCGCCCACCAACCCCGCGGCACGACCGGGGAGCGGAGGGTCGGCGGAGAGGAGGAGCTCGCCGTTGCACAGGAGGACCACGAGCAGGTTGTTCAGGTCGTGGGCGATGCCGCTGGCGAGTTGGCCGACGGACTCGAGCCTCTCGATGCGCGCCATCTGCTCGTGGAGGCGCTGGGTGCAGCGCTCGGCCTCGACGCGCTGCATGCTCGCCGACGCGAGCTGTGCGGCGTGCTGCAGGGTGGCTGACTCCTCCTCCTCCCAGCGCCGCGGCCGGGCGGAGGAGAGCTCGAGGACGCCGAACAGCCCCCCGGGGCCCAGAAGCGGGAAGCAGGCCAGGGAGCGCGCGCCCCGGGCTCGCATCCAGCCGGCCAGGGGGCCGGCCTGCTCGGCTTGGCGCTCGAGGTCTTCGATGCGGAGGGGCCGCCCGTCGCCGCAGGTGCGCCGCCACCATTCGCGTTGGACCGCGGCCCCGAGGGCGGCTGCGTTCGGCTCGAGGAGGCGCAGGGGTTCCCGGTGCCAGTGGCAGGCTGGTTGCAACGCGCCGTCGTCGTCGAAGAAGTAGCCGCACACGGCGTCGACGTCGAGGGCGGCCCCGAGCTCGGCGAAGACCTGCGGCATGACCTCTACCAGCTCCGGTCCCTGCACGGTGAGCAGGCGCCCCGCGAGGCGAAGGAGGTAGGCGTCCGCCTCGCGGCGCCGCTCGAGGGCAGCGAGGGCGCTCTGCAAGGCGGCGTCCTTCTCCGCCCGGTCGAGCTCGGCGGCGGCGCGGGCTGCGAAGACGAGCAGCACCGAGGTGGCGAACGCGGGGTCCTCCAGGGGCCGCCGACGGAGGCCAACCAGAATGCCCAGGGTCTTTCCCTCGGGCGCGCGCAAGGGAACCCCTACGTAGCCGCGGTATCCTCCCTCGGCGAGCATTCGATCCCTTGGAAACCGCTCGTGCACGCGGTCGGCGTGGGCGCAGGCCCGAGAGTCCATCACTTCCTGGCAGGGCGTCCCGTCGAGTTCGTAGGAGAAGGGCTCTCCACGGGCAGCGTTCGCCCACACCGCGAGGGCATGCACCGAGCGGCCGTCCTCGCTCAGGCGCCCCACGAAGACCTGGTCGAGGTCGAGCTCCTCGGCGAGGTTCCGGGCGAGGGACAGCAGATACTCGCTGCCGAGCGAAGAGGCGCTCTCGTCGAGGACCCTGCGGACCACTCGGTCCAGCCGTCCGGGCGCGTCGCTCACCGAGGTCCTCCCCCCCTTCAGCTTCGCAGCCGCATCTTGCGAGGACAAGGCTTCTCGGGGAGCCAGCGCCTCCCGAGAGGAGTCGAGGCGAAGTCGTTCCCCTGGGGTATGCTCGGAGTTCATGCGGATCTCGTCCCGCGCCCGTTCGCTCCTCGCCTGCGGCGTCCTTGCCTGCGGGCTCCTCGCCGGCGGCGTCCTCGCTTGGGCCCAGGACCCGGGGCCCGTCCCCGACCCCGCCGGCCCGGCGGTCCCCGCCCCGGCCTCGCC
>RFHU01000532.1 GCA_003695705.1 Planctomycetota bacterium
CGGCGCCTGCGACCTGGTCTACCGCGTGCCGGTCGAGGCGGGGGCGAGCCCCGGGTTGCCTCCCTCCCTCGCCGCGGCCTTGCCCCTCCTCCTGCACGAGTTCGAGCGCCAGCCGGGGCTCCCGCGGGCCCTCGCGCGCGAGGCGGCCGTCTCCGACGGCCCGGCCGGCAGGGTGAGCCCCAAGACGACGCTCTCGCGGATCCTCCTCCGCCTGCTCAGCTACCGCCTCGTCGAAGGCCAGGGCGTGCGCGAGTTCGTCTTCGACGGCTACCGCGCCTCGAGCATCCACGTGTTGAGCCGGGTCCTCGAGAGCGGCGTGCGCTTCCGCCTCGAAGACCTCTCCCACTTCGCCACCCACGGCGAGTTCCTCCTCGCCGTCCTGCACGTGGTCGGCCTGCCGCGGGCCCTCGACCCCGAGGGGATCGTCTACTGCCCCGCCCTGGACGCGCCCTACCCCTTCAAGTTCGCCATCGTCGGCGACGCGGGCGTCGACAACCGCCTCACCTACGTGCGCCTGCTCAAGGCCATCCTCCGCCAGAGCGAGAGCGACGAGGAATTCCGCGCGCGAAACTTCCGCGAACTGATCCGCGGCTTCGCCAAGTTCGGCCCCGCCGCGGCGACCCCTCAGTTCCAAGAAGTCGAGCTGCGTCTGTGGCGGATCCTCAGCTACCTGGCCGCCCGGCTGCGCGTGAAGGCGGGCCGGCTCATCGACACCCGCGACGTGGACGAGGTCCGGCAGTTCCTCGGCGAGCTGCGCGACGTGCACGACGCCCTCGACGAGCTCGTGCACCTACCCGGACGCGCGGCCGCCTTCTTCCGCAAGCGCTTCGACCTCGAACTGAGCAGCCTGCACGAATTCGCCCTCGAGGACCTCGACGGCATCGCCGCCCGCATCGACTTCGGCTTCGACGACATGGAGCGGAGCATCGACCAGGTCGCTCAGCTCGTCTCCGAGTTCCGTCGGCTGGGGAGCGCCTCGCCCCTCGAAACCCTCGAGGAGCAGGACCGCGACATCAAGCTCGCCTACGGCGACGTGGAGGTGCCCCCGCTGGAGACCGGCTGGGCGCGCACCTACACCGATCGGATCTTTACCGGCGCCGAGCGCTTCGACACGCGCCGCTACGCCCGCGAAGACGGAGAGCCGGCCGCGGAGGAGGAGGTCCTCAGCGAGGAGGACTTCTCCCTCGACGTGGACCTCGACTTCGGCCTAGGAGGCAACGCCGAGGGCGAAAGCGGCGACGACTCGGCCTGGGGCGAGGACGAGGACGGCGCGAACCAGGCCACGCCGGGCGAAGCCGGGGTGCCCGAGGAGGGGACCTTCTCCTCGGAAATCGACAGCGCCCTGGACATGTTCGACGAGCTCTGAGCCGCGTCGCGGCGGTCGTCGGTCCCTCCCTTGGATCCTGTGGCGCGTGCTTTCGGCCCGTGCTACGCTTCCGCCTCCGGAAGCCCCGCGCGGGACTCCGGGCACTCATTCACTTGGAAGGGTCGGAGGAAGGTCCCCTCAATGATCATCGAGTTCGACGAAAGCACTCCCCTCCACGTCATCAAGGAGCTCGCGCCGGGGCTGCGCCTGGAGGACAAGACCGTGGAGCTCTCGATCCCCGAACTCGAGGAGCCGAGCACGGTCAAGTTCAACGTCGACTTCGGCAAGGATCCCGTCTCCTTCGTGGTCCTCAGCTACAACGACGTCCCCCTCGACCCCCAGAACACCGGGCACGGCTCCTTCCTCTTCGACCCCAACGAGTTCGGCCACACCCTCAAGATCGAGTTCAACACCACCGCCATTCCGACCCCCAAGCAAGAAGGCGTCCCCGCCTGGGAAGGGCAGATCAATTTCCAGGTCGAAGGCGACGACGAGTGGAGCGCTTTCTTCATCCAGGTGGAGAAGTTCCTCGGCGACGAGACCTTCGACGGCGTGTTCGCCATCGACCTCGGGACCACGAACAGTTCGGTGGCCTACTGGGAAGTCAAGCCCGAACCTGACTTCCTGCCGGTCTCCCCCATCCTGATGAAGGAAGCCCAGTCCATCGCCTCGGCGGTGAACGTGCTCGAGATCGAACCCTTCAAGCAACTCGCCCCCGAGAGCTACGACATCGGGCAGGCCGCCGTGGGCGCGCCCCGCAAGACCAACCTGCACATGTCGGTCAAGCGCGGCATCGGCACCAACAAGCGCTACGTGGTCACCAAGGGCAAGGAGATCTGGCGCGACGCCGACGCCCAGCACATGATGACCGCCCTGGGCAAGAAGATTCTCGAAGACGCCCGCTCGGTCCTCGGCAAGAACATCGACGAGATCGTCGCCACCAGCCCGCCGCGCTGGAACGCCGTGCAGGTGAACGAGCTGAGGCGCGTGTTCCGTCGCCTCGGCTTCCAGGCCGACCGCATCGACATGAGCACCGACGAGGCGACCGCCTCGGGGCTCTACTACGTCCTCTACCCCCTCTTCGAGCGCTTCGGCAAGTCGGGCGCGCTCAAGGAATACATCGAGAAGGAATTCGGCCGCATGAAGACGGCCGACGGCGGCTACCGCTTCAACCTCCTCTCCATGGACTTCGGCGGCGGCACCACGGACCTGGCGCTCATCAAGGTGGGCATGCAGTTCCTCCCCCAGCATCTCGCCCTCGACATCGACATCGTCGATCGCGGCGGCCGCCAGGACATCGGCGGCGACAACCTGACCCTGTTCCTGTTCGACCTGCTCAAGCGCCGCCTGGCGCTGGCCCTCTGCCACCCGCAGCGGCTCATCGATCCCTCGACGACCGAGCAGGCCCCCAGCAACCCCTGGATCAAGAAGTTCAAGCTGGACGTCCAGCAAGGCGCCCTTCTCCAGCGCTGGGACGAGGTGGTGGAGCACCTCAACGCGCCGCAGCTCCCCCGCGACCTGTGGGAGCTGGTCAACGGCGTGTTCTTCACCGCCTGGGACTTCAAGGACATGCCGGCCACCTACCGCAAGTACAAGCTGCCCGCGCGGCGCAACTTCGACTGGCTGTGGGCGCAGGCGGACACGCTCAAGAAGGCCCTCTGCGTGGACATCACCAACGAGCTCCGCGGCAAGAACGTCACCGTGGCCGACCTCGAGCCCTTCCACGAGCGCTGGCTCAGCCCCGACCTCGAGGACTACATCGAGCCGGTCAACCTCGCCGAGTGCATCCCCATGGCCGCCGAGAGCGAAGAGTTCCGCGAGAAGTTCCTCAGCATCAACTTCGGGCAGATCTGCAACTTCTACGTGCCGGTCATCAAGGGACTCGCCGAAGAAACCGTCCGCATGGAGGCGCGCTCCCTCGAAAGCAAGGAAGATGGCTCCCCCGCGCGGGTCGACCGCGTGGTGCTCGCCGGCAACGGCGCGCGGATCCCCATCATTGGCGCGTTGGTCCACGAGCCCCGCGACAAAGGAGGCCTGGGGACGAGCTTCGAGCAAATCAAGTTCGACCCCGTGCGGGCCAAGCTCGCGGTGCCCATCGGTGCCTGTTTGCGGCGCATTGCCCGCAAGGTCGAAGGCTTCAAGATCGACATCCGCATCAGCCGGAATCTGCTCCCCTTCCAAATCTTCCTCAACATGGGCACGACCTCGGCGGAGCTCTTCCCGGCCGGCCAGATCGACGAGTTCTACTTCTTCCAGCGCAAGGGCATTTCCGAGGACCTCGAGGTGGAGTTCGTGACGCGCCTCGAGGAGTCGGACGCGGGGACCGAGAATTTCAAGCCCTACGTGCTCTTCAAGCCCAAGGGCGAGCACCTCGAGCTGGTGGACCTGCAGAAGGAAGAGGATCTCTGGAAGACCCTCGACCAGACCTACGGGCTGGTGACCATCCCCAAGGCCAAGAAGATGGTCGGCGGCGCGCCCTTCAACGTGTTCGATCCGAGCAACCCCGGCTCGACCGGGAGCAACCGCATCGCCGCCGCCGAACCGGAGAAGGTCTTCAAGGAAGTCGGCGAGCGGAAGTTCACCTACGGGGAAATGCTCGAGATCCTGCGCAACGAACTGACCACGCCGCAGAAGATCGCCTGGATGGAGGAGGCCTTCAGCGAGCGCCCCGCCGAAGGCGAGATCGTCCACCGCTACTACCTCGACGTGACCAAGCAGGTCTACCTGGTTCGCGACCACTACGCCGAAGGCAAGAAGCTGTTCATGGCCGAGACCGACGAAGAGGCGCTCGAAGAGTTGCCTCCGGAGCGGAACCCCTTCTCGGGCATGCACTGATCCCTCCCCGCCGAGGCCCGGCCGCCGGGCCCGGGTGTCTGCCCCGCGGAGGGCGTCGACCGATGGGTCGCGCCCTCCGTCGCGTGTACGCGGAAGCCGCCGCCGCGCCCGAC
>RFHU01000533.1 GCA_003695705.1 Planctomycetota bacterium
CCCGAGCCGACGGGCCCGCCCCGGGTGCGCGCGTCCGAGCCGACGGGCCCGCTCCGCCTGCCCGAGCCGACGGGCCCGCTCCGCGTGCCCGCCTCCGAGCCGATGGTCCCCCTCCGGGTGCGCGCGTCCGAGCCGACGGGCTCGCTCCGGGTACGCGCCTCCGAGCCGACGGGCCCGCTCCCGGCGCGCACGTCCGTGCGCACGGACGCCCTTCCCGCGTCCGCCTTCCCGCCCGCCGGCGCGAGCCCCGCGCCCGCGTCCCCGCGGGCCGGCTGCGGGAGGGAGGCCTTGCGGGGCGTCGGCGCTCCGGGGCGTGGGGTCACGCCCGCTCCGCGCAGGCGGGCTGCGCGGCCCCGTCCTCGACGCGGACTTCCTGGGCGAGGAAGTCCTCGGGGAAGTTGCGGATCCGTTCGAGGAAGCTCTGGGTGACCTCGTAGCCGGCGCGGACGAGGAGCGCGCCGGTCCACAGGCGCAGGTCCTCGGCCAGGACGGTGCCCACGCGCACCGAGCGCAGGGGCACCGTCCGCGTCGCGGGCGGCGGCGCCTGGGCCTGGTGGAGCCGCTCGAAGGCGGCAAAGGCCTCGGGGTCGTAGCGGTCGGCCCGCCGACGGAGTCGCTCCAGTCCGCGCCGGGGGGGGATCCCCTGCAGCTCGTAGGCGTCGAGTTCGAGGGCGATCTCCAACACCGAAGCCGCCGGCGGGAGGCGGCTCCCTTCGCTCTCGCGGCTGCCGAGGAGGGCCAGCACGGGCTCGAGGCGGGGAATGGGGCCGAGCAGGGTGCGCGCCACGGTGGGCACGCGCGCGAGGAGCCCGCGCTCGGCGCTGCTCAGGGGCACCCCCTGGTAGACCTTCTCGGCCGTCTCGGGGGGGAGCGCGATGTAGCCGAGCTGGGAGACGCGCGCGGCGACCTCGAGGGACCAGCGGTCCTCGAGGCCGAGCTCCTCGGCCACCTGCTCCACCTGGCGGGCGACGCGGGCCGAGCGACCGGAGGCTACGGGGTTCACGAGCTCGAGGGCCTCGCAGAGCGCCTTGACGCTGCCGCGCAGCGTGCGCTCGAGGAGGACCCGCTCGGCGGTGACCAGGCGGTGCTGCTCCACGGCGTCGCGGAGGGTGGCCTCGAGCTGATCGCGGGGGCAGGGCTTGGTGAGGAAGCGAAAGATCTGCCCCTCGTTGACGGCCGCAATGGCCGAGGCCAGGTCGGCCTGGCCCGTGAGGAGGACGCGGGTGGTGTCGGGGAACTCGACGCGGACCCGGGCCAGGAACTCGGCACCGTTCATGCCGGGCATGCGCATGTCGGAGACGACCGCCGCGAAGGGGCCCTCGCTCCGCAGGAGTTCGAGGCCCTCGGCCCCGCCCCCGGCGGTGGAGAGGACGTAGGGCGCTCGCCGCAGGGTGAGGCGCAACCCCTCGAGCACGCGGGGTTCGTCGTCGACGCACAAGACGCGCGCGCGCTCGCTGGCGGCCGCCGGCTGCTTCACAGGAGTTCCTCCAGCTCGGCGGCCACTTCGCGCCAGCGAGCGAGGTCGCCGGCGAGGCCGTGGCGTTCGAGGTAGTCCGTGTCGAGGCGCGCGTCGGCAGGCGCCCCGCCCGCGACCTCGTGGGCGAGGGCGTTGGCGACGTGCACGGCGCCGAGCACGTCGAGGGCGTGGTGCTCGGGCACGCGGCCGGGGTGGTGGTGGTTGGCGACGGCCTCGACCACGGTGTAGGGAAGACCCCACAGCCCGAGCAGGTAGCCGCCCACCTCGGCGTGCCCCACCCCGTGGCGTTCGACCTCGACCGCGGCCAGGGAGCCGCCCGGAGGGCAGGCGGCCAGGTCGGCGGCGAAGGTCTCGGGGAGTTCGCAGGCGAGCACCAGCTTGCCCACGTCGTGGAGCATGCCGGCCAGAAAGGCGTCGTCGCGCTGCGCCGGGACGATCTTGGCCGCGAGCCCGCCGACCAGGAGCGAGTGGCGCTGCAAGTCCTCGGCGGAGAAGCCGGGGACCGCGGGGACCTCCCGGCGCTCGAAGACCTCCACCTGTAGGACCAGGTTGCGCAGCGTCATGATCCCGAGATGCGCGGCCGCCTGCTCGATGCTGGTGATGCGCCGGTTGCGGCGGAAGAAGGCGGAGTTGACGAGCTGCAGCAGCTTGGCCGAGAGGGCGACGTCGCCCTCGACGACCCGCGCCACGTCCTTGATCCCCGCGTCCTCGTCGGCGAGGACCCGGCTTAGCTCGGCGTAGGCCTCGGGGAGCGGGGGGAGCGAGGCCATGCGGCCCACGACCTGGCGGATCCGCTCCTCGCCGAGGAGGGCCTGCAGGTTGCAGGCCCGCTCGACGGTGGAGACGAGGACCTCCGCCTCGCAGGGCTTGCTGAGGAACTGGTGGGCCACGCGCACCGCGCGCACGGCGGCCTCGAGCTCGGCGTAGCCCGAGAGGACGATCCGCACCGCGTCGGGGTGCTCCTCCTGCACGCGGGCGAGGAGGGTCGCGCCGTCCATGCCCGGCATGCGCATGTCGGAGACGACCACGTCGCAGGGAGCGCGCGCGAGCTCTTCGAGCGCCCGCTCGCCTCCCTCGGCGAAGACCATGTCCCACTTCTTGCGCTGCTTGCGGAGGCGGTTGCGGAGCCCCTCGAGGACCCGCGGTTCGTCGTCGACGAAGAGGACGCGTTTCTTCACACCGCCTCCTTCTCGGACTCCGCGACGGGCCCGCGGGCGGGGAGGCGGATCACGAACTCGGTGCCCTGGCCCACCTCGCTGGTGAAGTCGAGCTGGCCGCCGTGGGTCTCGGTGACGATCCGTCGCGCAATGGCAAGCCCCTGGCCGGTGCCGCGCCCCACGGGCTTGGTGGTGAAGAAGGGGTCGAACACTCGCTCCCGCACCTCGGAGGGAATGCCCGCCCCGGTGTCGGCGATCCGCACCTCGACCCAGTCGTCCTCGCAGCGGGTGGCAATGCGAATCGTTCCCCGCTCGCCGGTCCCCTCGACCTTCTCCTCGATGGCGTGGGCCGCGTTGACGATCAGGTTGAGGAAGACCTGGTTCAGGCTGCCGAGGAGGCAGCGCACACGCGGCAGTTCGCCGAAGTCGGTCTCGACCTCGGCGACGTACTTGTACTCGTTGCGGGCGACGATCAGTGTGCTCTGCAGGGCGTGGTTCAAGTCGGCCTCGGTCATGTCGCTCTGGTCGGGGTGGCTGAAGTCCTTGAGCGCGCGGACGATGGTCGTGACCCGCTCCACGCCCTCGCGGGTGCGCTCGATGGCCGCCGGGACATGCTCTTGGAGGTATTCGAGGTCGGCCTCCTCCTGCGCCTCGCGCGCCTTGGCGGCGAGCTCGGCCCCCTCCTCGGTGCGGGCGAGGGCCTCGCAGGCCGCCTGCAGAGGCGGGAGGACCGAGAGCAGGTCCTGGAAGGCTTCCTCGAGGAAGGCGACGCTGTCGCCGACGTACTGCATGGGCGTGTTGATCTCGTGGGCCACCCCGGCGGCGAGCTGGCCCACGGCCTCGAGCTTCTGGGCGAGGCGCAGCTCCTGCTCCATGCGCTCGCGCTCGGTGGCCTCGGCCCGCAGCTTGGCGTTGGCGCGCTCGAGTTCGCGGGTGCGCTCGGCAGCGCGGCGCTTCAGCTCGCTCGCGTTGAGGGCCGCCTCCCGGACCAGGGACCAGCGCTCGACGAGGGCTCGAGCGAGCTGGCGGACTTCAATGGCGTCGAAGGGCTTCTTGAGGATCAGCACGCGGTCGGTCTGGCCGAAGGCCCGCGAGGCGGTCTCCCAGTCGTGGTCGGAATAGGCCGAGCACACGACCACGGCGACCTGGGGATCGCCCTGGAGGATCTGCAGGGTGGTCTCGATCCCGTCGGGGCCGGGGGGCATGCGCACGTCGCAGAACACGAGCGCGTAGGGCCGCCCCGCGGCGCGGGCGTCGAGCACCTTTTCGAGGGCCTCGTCGCCCTGGTAGGCGTGGTCGAGTTCGAAGGCGTCGGCGGTCAGGGTGGCCGTCGCCGCCGGCTCGCCGAAGAGTTCGCGCTCGAGGGCCGCGAGCTCGTCCTCGGCGGCTTGCGCGGCGGCGTCCTGCTCCCGCCCCCCGAGGAGCTTGTCGAAGTCGGCGTGAATGGCCTCGGTGTCGTCGACGACCAGGATCCGGCGGTTGCGCTCGGAGCGAATCATGCTGCCTTGCCCTCCTCAGGCGGCCGTGGCGGGCCGCGTTGCGGTGCTGTTTCGGCGTCGGGCGCGCAGGGGGAGTTCGAGGACGAAGACGGCCCCTCGACCGAGACCCTCGCTCTCGGCCCGCAGGTCGCCGCCGAGGCGGCGGGCGACCTCGCGGCTGCCGTGGAGCCCGAGGCCTTGTCCCTTCGTCTTGGTGGTGAAGCCCGGCGCGAAGACCCGCTCGAGGAGCTCGGAAGGAAGGCCGGGACCGTTGTCGCGGACCGAAAGGCGCAGGCGCCCCGCCTCCTCGTCGGCGCAGGCCTCGAGGCGGACGCGCGGGGCCGCCACCCCGGCTCCCTTCAGCGCCTGGCGGGCGTTCTTGGCCAGGTTCACCAGAATGGCCAGGATCTGCTGGCGGTCGAAGACCGCTTCGCCGACGCCCGCGGCCGCCACCGCCACCTCCACCTCGACTCCGTGGGCGCGGAGCCCGGCCAGCAAGACCGCCTCGCCCAGCAAGTCCTCGAGGGAGACCGTCTCGACTCCGCCGGCGGTGGTCGCGAGCGAACGCCCGTCGAGGACCGACTGCATGTGCGCAAGGCACGCGACGGCGTCGCGCAGCTCGCCGACCAACCGTTCCTGGTCGCGCGCCAGGCACTCTGCGGCTCCCAGGGAGAGGGCGGTCGCCTTCCGCGCGCGCTCGGAGGCACCCGGGCCGGCCAGTTCCTCCTCGAGGACCTCGAGCGCCTTCCTCAGGGTGGGGAGGCGGCTCTGGTCGACGGTCTGCTGGCACTGGCCCACGGAGAGCTTGGCGCTCCCGAGGACGTTGCGCAGGTCGTGGAGAAGGGCGCGGGCCTGGGTGCCTTCGTCGCTCGCTCGCCGGGCTTCCTGGCGGCATGCGCCGAGGACCGCGGAGTCTTCCCGCAGGCGCCGGCGCAGGCGGCACAGCTCCCCGCCGAGGAGCGCCGCCGCAGCGAGCAGCGCGACCGCCTGCGCGCCCAGGGCCAGGGGGACCGCCTCG